>JBCDKA010000046.1:0-26677 GCA_038747195.1 Pseudomonadota bacterium
CCGGGTGGTCGGAACGCCCAGCCGGGCCATCGCTTCGCTCACCAGATACTCGCGCAGCACCGGCCCCATGGCGGCCAGCCCGTCACCACCGCGGGAAAAAGGGGTTGGCCCGGCGCCTTTGAGCTGGATATCGCGCCGCTCCCCAGCCGGTGTCACAACCTCGCCCAGCAGCAGTGCACGCCCGTCTCCCAGCTGCGGCACGAAGTGGCCAAACTGATGACCGGCGTAGGCCATCGCCAGGGGCTCAGCGTCGTCCGGCAGCCGCTTACCGGACAGCATGTCGGCAAGCTGATCTGAGTCCAGCTGAGACACGTCCAGGCCAAGCTCGGTCGCCAGGTCCTTATTGAAGATCATCAGCTCAGGCGCTTCCGGCGCGCGCGGTGATCGAAGCGCGAAGAAGCCTTCGGGCAGCTGGCGGTAGGTATTGTCAAACTCGGCAAACACGGGGCTCTGCTCAAATGGCTGCAAGTCGGATAGGATAACCCGATGCACGCTCCAGCTGTCGGCAGGAACCCGTTGTTTCGACACCGCGGCTGCGCCTCCGCCGGCGCACCAGGAGATGGGTGAAGCCCGCCATTGTGACGCCATCCCGCACCGTTTTGCTCACCCTGGGGCGCCTGCCAAAGGGCTTGGATCTTGCTCGATGCCTGGCCGAGGCGGGCTGGCGCGTGCTGGTGGCGGAGCCGGGTCGGCGCCACCTATGCGGCAGCTCGCGCGCGGTTTCCCAAAGTTTTCAGGTTCCGGCGCCCGTAAGCAAATCCGAAGCCTACCTCGAGGCGCTCAGTCGTATTGTCCAGCGCGAGAACGTGGACCTGGTGCTGCCGGTTTCGGAGGAAATCCTCCACGTGGCCGCCCTTCACGGGCGGCTGGATCCAAAGGTTCGCATTGGATCGATGCCGCTGGAGCGCCTGCTTCAGGTGCACGGGAAGCAGTCTTTTGTTGACCTCTGCGAACGGCTTGGTCTGGGGGTTCCTGCCACGGCGCGGCTGAGTGACCCCCAGGCTGCTGCGCTCAATCGTGACCGACCGGTCATCGTTAAACGAGAGTTTTCCTGCGCCGGCGTTGGGCTCGAGGAGGTGTCAGCAGGGGCGCCGTTACCGAAGCGCGAGGCGCCGGAGCAGTGGCTGGTTCAGCAGCGCGTTGAGGGCGAAGAGCTTTGCAGCTTCACGGTGGCTCACGAGGGCCGGGCGCTTGCGACGGTTGTCTATCGGGGCACGGTCGTGTCGGGCACGGTGGCGGTTTGCTTTGAGCGCATCGACCCGTCGCCGCAGGTGGTTGACTGGGTCGAGCGGTTTGTCGAGGGTGGGGCCTTGAGCGGCTTTATCGGCCTGGACCTGATGGTGGATGCCGACGGCGGCGTGTTCGGGCTGGAGTGTAATCCGCGCGCCACCAGTGGCGTTCATTTTTTTTAGTCCCAGGACCTCGCAGCGGCGCTGCTCGAACCAGCCAATTGCCATGGCTTGCGCTTTCGTCGCCAGCGGCTGTTCCAGCAGTTCTACCCCTGCCTGACGGAGACTCAGGCGTCCCTGTTTCGCCGGGATCACTTTCGGCAAAAGCTCGGCCAGCTGCTGCGCGCTAAAGATGTGAGCTTCCAGCTTCGCGACCCGCTGCCCTTTCTCTTGCTGCCGTTCACCGCCTGGTCCATTCTGTCGCGGACCATTTTTGGGAACATGAGCTTTGGCGAGGCAGCAACCTGGGATATCGAATGGACCGGGCCGACGGAGGCGGTTGAGTGACTGATTCGTTGTACCGTCCGCCAGCGCCGATACCGATGAGCCCCCTTCGGTCGCTGCTCCGGGTGATGCGCGAAGGGGACGGCAACCTGCTCAGCCTGGTGCCCAAGGCAGCGTATCGTGAACGGATCACGCCGCTGGGCTACTCCCGACGATCGATCGTGCTGATCAACGATCCGCAGTGTATTCGCGACGTCATGACCGACCCGCTGGAGATCTTTCCCAAGAACGATCTGTTTGTCGGTGCCCTCGAACCGCTGGTGGGTGACTCCATCTTTGTCAGCAGTGGTGATACCTGGCGGCGCCAGCGGCGCATGATCGACCCCGCGTTTTCTCATATGCGGATTAACCTTGCCTTTCCGGCGATGGCGGACGCGGTGGCGGAATACCAGGAAACGCTTGATCGGCACGCCGCCAGCGGCGAATCGCTGTCGCTGGACGTTGCCATGAGTCAGCTCACGGCCGACGTCATTTGCCGCACCATTTTTTCTCAGTCACTGGAGTCCGAGCGCGCCAAGGACGTCTTCAACGCGTTTACCGCGTTTGAGCGCGCCGTGGCGAGCGTCGAAATTCGTCGGCTGATCTTTGGCAAAGCCTTCGACCATGTCGACCAGCCCAAACAGGTGCTGGACGCCTGCGAACGCATCCGCGGCCACATCGGCGAGATGCTGGCGCCGCGCCTGGCGCCGGACGCTAAGCCGGTGGACGACATCGTCGGCGCCGTGATGGCAGCCCGGGACGAGGAAAGCGGCAAAGGTTTCACCAGCGAGGAGCTGATCGATCAGATCGGGGTATTTTTTCTTGCCGGCCATGAAACAACCGCCAGCGTGCTCACCTGGACCTTTTTTATGCTGTCGCAGCAGCCCGAAACGGTGGCCCGGCTGCGTGAGGAGGTGGACGAGGTGGTCGGAGACGGCCCGGTGCGCTTTGAGCACGTAAAAAAGCTGGCGCTGGTGCGCAGCGTGTTTCGTGAGGCGCTGCGGCTTTACCCGCCGATCACGTTTATTCCGCGGGTCGCCACCGAAAGTACGACCATCGCCGGTCGACGCATCAAGCGTGGCGCGATGGTGATGATCTCGCCGTGGACCACCCATCGAAATGCGCTGCTCTGGGATCACCCGGACCGCTTTGTTCCCGATCGATTTCTCGGCGGCAGTGAGCAGGCGGAAAAAGACAATACCTTCCTGGCGTTTGGGCTCGGACCCCGGGTCTGTATCGGCGCGGCGTTTGCCACTATCGAAAGCGGCCTGATTCTGGCAAGCCTCGTTCGCCGCTATGACTTCGAGCCGGAAAACCCTGCGGAGGTTCGCCCCGTGGCGCGCCTGACAACGCGCCCCGCCAAAGAAATCGCCTGCCGCGTGAGGCTTCGGGCATGACCGCCCCGCATGTGGTGGTAATCGGCGCCGGCATGGGTGGCCTGGCGGCAGCCCTTGACCTCTTGAGCTCAGGCGCCAGAGTCACGCTGCTGGAACGCCAGGCCCGACCTGGCGGCAAGATGCGCGAGGTGACCGTCGCCGGCCAGCCGATTGATTCGGGGCCCACCGTCATGACCATGCGCTGGGTTTTCGACGACCTGTTCGCCCGCGCCGGCCTTAAGTTTTCAGAGCACGTAGAGCTCAACAATTCGGACCTCCTGGCTCGGCACAGCTGGCTGGACGGCAGCCGGCTGGATCTGTTCGCCGACAGCGGACGCAGCCGCGACGCGATCACCGAGTTTGCCGGCGTCGGCGAGGCGCGGGCCTACGACCGGTTTGTCGCCAAGTCGGCCAAGACCTTCGATACGCTGGATCTGAGCTTCATGCGGGCGTCCCGGCCCAATGCGATGCAGCTCGGGCTTCGCGTTGGCCTGCGGGGGCTGCCGGGGCTGATGGCCGCCAATCCGTTTGTTTCGCTCTGGAAAGAACTGAGCAAGATCTTCTCGGATCCGCGGCTGGTCCAGCTGTTTGGCCGGTACTCAACCTACTGCGGCTCCAGTCCGTTTCTTGCCCCCTCAACGCTGATGCTGATCGCTGAGGCGGAGCGGCGGGGGGTTTGGCTGGTGGGCGGCGGGATGCAGCGCGTGGCCAACGCCCTGGCAGCCGCGGTGGCTAGCGCGGGCGGCGAAGTACGCTGCGAGGCGGAGGTTGCCGCGATCGACGTTCGGAGCGGTCGCATCGCGGGGGTGACGCTCAAAGATGGTGAACAGCTCGCGGCTGATGCCGTCGTGTTCAACGGCGACAGCCAGGCGCTGGCGGAGGGGCTGTTGGGCCAGGGCGTGGTGCCGGGAGCCAAACCGCGAACCGAACAAGGCTACACGCTGTCGGCGATCACGCTGAGCGCAGTCGGCCGACCGGAGGGATTCCCGCTGGGCTACCACACGGTGTTCTTTGGCGACGATTATGTGGATGAGTTTGAAGCGGTGTTCCAACGTGGCGAAATCTGCGCGCGTCCCACGGTCTACATCTGCGCCCAGGACCGGGCGGATCATCAGGCGCCCGAGTCGGGCATCGAGCGGCTTTTCTGCCTGATCAACGCGCCGCCCAAAGCGTTGTCGGAAGACGTCGTGGCCCGACACGTAACATCGCTCCGCGACCATCTGGCCCAACACGGTTTGACGCTGACGGTGGAAGAGGACGCCCAGGTGGTCACTAGTCCCGCGGAGTTTGGCCTTCGATTTCCGGGCAGCCGCGGCGGGCTCTACGGTCGGCCTACGCACGGCCCCTGGGGATCCTTCACCCGGCCCGGCTCAGCCACACCGGTTGCGGGCCTGTTCCTGGCCGGCGGCAGCGTCCATCCCGGCGCCGGTATTCCGATGGCCGCCCAGTCGGGCCGCCTGGCTGCGGCGGAAGCGGCCATCAGTTTAGGTCTAGGCTAAGAAGCCTCAGCCAGCAGGTTATCCAACACTTTGGCTGACGAGATTACCCCGGGCATGCCGGCACCAGGGTGGGTCCCCGCGCCGACCAGATACAGTCCCGGAATATCCTCGCTGATGTTGTGCGGCCGGAACCACGCGGTCTGGGTCAGCACCGGCTCGATGCTGAAGCCAGCGCCCTCCACCGAGCCAAGCCGATCCTGAAACTCCTGGGGCGTGAGCATCAGGGAGGTGGCGAGCTCGTCCTTCAGGCCCGGCAGCACCGTGGCTTCCAGATGCTCCTCGATGGCCTTCCGATAAGGTTCAGCCTGCTGCCGCCAGTCAATGCCGGCCTGAAGATTGGGGACGGGCGACAGCACGTAAAAGGCGTCGCAGCCCTCCGGGGCCATGCGCGGATCGCTGGCGGTCGGTCTATGCAGGTAGAGGCTGAAGTCGTCCGCCAGCACCTTGCGATTGAAGATATCGTGGAGCAGGCCGTCGTAGCGAGGCCCGAGCACAATCATGTGATGCGGAACGTCGTGGTACTGGCGCTTGGTGCCGAAATACCAGACGAACAGACTCATCGAGTATTTGGTTTTCGCCAGCTTCCGGTCTGTCCAGCGCCGGCGGTGCTGTTCGGGGATCAGATATTTGTAGGTGGCCGCAGCGTCCGCGTTGGACACCACCAGCGACGCATCGAGGGTTTCGCCGCCGGCCAGCCGCACACCGGCGGCGCGGCCGTCGCGTATTACCACCTCTTCGACCTTGCTGTTGTAGCGAAAGTTACCGCCGTTTTCCTCAATCAGTTTGACCATCCCCTTGACGATGGAGCCGGTACCGCCCATGGCGTAATGCACGCCATGGCTTCGCTCCAGGTGTGCAATCAGCAGGTAGATGGCGGTAGTGGTCATCGGATTGCCGCCGATCAGCAGCGGATGAAAGCTGAACACCATGCGCAGCTTCGGATCCGAGAAAAAAGTCTTCACCATGCGGTAAACGGTGCTATAAAAGCGGGTGCGGATGAGGTCCGGCAGGCACTTGATCATCTTCCAGGGCGTGTCGAAGGACTCGTACAGCAGCTGGTCGAAACCCACCTCGTAGAGTTTCTGGCTGGCCTTGAGAAAGCGGTCGTAGTGGGCCGCGTCATTCGGATTGAAGCGGGCGATTTCCGCTTTCATGGCCTCGATGTCACCGCTGTAGTCGAAATGGGTGCCGTCAGCAAAGCGGATTCGGTAGTAGGGGTCTACCGGGATCAGGTCCACGTCGTCCGCGAGCTTGCGGTCGAACAGGGCCCAGAGCTCTTCCAGGAGAAACGGGGCGGTCACGATTGTGGGGCCGGCATCGAAGGTAAACCCATCCTGCTCGTAGACGTAAGCCCGGCCGCCAGCCTTGTCCAGCTGCTCGCAGACCGTGACCTGGTAGCCCCTGGCTGCCAGCCGCATGGCCGCCGCGAGCCCGCCAAAGCCGCTGCCAATGACAATTGCCGCAGAGTTACTCAATCGAGGAGACCTCCAAGTGTCAGATAAAGTTGACGCACGCGCTGTGCTTAGGAACAATGACAGGTGTTAATGTAATGTTAGCTGGACAGTTAAGCCAGCGTTGTCGAAGTTTCTATGGTCGTTTGGCTGTTTAAAGCGCTGGTGGCAGCGCATATCGTCACCGGGACCGTTGGCCTCATCAGCCTGTGGGTGCCGATCGTGGGCCGCAAAGGCGGAGCCGTCCACAAGAAGTGGGGTGTCGTCTTTGCTCGATCGCTGCTGCTGACCGGGGGCTTTGCCGTCGGGATCAGCATCTGCACGCTGATTGCGCCGCTCGAAACCCACCCCTTCTGGGACGACCCGGTGCTGGTCAGCGCGGTTTTTGGCTGGATGATGCTGTATCTGGCCACCATGACGATCAACCTCGCTAACTACGGCCGGCTCTGTATTCAAAACCGGCAGAATCATGCGGCAAACCGCACGGCGGTGAACCTGTTTCTGCAGGCAGCGACGTTTTTCACGGCGCTGAATTGCGCCATTCAGGGCTGGCGCGTCGAGCAGCCTCTGCTGGTTGGGATGTCCATCGTCGGGCTGGCAGCGGGATTTCTGAATACGCGCTTTATCCTTCGTCGCAACCCGCCCGCCAACGAGTGGCTGATTCAGCATTCTCGTGGCCTGGTCGGCGCGGGGATCTCGGTCTATACGGCGTTTCTAGCCTTTGGTGCAGTCAACCTGATGCCGCAGTTTGCGTTCAGTCCGGTGCTTTGGGCCACGCCCTGCGTTCTCGGCGTCACGTACCTGCTGTATCACCAGGTCCGCATCATGCTGGCCCGCTACCGCAAGCGCGCGGCAAAACCCACGCCGCCGGCGCGCGCTTCAGGCCCAGCGCTGCCGCACGTCGGACAGGTGAAACACCCCTGACACGACCAGCAGCACCGCGGTAACCCGCCAGTCAAACCCTTTTAAGGTAGCCCCCAGGGCCAGCATCAGGCTGGTGCCTGCGCCCAGGTTCAGCAGCAGCGACACGGGCCTTACCCCGCGTCCCGTCCGCTGCCAGTAGGCGATCAGCGTGATGGCCTCCAGCACCACCACCGCCAGCATGACCCAGACAATGTTGCCGCTCTGGATGACTTCCTGCATCGATCGCTCCTGACTGCGCCGCCCTGCCGGCGGCTACTTTAGCAATCGGCTGCGCAATCCGCACAGAAGCGGACGCTGCGCGCATTTTTGCAACTCGGGCTGCACACTCTTATGATCTGCGTCCCGGGCGCACTCTGCTGCCGCCCGCACGAACGGGCCCGAGGGGGGCCGCCCGCTTATCACTCGAGGAACAACGCATTGATTCAGACCGCCGCCAAGTGCTGCTTGGCCGTCCTGCTGGGCGCATTTCAGCTCAGCGCAGCAACCGCCGCCGATAAAAATCCACTCACCGACCTCGCCGCAGGTCTGAAGATCCGAGACATTGGCCCCGCCGTAACCTCCGGACGCATCAGCGATTTCGCCATGCATCCCGATGCCTGGCATCAGTTTTACGCCTCCACCGCCTCGGGAGGCTTGTGGAAAACCGACAACGGCGGCATTACCTGGAAGCCCATCTTTGATAACGAAGGCTCGTACTCCATCGGCGTGGTGGAGCTGGACCCGGCCAACCCCAACGTGGTTTGGGTCGGCACCGGCGAAAACAACGCCCAGCGGTCCGTCGCTTACGGAGACGGTGTCTACAAATCGCTGGACGGCGGTGCAAGCTGGTCGAACGTTGGCCTGAAAGACTCCGAGCACGTGGGCGACATTGCGATCCACCCCGACAACTCTGACGTTGTCTTTGTTGCCGCCCAGGGGCCGCTGTGGAATTTGGGTGGTGACCGCGGCGTTTATCGGACTCAGGACGGCGGCGCAAACTGGGAGCGCGTGCTGGAGGTGGACGAGGACACCGGCGCCAATAACGTGCTGATTCACCCCGACCGCCCCAATCTGGTGCTGGCATCCACCTATCAGCGACGCCGTCATGTCTGGACCCTGATCAACGGCGGCCCGGGCAGCGGTGTTTACCGCTCGACCGACGGCGGCGCCACCTTCAATGAAATCACCGCCGGGCTGCCGCCCCACGATAAAGGCCGGATCGGGCTGGCTTTTGCGCCGTCAGCTCCGGACACCGTCTACGCGATCGTGGAGACCGACGACGAGCATGAAGGGGTCTACCGGTCCACCGACTTTGGCGCGCGCTGGGAAAAGCGCTCCGGCTACATGTCCAGTAGCCCGCAGTACTACAACGAGCTGATCGTCGACCCCAATAACCCTGACCGCATTTACTCGATGGATACCTTTATGCAGGTCAGCAACGACGGCGGTAAGTCGTTTAAGCCTGTGGGTGGTGCCTACAAACACGTCGACGAGCACGCGCTGTTTATCGATCCGGCCAACAGCCAGCACATGATCACCGGCAACGACGGCGGCATCTATGACACCTGGGACGGCGGCGCCAACTGGCGTTTTGTGCAGAACCTGCCCATCTCCCAGTTCTACCGAGCCACCCCCGACAACGCCGAGCCGTTTTACAACGTCTACGGCGGCACGCAGGACAACAGCAGCCTCGGCGCGCCGTCGCGCACCCTGTTCGATCGAGGCATTACCAACGAGGACTGGACCTTCACCCTCGGTGGAGACGGATTCAAGACTCAGGTCGACCCGACTAACCCCGACACGGTTTACTCCCAGCTGCAGTACGGCATGCTCGCGCGCTTCGACCGCCAGAGCTACGAGCGGGTGATCATTACTCCTGCCCCGGGTGCTGAGGAAGACGACTACAAATGGAACTGGAATTCGGCCTTTATCATCAGTCCGCACAACCCGCAGCGGCTCTACTTTGCCGCGGAGAAGCTGTTTGTCAGCGAAGACGGGGGCAACGCGTGGCGGATGGTCAGCGATGACCTGTCTCGCAAGCTCGACCGCAATAGGCTCGAGGTGATGGGCCGGGTCTGGGGCGTCAACGCGGTCGCCAAAAACAACTCAACCTCGATGTACGGCAGCATTGTTTCGCTGGACGAAAGCTCGCTGCAGGAAGGACTGCTTTACGTCGGAACCGACGATGGACTGATCCAGGTCAGCGATGACAGCGGCGCAACCTGGCGACGCGAGGACCGCTTTGGCCGGGTGCCGGAGATGAGCTACGTCGGCGACCTCGTCGCCTCCAGCCACGACGTGAACCGCGTCTACGCCGCCTTTGATAATCACAAGCAGGGGGATTTCAAACCCTACCTGCTGCGCAGCGACGATCGCGGAGAAAGCTGGACGTCGATTGTCGGCAACCTGCCGGAGCGCGGCACGGTGCACACCGTGGCCGAGGACCACGTCAATCCGGATCTGCTGTTTGCCGGCACCGAGTTTGGCGTGTTCTACAGCCAGGACGGTGGCGAGAACTGGGGGGAGCTGACGGGCGGCATGCCCACGATTGCGGTCCGCGACATGGAGATTCAGCGCCGCGAAAACGACCTGGTGCTGGGCACCTTCGGCCGCGGCATTCGGATTTTGGATGACTATACGCCGCTGCGGGTGAGCGCGGCAGACGTGACGGCCGAGGCCGGCTACCTGTTCCCGGTCAAAGATACCTGGCTGTACGCCGAGAAGGCCTACTACAGCTACGGCCCCAAAGGCTTTTTGGGAGCGTCCTACTACACCGCACCCAACCCGCCTTTTGGGGCGATCTTTACGTATCACCTCACCGAAGCTATCACTTCGCTCAAGAAGCAGCGCCGGAAAGCCGAGCGTACGCGCCAGAAAGATGGTGAGGACAATCCGTACCCGCCGCTGGCCGACCTTCGCGCTGAGGCCGCGGAAGACGATCCCACCATCGAGCTAAGCGTTTTCGACGCCAGCGGATCGCTGGTTCGACGCATCACCGGTCCGACCGGTAAAGGCATGCATCGCGTTGCCTGGGACCTGCGCCTGCCGGCGCCGGACGCGGTGAACCTCAAGCCGTCCAGCTCGATTGCGCCCTGGGACAGCACGCCCAAAGGGCCGCTCGTGGGTCCGGGTACCTACCGGGTGAGCATGGCCATGCGGGTGCGAGGGGAAGTAACCCCGCTCGGTGAGTCGCAGGAGTTTGTCTTGAAAACCCTGGATGAAGGTCAGTTCCGGCCTTCGTCGCCGGCGGATCACGCCCGCGAGATGGCGGCCGCAAACGAGCTGGCGCGAAGCGTTGCGGCGGCTCGCGGCTCAATGGCTGAGCTGAATCAGCGGATCGCGCACCTCAAGGTTGCGCTGCGTGACGCCCCAGGAGACAGCGAAGCGCTCTACCAGCGTTTGAGCGAGGTGGAAGCGGGACTGCGCGAGACGAGTCTGACGTTGAACGGTGACCGCGTCATCGCGGGCATTGCGGAACCGGCGCCTATGTCTATCAACGGCCGGCTCGGCATGTTTGGGTTTGCCCACTGGGACGCCCTGGCTCAGGTCACCGACAACCAGCGAGCGTCGCTGGAGGTTGCGCGCGAGCAGCTGACCGGCGTCACCGCCGCGCTGCGAGCGGCCCGCGAATCGCTGGACGAAATCGACGAGGCGCTGGGCAGCAGCGCTCCCTGGACACCGGGCCGAGTGCCGGTCACCGCAGAGGCGCAGCAATAATGAGACTGATGAACTTAAGAAACCCCGGAGCGCGCAACGTTCTTTCCGGCCTGCTGGCGGCAGCCCTGCTGGTTGCGGGTCCCGCTGCCCTGGCGCAGGAGGACGAAGCGGAAACGCTGTCTGCCGGCACGTTTGCCGGCCTGAAGCTGCGCGGTATCGGCCCGGCGCTGATGTCCGGGCGGATCGCTGATATCGATCTTCACCCCAACGACCCGAACACCTGGTACATCTCGGTGGGTTCCGGCGGCGTCTGGAAGACGGTGAATTCCGGCACCACCTGGCAGCCGGTGTTCGACAAGCAGTCGGTCTACTCGATTGGCGCCCTGACGATCGACCCCAGCAACCCCAGTCGCATCTGGGTGGGCACCGGTGAAGACGTGGGTGGTCGTCACGTGAGTTTTGGTGACGGTGTTTATCTCAGCGAAGACGGCGGCGCGAACTGGCGCAACGTCGGACTGCCCGATTCCGAGCACATCACCCAGATCATTGTGCATCCGGACAACCCAGACGTGGTGCTGGTAGCGGCGCAGGGGCCGCTGTGGAGTTCCGGCGGTGAACGCGGCGTTTACCGCACCGAAGACGGCGGCGAGAACTGGACGCAGACGCTCGGAGACGACGAGTGGACCGGCGTCGCGTCGCTGATCGCGGATCCCCGCAACCCGGACGTGCTTTATGCGGCCACCTGGCAGCACCACCGCACGGTCGCGGCCTACATGGGCGGTGGACCCAAGTCGGGGATCCACAAATCCACTGACGGCGGACGCACCTGGAAGGAACTCACCCAGGGCCTGCCAAAGGGCAACAAAGGCAAAATTGGTCTGGCGATATCACCGCTCAACCCGGACACCATCTACGCCGCGGTGGAGCTCGACCTGCGCGAGGGCGGTGTGTTTCGCTCAACCGATCGTGGGGCCACCTGGGAGAAGCGCTCCGACACCGTGTCAGGTGGCACCGGCCCGCACTACTATCAGGAACTCTACGCGAGCCCCCACCACGAGGGGCGGCTCTATCTGATGAATAACACCACCCAGATCTCGTATGACGCCGGCAAAACGTTTGTGCCGATGAGCAACGAGAACAAGCACGGGGATGACCACGCGGTGGCCTTCCGGCCAGACAATCCGGAGTACCTGCTGTTTGGCAGCGACGGTGGTCTTTACGAAAGCTTCGACCACACCGCAACCTGGCGCTTTGTGGCCAACCTGCCCATCACCCAGTTCTATAAGCTGGCGCTGGACGATGCGGAACCCTATTACAACGTCTACGGCGGCACCCAGGACAACAACACGCAGGGTGGCCCCTCGCGCACCGACAACGTCAACGGCATCCGCAACTCCGACTGGGAGGTGGTGCTTTTCGGTGACGGTCATCAGCCCGCGACCGAGCCGGGTAATCCAGACATCGTCTACGCCCAGTGGCAGCAAGGAAACCTGGTGCGGGTGGATCGCAGCAGCGGTGAGTTGGTCTACATCAAGCCTCAGGCAGAGCCAGGGGATGCGCCGGAACGGCTGAACTGGGACGCACCGATCCTGGTCAGTCCCCATTCGCCCACGCGGATTTATCACGCCTCGCAGCGAGTCTGGCGTTCGGACAACCGGGGAGACAGCTGGACCCCGATTTCCGGTGACCTGACCCGCGATCAGCAGCGCGAAACGCTGCCGATTATGGGGCGTCAGCAGAGCTTCGACGCCCCCTGGGACATGTACGCGATGTCCCAATACAACACGATCACCTCACTGGCTGAATCGCCGCTGGAGGCGGGGCTGCTTTACGCGGGCACCGACGACGGTCTCATCCAGGTGTCGGAGAATGGCGGCGAGAGCTGGCGCGAGATCGAGGTCGGCAGTCTGCCCGGCGTGCCGGATACTGCGTTCGTCAACGACATCAAGGCGGATCTGTTCGACGCTGACACGGTTTATGTGGCGCTCGACAACCACAAGTATGGTGACTATCAGCCTTACCTGCTCAAGAGCACCGACCGGGGTCGCCGCTGGCAGTCGATCGCGGGCAACCTCCCCGAGAAGCACCTGGTCTGGCGAGTGGTTCAGGATCACGTCGAGCCGAACCTGCTGTTCCTGGGCACCGAGTTTGGCGTGTTCTTTTCTTTGGGTGGCGGTGATGAGTGGGTGGAGCTTACCGGCGGCGTGCCCACCATCTCGTTCCGCGATCTGGCGATTCAGCGGCGGGAGAATGATCTTGTCGGCGCCAGCTTCGGTCGTGGCTTCTTTGTCTTCGACGACTACACCCCGCTCCGGGGTCTGACCGAAGCGCAGCTCGAGTCGGGGCCACTTCTGTTTACGCCCCGCGACGCGGACTGGTACATGCAGGGCTCCCCGCTGGGTGGCGGCGGCAACTCCTCGCAGGGACACGCGCATTACCATGCGCCGAACCCGCCATACGGCGCGGTGCTGACCTATTACTTGCCAGAGGACCTGAAGACCGCCAAAGCAACGCGACGTGAGCGCGAAAAGGCGCTCGACAGCGACGAGGACGTGCCGTTTCCTGGGTGGGACGCTATCGAGGCGGAGCGGCGCGAGCGGGAGCCTGAAATGATCCTGACCGTGCGTGACGCGGACGGCAACGTCGTGCGCCGTCTGACCGGACCGGCGAAGAAGGGCTTCCACCGGATCGCCTGGGACCTGCGCTTCCCAGCACCTCATGCCATCGGCACCGGCGGCGACTATTTCTCCAACGTGTCGGGCCCGATGGCGGCGCCGGGCAACTACAGCGTCGACCTGAGCCAAACGCTGAACGGGGACACCCAGAAGGTGGCTGACGCGGTGAGCTTCGAGGTGGTCTCGCTGAATCGCGGCGCGCTCGACGGCGCTGAGCCGACAGAAGTGGCGGCCTTCTGGCAGGAGCTGGGCAGCGTGCAGCGCGGCGCAACGGCGGCCGGGCAGGCATTGGGTCAGACCCGGGAACGCGTCAAAACGCTTCGCCTGGCGCTGGAGCGGTCGACGGCAGCCCCGGCGGCGCTGGATGGTGAGCTGCACGGCATCGAGCAATCGCTGGAAGATCTGGCGCTGGCTCTCGGCGGCAGCCTGCAGCGGGAGTACCTGGGCTCACTGACCGAACCCACGGTCAGCGACCGTCTGTTCCACGCCATGCTCGGGACCGGCCGATCCACCTATGGCCCGACGCCCTCTCATCAGCGCAGCCTCGAGCTGGCGAGAAACCAGTTTGCCGAGATTCGCAATCAGATGAACCAGCTGACCGAGCAGCGGATCCCGGCATTCGAGGCCAGCCTGCGCGAGGCGGGCGCGCCCTGGACGCCAGGCCAGCCGCTGCCCTAAGGCACTTCACCAACCGAGAAAAAGCCGGCGCTGTGGATTCAGCGCCGGCTTTTTTTTGGCTCGCCGGATACGCAAAATGACGCCCTTCGCGATTAACCCGCCGTTAACCTGCGGTTAAGGTTTGCGTTGCTAGCCTGTTGGGGAAACAAGGCTGGAGAACAATCATGAAAGTAGCCCAACTGCTCGCCGCAGGCGCGTTGTCTTTTTCGATGGCTGCCTGCACCACGGTGAATCCCTATACCCGCGAGGAGCAGACCGCCAAGGCCACCAGCGGTGCGGCTATCGGAGCCGCCGCCGGCGCGGTGGTTGGCCTTCTGAGCGGCGACAACAGCCGGGAGCGGCGTAAGCGCGCGTTGATCGGCGCCGGCGTCGGCGCGCTGGCCGGTGGTTCCATCGGCTACTACATGGACGTGCAGGAAGCGAAGCTACGCCAGCAGCTGGACGGCACCGGCGTGTCGGTGACCCGTAACGGCAACGAGATCCTGCTCAACATGCCGAGCAATATCACCTTCGACGTAGACCGTTCAGATCTGCGGCCCGATTTTGCCCAGGTTCTGAATTCTGTTGCGCTGGTCCTGGATGAGTACGACCAGACGCTGGTGGAGGTAACGGGCCACACCGACTCGACCGGCACCGACAGCTATAACCAGCTCCTCTCGGAGCGGCGCGCTGACGCGGTGGGTACCTATCTGATGCGTGAAGGCGTGATGCCGCGGCGCGTCGCTACAGCCGGGTATGGCGAAGCCTACCCGATCGCCAGCAACAGCACCGATCGCGGTCGCGCGGCCAACCGGCGCGTCGAGCTAACGCTGGTGCCGCTGACCTGATGACGCCCGGCTGCGGCCACCTGTTCCTAGGCGAAAAGCACCACTAAGTGGCCGGCGATCGCGCCGGCCGAGAGTCGCCAGCGCAGCGACTTAAGCCACGGCTGCTGGCCGGCGGGGGGCGTGAGCTGGTCCACGAAGGCAGTCGCCAGATGACCTCCCAGCAGCGCGGTCACGACGGTACCGGCAGGAAGCGCGAGCGCTGCCCACGCAGCCAGGCTCACGGCAATCGAAATCCAAAGGTCGCGGTCTTTCGGTTCCGCCGCGCCGGCATAGACGCCCCAGCGAATTCCGCCGAGAAAAGAGAGAATAACGGCCGAGTAGGTGGTGAAAAGCGGCGACGCAAGCGACACATTTACGTCGGCAGCCAAAGCTGCCGCGAGACCCAGAAAGGGAATCAGTCCGGCGTAGCCGAGCAACGCGGCTGCTGCGGGCACCGAACGCCGTGTTGCGCGCTCTTGATCGGGTAAGCTCATAGCGAAAATACGTTTTTAGAGTGTCTCAGAGTGTCCCATCGCTATCGTGAAAGTTGTGCCGACAGGCTCTTTGGCTGGCGCCGATACCGGCTTCGAGCCGGCAGGCCAACCTTCTTTTTGCGGTCAAACCTTGAGCGCTGGGTTTGGCTGGTTTTTGCCATGACTATGGCGGCCTGTCAGTCGCGAGACGTGGTGCCCTCGCCGGTGGGCAGCAACCCGGCGAGGGCTCCAGCGATTCAGCTCGGCGTAAGGCCCGCATACCTCATTGACAAGCTTCCTCGCGGCGCGCTCAAGCGTCGGCTGCAGGCCTGCAAGGATCAGCCCAGCAGGCCTAGCCAGCTCTCGATCGGACACCGCGGTGCGCCGCTGCTGTTTCCAGAGCACACCGAGGAGTCCTACCGGGCAGCGGCCCGGCAGGGGGCGGGGCTGGTGGAGTGCGACGTCACGTTCACGAAAGACTTAGAGCTGGTCTGTCGCCACGCCCAATGCGATCTGCACGAGACCACGAACATCCTGTTGACGCCGTTGGCCGCAACTTGCCGAGAGCCATTTCGTCCGGCTCGACTGGACCCCGCTACCGGTGAGGTGCTGGAGCCCGCCAGCGCGACCTGCTGCACAGCCGACCTCACCACCCAGCAGTTCCTGAGTCTCAAAGGGAAGATGGAGGGATCCAACCCGGCCGCACAAACGGTGGAGGATTATATTCAAGGTACGCCGGCGTTTCGGACGGACCTCTACGCTACTGGCGGCACGCTGCTCACCCACCGACAGAGCATCGCGCTCCTGAGTGAGCTAAACGTCAAGTTTGTGCCGGAGCTCAAGGCGCCGGAGGTGGCAATGCCTTTTGCGGGTAGCTACTCGCAGGCTGACTACGCGCGGCGCCTGATCGACGACTTTCGCGAGGAGGGCATCCCCGCGGAAGACGTCTGGCTTCAGTCGTTCAGTCTCGAGGACATCAACCTGT
Organism: Pseudomonadota bacterium; assembly: GCA_038747195.1. Lineage (GTDB taxonomy): Bacteria > Pseudomonadota > Gammaproteobacteria > Xanthomonadales > SZUA-38 > JANQOZ01. The sequence continues at coordinate 16,216 of JBCDKA010000046.1, forward strand.
TTCGCGAAGTCGATCCGGCGTTTGCGCGACAGGCGGTCTGGCTGGACGCCAGACCCTACACCGACCCGCAGTTTCTGCCGCGGGTAGCGGACTTTGCATCGCTGAAGGCTCAGGGCCTGAACATCATCGCGCCGCCGCTGTTTGCGCTCCTGTCGCTTGACGCTGACGGCACCATCGTACCGTCGCTTTACGCCGAGGCCGCGCGCGAAGCGGGCCTGGAGCTCAAAACTTGGACCCTGGAGCGATCCGGCCGAATTGCTGAGGACGTGCTCGCTGGCGAGCAGAGTTTTTACTACCTGACCATCAAACCTGCGCTCACCGGCGACGGCGATATCTATCGGGTCCTCGACGTGCTGGTACGGCAGGCTGGCGTGACCGGCGTATTCTCGGATTGGCCGGCGACAGTAACGTACTACGCCAACTGTATGGGGCTGTGGTAGGCCCCTTGTTTGCGACAGTTTTTCCCTGCGGCCATCTATATTGATCTGAGACACGTTGGGAGCGGCGCGTCCGCTGGCCGGGATAATCATGACGGTAGCGGTACTAAAGTCCGGCCAGGCGGGGGCAACAACGCTGCGGCCTCTATCTCTGGCGCAGAGGGAACCCCACCACCGTCTGCCGTAAGGGTAAAATGAGAGGATCTTTAGCAGTCGGAACAACCGGGTCGACATGCATCACGTTTGGATGGCACAGCTGATTTTGCTCCCAGTCCAGCTTGGCTGGGGCAGCCTGTACTGGTGGTCGGGCCGCGACCAGGGCGGGGCCAGGCGTCGCCTTGGCTATGACCTGCTGGCGCTTACGCTTGCGCTGGGCGTTTGGCTCGCCGCGGTGGTTATTGGCGGGCCGGCGGCCCTGCCTCACGGCGAAATGTGGGCCGTGATTGCCACCACGACGGCTGCCTTTCTGGGGTTCAACGCGGTGTTGGCGGTCGCCGCGCTGCTGCGGCCGAAAGCTCAGTAGGCCTGTGCCGGCAGCCAGGTGACCAGCGGCTTGTAGAGATAAATCAGCGCCATCGCCGCTAGCTGCAGCAAGATGAAGGGGATGACGCCACGATAGATGGTCCCTGCGGTAATGCCTTCAGGCGCAACGCCTTTGAGATAAAAGATCGCAAAGCCCACCGGTGGTGTCAGGAACGACGTCTGCAAGCAGACCGCAAACATGACGGTGAACCACACCAGGTCAAACCCCAGGCTTTGGACCACCGGAGCCACCAGCGGCAGGATGATCAGCGAGATCTCGATCCAGTCAAGAAAGAAGCCAAGCAGGAAGGTGAACGCGAGAATGGTGATCACGATTCCGTTGGGTCCAAAGGGCAGCTCCAGAAGTGCTGACTTGATCAGCTCATCGCCACCGAGGCCTCGCAGTACCAGGGAGAAAGCCGTTGCCCCAATAAACACCGCAAAGACAAACGCCGTGGTGGTGGTGGTTTGTCGCAGCACCTCGTCCAGGACCGGCCGACTGAGCTTGCGCCGCAGGACCGCCAGCACCGTCGCCCCAAAAGCGCCGATACCCGCCGCCTCCGTTGGGGTTGCGACGCCAAAAAAGATGCTGCCCAGCACTGCGAGGATCAGCGCCGTCGGGGCGAGCACGGCTTTGACCACGTTGACCAGCGCCGTCCAGTCCAGCTTCTCGGCATGTTCTGGCGCCGGCGCGACGTCCGGGTTGAGCAGGGCGATCACCAGCAGATAGGTGACGTACAGCGCGCCCAGCAGCAGGCCAGGGAACATGGCGCCGAGAAACAGGTCACCCACCGGCATCGCGAGCCGATCGGCCATCAGTACCAGCATGATGCTTGGCGGAATGAGAACCCCCAGCGTGCCGACCGCGCACACGGTGCCGCTTGCCAGCTCCGGTCGATAACCCTGTTTCAGCATGACCGGCAGGCCGAGCATCGCCAGCAGCACCACCGAGGCGCCGATAATGCCGGTTGTCGCCGCCAGCAGCACGCCGATGAGGGTGACGGTGACGGCCAGGCCGCCGCGGACGCGGCCGAAAACCCGCGACAGGCTGGTCATCAGATCTCCGGCGATACCCGATTTTTCCAGCATCATCCCCATGTAGACAAAGAGGGGCAGGGCAACCAGGACCCAGTTCTTCATGACCTCCCAGCTGCGATTGACGGCCAGCGACGTGTAGGCCCAGTCGACGTTGAGGGCAAAGCCGAGGTCGATCTCAAGAACAATGGCGACCGCCGTGAAAAAAATGGCGAGCCCGCCCAGCACCCAGGCCACGGGAAAACCGGTCAGGATGAGCGCGATGAACGAGACGAACATCGCGATGGAAAGTAGATCGTTAATCGACACGATGAGGCCAGCCGAACAGATAGGCCGTCACCCGCGACAGGCGACTTAGGCCCGCAAAGGTGAGCAACACCATGCTCAAGGGCAGCACGCTTTTGATCAGCCAGCGGTAGGGCAATCCGCCGGCTGCGTCCGATACCTCAGCGCTCGCAAACGAGTACTGCACAAACGGCAGCGAAAAAACGATCATGGCCACCACAAAAGGGAAGAACAGCAGCAGCAGGCCGTAGAGTTCAATCCACGCCCGGGTCTGATGGCTGACCCGGTCATGCAGGACGTCCACCCTGATATGCTGATCGCTGTCCATGCAGACCGCCATGCCCACCATGAAGCCGCAGGCGAACAGGTGCCACTGGATTTCCTCAAACTCGATGCGCCCTTCGCCAAACAGGTAGCGCATGACCACATTCAGCATGACCACCCCGATCAGCGCGAGCCAGATCCAGGATAGGGTTTGGCTGATTCGGCTGAAGAATCGTCGGCTGAGGCGCGACAGCCGCGTATGCGGGTAGGTCGCGGGCGGCGCGGTTTCGGCGGGTTGGATCGCGCTGGACATCACTCGGTGGTTCAGAAGTCCCGGGGCAGATAGCCCAGGGTTTTCCAATAGCGATAGGTGGCCGAGAATTCGCGCTGAGCCGTCAGGATTTTCGCAAAATCGGCGTCAGCGGCGGCTTCCTCATCCAGCACCTCGCGAGCCAGTTCGCGCAGCCTTTCGAGGATGGGCAGCGGGAGCGAGCCGGTGGTGACGCCCGACGACTGGAAGTCTCTGACGACGGCGCCTTGGAGCGCTTCCGCTTCCGCCAGCGAGTAGGTCACCATCGCCTGGCAGGCGGTACGAATCATCGCCTGGCTGGTCTCGCTCAAGCCCCGCCAGATCTCCAGGTTGACCTGCAGATGCCCCGTCGAAAACGGCTGGTGCCAGCCCGGAAAGTAGTTGTAGCGAGCGACCTGAGAAAAGCCGAGCATCTGGTCGATCACGGGCAGCGCAAACTCGGTGGCGTCGATGGCGCCTTTCTCCAGCGCCTGGAAAATCTCCCCGCCGGGAATGATGGTGACGGATGCGCCCGCGCGCTGCAGCACCTTGCCGCCCAGGCCGGCAAACCGGATCTTCAGGCCTTCGAGGTCGTCGATGTCCTGGATCGGTTCCCGGAACCAGCCGGCAGTCTCGGGCCCGGTGATGCTGCAGAGAATCGGCATCACCTGATGAGGCTCATACAGCTCCTCACCCAGTTCCCGCCCGCCGCCGATGTACCACCAGGCCATAAACTCGGTTGGCTCCATTCCGAAGGGTACCGCGGCAATCAGCGTTGAAGCCGGGATCCGACCCTGGTCGTAGCCGACCCACTGGAAGCCGGCTTCGACCTTTCGATCTTTGACGCTTTCGGTGATCTCCAGGGCGGGCACCACGGTCCCCGGGTCGTAAACGGTGATGTCGATGGCGCCGCCGGTCATCGCGCGCATGGTGTCTGCGAAGCGATAGGGGGTCGTGCCGATGATCGGCATGGCGCCGGTGAAAGACGACGCTGCGCGCCAGCGGATGACGTCGATCGATCCGGGGTCAGCGGCAGCTTGCTGCGACACCGGTTGCCCCGGCGGGCGAAGCGCCAGCGATGCCAAAACGCCCGTAAACAGCGCCACCACAACAGCGACCAGCAGGGCGCGTCTCGATACAGCGTGATCGTGCGGCATTGGTTTTTCCGATGAAGCTCCCGGCGTCATTGTAGGGTGCGGACCCAGACAATCACAGCGGATCTAGCTCACTCATCTGCTGCGCCAGCGGCTTGGCCGGACGACCTGCGGCGAGGTGGAATTGCGGCTCTACGTCGAAGGCGCCGCGACTCATGCATTGGAAGCAGCCGGTCAGCATGCGGGCAACCTCAAGGCCTCGCCGGGCGATCATCGGGTGTGCCATCAGGCGGTCAACGTTCGCTGCTTCGCTGATCGGTTGATAGCGCACCTCCATCCCAAACACCTGGTTGGCGAGAGCAACGAGCTCCTGCTGGGTGACCGTTTCGCCAATCAGGTTGAGCGTGCGATTCGTACCGCGGCCTTGGTGGGCTTCCAACGTCAGCCTGGCGATGGCAAAAGCGAGTTCGCTGATCGCGATGTAGCCGCAGCGCCCGGTGCCGGCGTTGTTGCTGTAGACGCCGTCCGGGCCGGCTGCGCGCAGGTGCATGAGGTCAAGATCCAGGTACAACCCGTTGCGGCAGATGATCCAGCGCAGTCCGCTGTCCATGAGATCGCGTTCGGTGACGCGGTTCACCTCCTGGGTTTCGGCATACCAGGTGCCCGACTCATCGCCGTTGCCGATCACGCTGGTATACAGCACGCACCCAACGCCGGCCTCCTGCGCTGCCTGGATCGCGTTGCGGTGCAGCTGCACCCGGTCAACACCGGCTTTGACCGGTGCCGAAATCAGCACCAGCACCTCGACGCCGGCCAGCGCTGAGGTCATCTGATCAGGCTGTGCGTAGTCGGCTTGACGGACGTTCACGCCTGCAAAGCTCATTGAGCTTGTGTCTCTGCTCAGCGCGATCAGCGGTGGCTTTTCCGGGTCGTCGAGAGCCAGCAGGGCCTCGATGATTCGCGATCCCAGCCTTCCGCTGGCTCCGCTTACGGCAATCGACATGGGGCGCGCTCCTCACCTCAAAACATCCATTACAGCATGACTCCCGTCACTGGGAACCGTTGTCCGTTGCCGCGAAGCTATGCTGCCTGGTCAAAAGCGCCGGGCGCCGGAGATCGGTGCCGGTTATCGCGGGCCAGCACTGTCTACAAATAGGATTGTCGCTTGATGAAGTTTGCCTGGGTTTTCTCGGTTGCCGCCGTCTTGCTGTTTCTCACCCCCGCGCTTGAGGCGCAGTCGATCGATGAGCTGCAGCGTGCGTTGGATTCGGATGACATCGAAACCGTCCAGGCCTGGGCGGACAGTCTGGACGGCCGCACCGGAAAGCTGAACGCCGACGAACTGTATATCCGAGGCCGGCTGAAAATCCGGACCGATCGCGCTGAAGCGGCGCTGGAGGATCTGGAGGCGGCCACCGAGTTAAGCCCCGATCGCCCGGAGATCTGGCTTTCCCTCGCGGAAGCTGCGGGGGAGGTTGCCGGCAGCGCCGGCATGATGAAGGCTCGTGGCCTGGCCAAGACGGCAAAAAAAGCGCTGGAGCGAGTCGTGAAAATCGACCCGGATAACCTCGACGGGCGGGTGGGTCTGATTCAGTTCCATCTTCAGGCTCCCTGGATCGCCGGCGGTCGAACCAAAGAAGCGTATCGGCAGGCGGAAGCTATCGGGCAGATCGACCCGAGCTTGGGCAAGCGCTGGAAGGCCCGCATCGACCTGGCTGAGGGTAAGGTCGAGTCGGCAGAGACGCTTTATCGAACGCTGCTGGCGGAGGACCCGGGTGAAAGCCAGGCTGCGTTGGGCCTGGCCCTGCTGCTGCAGCAGCAGGAGCGGTGGTCCGAAGCGGTTGACACGCTGACGCCGTTTACGACCGGTGAGCAGACCGATCTGCTGGCGCTATATCAGCTTGGTCGGACGGGCGCGCTTTCAGGCCAGCACCTGGCGGAAGCCGAGGCTGCCTTCCGGCGCTACCTCGAGCTGTCGGCTGACGCAGCAGATCCACCCGTGCCGCCCTCTCCCACCTGGTGGCGCTTGGGGATGGTGCTGGCGCAGCAAAGCCGAACGGCGGATGCCCGCGCGGCCTTTGAGCGGGCTCTGACGCTCGATCCGGACAACCAGCAGGCGGCCGAAGCCCTAAAGGGTTTGTCCGCCGAGTGATCAGCCGTCTGACCGGTTATGCGGCCAGCGGCAGGTGCCCGGTTTTGACATAGATCAGGCAGCCGTCGTTGGAAAACGGCGTGTGCTCGCTATAGGCGGGGCTCCGCAGCCAGCTGCCGGCCGGATAAACGCCATGCTCGTCCTCAAAAGTCCCTTCGAGCACAAATATCTCTTCGCCGCCCGGGTGCACATGCCGACTGAATCGGGTGCCGGGCGCCCAGCGCACCAGGGCCACGTTTTCGTGACCAAACTGATGTAGCGGGAGGACCTCCAGACCCGGCGCAACGCCAGGCCTGAACGAAGATTGCCGGGTGTCGATCGTGACCTGCTGATCGTCGGCGGGATCAAACTGCCGCAGCTTGACGAAAATGGTGGCGCCATCGCGCGTAAACGGCGAATGGCTGCTGCCCGGCGGATTTCGCACGTAGGTGCCGGCGGGATAGTCGCCGTGCTCATCGGAAAAAACGCCGTCGAGCACCAGGTACTCTTCGCCGGCATCGTGGGTGTGGGCGGCAAAGCTGCTGCCCGGCGCGTAGCGGACGACGCTGGTTGCAACCGCCACCTCGTCACCGACCCGATCCAGCATGCGTCGCTCCACGCCCGGGGCCGGTGAAGGCTGCCACAAAGCGTCTTGGGGCAGATCAACCGCCCGCTGAGAATAGTCAGAGTTAATGTTCATGCCGTGAATATACCTATCGATAGATAGATTAGCAAGTTTCATCTATAGAGGGTGCCTCCTGGGGCATGAAACGCGTTGTTTACGGGCGGCCTTCGGCGGCCCCTGAGCGCCTATCGGTTTTCCACAGGTGGGTCTGCGGCTTCCCCCCATTACTCGCGATCGCGGGCGTCGGCATATTAAGCATCGTTGACCCACCCACAAAAAGGAATTTATCCGATGAAAAGAACACTGATTGCGCTGACTGCAGCCTTGGCACTTTGCGGCGCCGCGACCGCTCATGAAGCCGGCACGTGGATCGGCCGGGTTGGCATTACCAATGTCGATCCCAAGTCCAACAACAACCCGATTGTGGACGCGGATGCCGGCGCAGCGCTGAACCTCAACGCGGTTTATTTTCTGAATCAGAACTGGGCGATCGACGTGCTGGCCGCGATTCCGTTTAACCACGACATCGTGTTGAAAGACGGCACCCGGGTGGGCGAAACGGACCAGCTGCCGCCGACGGTGAGCCTCCAGTATCACTTTGCCAGCAGCGAGCGCTTCTATACCTACGTGGGCTTGGGCGTGAACTTCACCACGTTCTTCAGTGAAGAAACGGCTGGACCGCTGGAAGGCTCAGACCTGTCGCTGGACAACTCTTTCGGCCTGTCAGCGCAGATCGGTGCCGACTGGAAGATCAACGAGCGCTGGTTCCTGAACGTCGACGCGCGGTGGATGGACATCGACACCGAAGCGAAGCTCGATGGTGCGAGCCTGGGTGACGTTGAGATCGATCCGCTGGTCTACGGCATCAGCTTCGGCTACAAGTTCTGAGGGGACTCTTGAGTCCAAGTTAGGACCGGGGCAGCACAACGTGCTGCCCTTTTTTTTTGCGCCAGGCTCCGAACTGACGAATCCGCTGCGACGGATATAAGGATTAGTTCGTTGTCTTCGCGCGTCCTGCGTGACAGTCTCTCGGCCTGACAATCACACAGGCACTCAGCCCCATGGAAATCTACGGACACTTTGCCTCTGCGCCCGCCAATCAGGTGCGGCTGGCGGTCAGCGCGCTGGGCGTTGACGCAACCTACCATCACGTTGACCTGCAGGCCGGCGAGCAGAAGTCGCCGGACTATCTCGCCATCAATCCCTTCGGGAAGGTGCCTGCGCTGGTCGACGGCGACTTCAAGCTGGCCGAAAGCAACGCCATTTGCCGCTATCTGGGCAGCAAGGTAGGGGGAGCGATGTATCCCGCGGACCTGCACGAACAGGCCAAGATCGACCAGTGGATGGAGTTTGCGGTTAACCACATCCGCACCAACATGAGCAAAATTCTGTTTAACCGGATGTTCGCGCCGATGATGGGGCTGCCGGTTGACGAGGATTCGGTCAAGGAAGGCCAGGATTTTCTCGATCAGTACCTGCCGATGGTCGAGGGTCAGCTTGCTGACTCGGCGTTTATCACGGGTGACCAGATGACGCTTGCCGACATCGCGTTGATCGCCGCGATGGAGCCGTTCGACGCGGTCCAGATCGGTCTAGAGGCTTACCCCCAAATCACGCGCTGGCGCAGCGGCATCATGGCGCAGCCTTTCTATCAGCAGGTGCACGCCCACTACGGCGCCGAGATGGAAGGCTGAAGCTAGGGTCGGCGCGCGACGCCGACCCATCACTTGGCTTGTCGGGGGGCTGCGGTCCGCAGCCCCTCAGGCGATAACCTACTTGTAGCGGTCGGGCAGCTCGCGCTTGCCTTCTTTGACGTCACGATAGTACGACCAGCTGGTCACGTTGCGACGCTCGTCGTTGAGCGGCGGCGGGGTTTCGTACTTGGGGTAGTGCTTGCGGATTTCCGCTTTCATGGTGTCCGAAAGCTCATCCCAGGCGCCGAGCTTGGTGCCGGCGGTATGCATATAGATGATGCCTTCGCGGCCGCCCATCTTCATCCAGGGCAGCCAGTCTGACATGCGCGACCAGCCCACTCGGACCTCGGCGGTGGCCACGTCTGGATCGAGCAGCTTGTCGACGGGGCCGAAGAAGTTAAACATCTCGGTCGCGTGGTAGGTGCCGCCGATCTCTCCCTGGAAGTCGCCGGCGAGGGTGTTGGGGTACCACAGGGGCACCGTGCTCCGCTGCCAAAAGCCGCCGTTGTGCATATCGCCATCCCAGCTGACCGGCTGGCCGCTGCGGCCAATCTCGTAAGACTGGAAGTTCACCGGGTCGTTTTCCACGTGCAGCACGTCAACCTTCTCGCCGGTCCAGGGGTTTTCCCAGTGATTCAGAACCTCCCCGGTCTCGGGATCTTTATAGAGCAGGATTTCTCGGGATACGAGGCGGAAGCCATCGCCCCGCTCAGGATGGGTCTCGCTGACGCAGGCCCGCGTGTTCATTCCCTCAACTTTGAACAGGAGGCGATCTTTTTCGCCCATCCGGCGTGAATACGCGTTGCCATACCACCAGAAGGTGACCTGCTCGCCGTCGGTCAGGGAGCACTGAATTTTGCGCTGAATTTTGACCGCATCCGCCGGTATGGCTGGGTCGAGCTGATCGTCAGCCATCGCGCCTGCCGCAATCAGCAGGCCTAGCAGAGGCACCAGTTTCCAAGTTCTCATTGGCACAGAGCCCTCCAGGGGCAAATGATATAATGTTAGAACATTATAACTGCTTGTCCCGGAGTGCCAATGAAACATCGCACCCTGCTTCGACTTGCTCTGACCGGGTTTGTAATCGCGGCAGTGCTACCCGGTTTGGCCGTAATCGCTGCGCCCCTCAGCGGATTGGACATCGTGAGAATGGCCACCGAAGCCAACGGCGGTCAGGGCTGGAAGCGGCCGCAGACGCTTTACCTGGAGGGTCGCATGACCATGTACAGCGGCGGCGCCGCTGACGAGCAGACCCAGGTGGATCGCTACCGCATGTGGCGGCGTTTCCCCGATCAATCCACCGCCGCTCATTCCGCCAACGGCAAGGTACGCTTCGACGCACGAAGCGGCGATCAGGTCATTTTTCAAATTGCCTATGACGGGGCCAATACCTACAACCAGGAGGGCCTCCTGGAGAAAAACACGGCGGCGGCTCAGTGGTCTGCGGCGTTTGGCTTTGGGATTATCCGCTTTGCAGACCAGCCGGGATTTACGGTGAGCCGGCTCGCTGACGATCAGGTAACCGGCGACCCCTGCTATTTCATCAAGGTGACCGACGCCACGGGGAGCGAAACGATCTTCGGCATCGACAAAGGCAGCTTGGCGGTGCGGCTGGTGGGCTTTGACACCCCGCGTGGCTGGCATCATCGCATCTACTCAGAGTTTGCCTGGCACGACTCGCCGAAGTTTCGGCAGCCGCAGCGCGTACGTCTGTTCTACGACGGGCGCAAAACCAACGACATTTTCTGGCACACGTTCCGGGTGAACGGCCCGGTCGACGACGCGGTGTTTGTGATCGACCCGGCAAAAGCTGATGATGAGCGGCTCAGCCAGGCCGCGGAGGCAACGGATCCATGAACAGCGCAACTCAAGCGGCGTTGATGACGGTGCGCAATCCGCGCAGCGGCGAGATCGACTACGAGTTTGAGCCCTACACGGCGGAGCAGCTCGGTCAGGTTGCTGACGCGCTGCGCTCGGCGCAGATGGTTTGGGAATCCGGTGGCGTGGAACGTCGCTGCCAGGCGATGCGGGAATGGATTGTAGCGCTGAAAAAGCGTCAGTCGGCGATCGTCGATGCGCTGGCCCG
>JBCDKA010000047.1:0-26539 GCA_038747195.1 Pseudomonadota bacterium
CGACCAGGCCGGTGGCGATAGCCAACAGCAGCACAACGCCGAGCGATGACACAATCGGCACGCCGATTTGTACCGGCATCATCAGATGGCGGTGGGTCTGGCGCAGAAAGCGCTGCACGTTAAACCACGACGTTGCGCCGATATAATTGCCGGTATACGGATCGACCCACAGCCTGACCCGCTCAGCCCAGGGAGTGATGACCTGAATCTCGGTCGCAAACCACGGGTCGTGCCGCTGGATAACGGTTGCAACCTCTCCCGCGACGCCGGCGGTAAGCGCCGCATCAAGCTGCTCACCCCACGAAAGCCGCTCTACGGAATCGGGCGCGGTGACTCGCATCTCAGGATTAAGAAGCCAATCAATTTCCTGGGCGAGCGTTGCGAGAGCCCCGGTCAGACTGACAAAGGCCATCAGGACGCAAAGCTTGAGTCCAAGCCAGGAGTGCAGCTTGAACATCAGCCGGCGGAAAGTGGTCTTTTTCTGATCGCCTTGCTTGCCAGTGCTGGACGGCCGGGCGCTGGACACGAGAGGTGACTCCGAAAGCGTGCATTACGCGATCTATTATAACCCATTAATAGTAATGAGAATCGTTCGTCATATCGCGGGCTGTAGATGGACGAAATCGAAACGGATACGGCAGCCACGATCCGGGATTTATGGCGATAGCTTGGCGCATGAACCTGGCGCCGCCTCGGCGGCCTGTCTCTACCCACCGATCTTCAAATCATGTTTGTAAATAGCAATCATTCTCATTATTATTGATGGCGTCAAACCGGAGATGATGAAATGCAAGCAACCAGCGTGACGCCTGAAGCCAACGACCGTTTTTCAGTCGGTCCGTGTCTCGACCATCAGGCGGTCCTTGGCACGGGCGGCAAAATGCTCCTTTGGGGTACCAGGGTCATGATCAGCGCTGCTGAGAACAATCGCTGCTACCGAGCCGAGGTCGAGCAGGTGTTTTTCAAGGCGGGGATCCCAGAGATTTTAGTTTCGTGGCAGGACGCGCTGGCGACCGTGGCCCTGGGGGCCAGTCGGCAGGTTATGGTCGGGGAGGTTGAGCAAGGCTCACTCACGCAGGATGAGCAACGACTTCTTTGGCCGATCGCTCGACTGCAGCAGCACCCAAACCAGTGTGCCTGTAGCCCCATCCGCGAAATCTGCCATGGTGCTGCCGTTCAATCGATCATGTGTCGGCTAAACAGAATCTCTGCCTTGCTGTCGACGAAAGAACTCTATGTGGCGAACTTTCAGCAGCCCCACAGCGTATCGCTGGCCATTCACTAAGATCTCGTCCAGCATCCTCCGCCTGGAAACTCGCACCGGCTTACCGAAGGTTCGAAAGAAGGTCGCTGCGAAAGACCTTATTGAGCTTAGAAAAAACTATCGCTGGCAAGTCGCGCCCCAACTTTGCTTTCCGGCGCCCGCCGGTGCTCAGCAGCGACTGAGAGCCCGCTAGTCGGGCACTGATTGAATCGGTCGTCGACGTGCGCGACCGCGAAAAAACAGCAGCACGCCGACGATGGCCACATAAGTTAGCGCCAGCGCAGTAACCAGCAGCAAAGCCCGATGTCCAACCCATCCGGTCTTGCCGGCGTGCAGCGGGTACAGCGCGTTATAGACCGCGGGTCCGAGGCCATTTTGCGTGGCGTCGATCACTTCAAGAGCCACCCCGCTCGTTGGGTGGATAACCAGATACGAGCGCCCGTTGGGGTGCAGCTCCCCAGCGTTTCTCAGGCGAAGAACTACCGGCCGATCTTTCTCGGAGGGCAGGCTCACGAAGCGTAACGTGGCGTTTGGCAGATAATTTCGGGCTGTGCCCAGGAGCTTTTCCCACACCACAGGTCCCGCGTCAGCGTCGAGCGTTCGAACGCTGGGTCGGGTGTTCACAGCGCTTCCCAATAGTCCGTTGAGCAACGCCTCACTCTCCTGATGAAACACGATCGCGGCGCCTGAAAGTGCCAGGAACGTCACGAGGACGCTAATCAGCAAACCCTGCGCCGCGTGTGAGTTCATGAGCGACAGCTGGGTGCCTTTGGGGAGCAAACGACGGAGGCGCAGAACGCGTCGGCGGGGCCACCAGATCCAGACGCCGGTCACCAGGAGTCCGGTCACCATCAGCCCTAGCATGCCCACCAGCGTGTGTCCGAAGTCGCCGGCAAACAAATCCACGTGAAGCTCAAAGAGCACTGCGGGGAGTCGTCCGAGCGGACCAAACGTGTCGATCAGCGAGCCATCAGTGATCGAGTGATAAGCCTGGTCACCGCCTTTGAGATAAAGGTGATAGACGGGCAGCCCAGGGCGGGGCATGCCCAGGGTTTGCACCGGCCCGGACGCCTGAGCCAAGGCTGCCTCGATCACAGTCGCATTCGGCTCGGTCGATCCCTGGCTGTACCGGATTGAGGGGTAACGCCACTGGGTGTATTCGTCAGACCACAACAGCAGGGCCCCACTGCTCGCTGACAACACGGCGAACAACGCCAGCGTTACGCCAACCCAGCGATGGAGCCACCGCACTAGAAGCTGGTGCGCCAGCTCAGCGAGAGCGTGCGACCGACGCCGGCAAAAAAGGTGTCGGCACGCGCACCGGTTTCGACCTGCGAGAAATACGTTTCATACTCTTTGTCGAACAGGTTCTCGATCGCGAGTCCAAAGCGACCGTAGCGCGTCTCCCACGTTGCGAACGCATCAAAGAGGGTAAAACCATCGAAGTCTCTGTTAACCGGTGCGCCGGGACCGCTGAAGTCCCGGTCATCCAGCACCGATGCCTGGATTCGCAGACTGATCGCGTCGCCGATCGGTCCTTCCGCGTAGAGATTCAGCCGATTGGGAGCGATGTTGATCCCGTCGAGGTCGCTATCCACGCGCCCGTCGCCGTCCGAATCAAACCGCCCATCCAGATTGGCGTAGTTGCCGCCGGCGTACCAGGCGCCGCCGATCGGTACGCCGACAGCAACCTCGATGCCGTCGATTTCGGTGCGGAGGCGCTGAACTTCGAAGATACCCGCGTCGTTGAGGAGAAGCCTTGAGCCGTTGTCGGCCTCTGAGTCATAAGCCGCGATGCTCGCGCGCCAGGCCCCGTTGTCGAACTCCAGGCCGATCTCACGGTTGTCGGTCACGATCGGCTCGACGGTCAGCAATGAGTCAACGTCCAGCCCGGGCACGTTGATTCCCCGGAGAACGCGCCCGGCGTCCGGCATGGTGAACCCTTCGCTGAACGATCCGTAGACATTCCAGTACTCCGCAAACCGCCAGATCACCCCGGCGTTAGGCAGCGTCTCGGAGAAATCCGGTGCGCCGCCCCGCACAAACGTGCTGTTGGCCGCAGCGATGGTCGTGAAGTCGTCAACCTTCAGCTCCGCGTCCTCATGACGAAGCCCGGCAACGACAGTGACCGCGTCACTTGCCGCCCAGGTCCCTTGTACGAAGGGCGCCAAGGTCTCAAACCGGGTCTCCGGCACCCACTCCCGGCCGCTGCGCGTCAGCACCTGAGCCGAGTCATCGCGGAAATAGTCCAGGCCAAGCGCCAAGCTTGAGCCCTGGGCGCCGACGGGTCGGTTCCAGGTCAGGCGCAGGCCGTTTTTGTCGGACACCACCGCGGACTGATCGAGGAACGGGTCACCGTCGGGGGTGAGACGGAAAAACCCGCCGAAGGTACCACCTTCAAATCTGGCCTCGTAAGACTGGTCGAACAACTGCGCCGTCAGGCTGCCGCCCAGCAGTGATCGATGACGATAGGTGAGTGAGGCGGTGGTTACATCGTTGCGCGCCGGATCGCCGACGAGCGCTGATGGATCGCCCGCTTCGGTACTGGTGAACCGCCCGGTGCTCCGGTCGCCTAGGACCACCCGAAAATCGCCGTTACGCTCGAGATCAAAATCATTGATCATGAAAGTGAGATCCGACTCATCGTTGATACGCCAGGCGCCTTTGAAAAACAGGCCTAACGAGGTTGAGTCCATGATGTCGCCCTGCGTTGGATACAGGCCAACTTCGTCCCCGTTGCCGTCAAAAAACAGGCCACGCTCGTGGAGTGCGATGCCGGCAACCAGATCGAAGTCGCCGATGCGTCTTCCGGTCAGCGCGCTGACTTTGTAGCTGAGCCCGTCGGAATCGCCGTTGTCCGGTGCGGTAACCCGGGCGTTGAGGGTGGTCTCCCAGCGCTCGTTGGACCGCGGCGAGCGGGTCACCATCTGCACAACGCCCCCGGTGGCGCCAACTCCCTGAATGGCGTTCGAGCCGTTAATCACCTCGATGCGTTCAATAAAATCGAGATCGATGGTGTGACCGTCCCGACTGCCGTCCCTCAGGGCGTTGTGCTGCGGTACGCCGTCAATCAGGTAGAGGGGATTTCGGCCTCGAAGCGATTCTGCTCGCCCGGTGAGTTTACGCAGGCTTGGGCCAAAACTGGGGATAGTTTGTTCAAGGACGCTGGCGAGGTCGTCACTGATCTGGGCCTGCGCGTCGATTGCTGCGCGGTCCAGCACAATAACCGTTCCCGGTATGGCGCTGGCCGGCTGTTCGAGGCGGGTCGCTGTGACGACCACCGGCTCGATCTCCGCCGGCTCCTCGCCTTCCTGAGCATAGGCGCAGGGCGCACAAACGATGGCGATAAGGCCAAGGGTCAGCGGTGTTTTCATCCTGGTGTCTCCGATTTTTGATCAGGTCTGTGCCTTATTGCGGCAAGGGCGGAGCCACCATCGGCCACACGATAGCGGCCCCGGCGGTCTCGACTGCTGCTGAAACCCAATGACCGGGGGTAGGGGTCCGGTCGTGAGTCCAGAGGCATCAATTACAAATGATAATAATTCGTATTATTGTTCGCAATAGGAAAACACCGGATTTTTCTCTCGAACAGCTTGGGTTGCCCCGATTGCTCGGCGAATACGTCGCTACGGTGCTGGAGGGGTAGTCGGGGGAGAGTCAGAGATGCATGCCAGCGCCGTGGTTAGACTCTCGACGAGCAGGTGCCTGCACCTTGATGGAAGGAGGGCAGGGATGATCGATAGTGAAGCCGAACCCGATCGGACGTTTATTCCTCTTCGGCTGCGGTTGTGTCCTCTGCCGAGCTTTCTTCTGTTCTGGTCGTTTCGAAACTTTGTTGCAGGAGCGGCGTCTCGGGTTGAGGCCCAACTTTCGTTGCCTCACCCATTTCGGGCAGTCGCGTGGCTGAAACCTCGATCATGGTCAGTTCCATCGTTTCCAGCGACTGATCATCGACCGTAGAAACCTGAGGGGAGGGCTCCCTAGCGCCGACGTCGGACAGGTCGGTATCTTCGTCATTGGCAGGTTTTAGCTTTTCCAGCGGCGCCATCGGATCGTTCAGCATCTCTACTGAGTCGCTGTCGATGCCCGGGTCAGCCGGGTCGCCGTCGTCGCCCGGCGGAGGCTCGGGTTTAGCATTCGCCTCTTTGCCGGGCCCGGCGATGGCGTCTGCGATCGCCTCTTCCTCGCTGGCCTGGCTACCGATGTGGTAAGCAGCGAATCCCGGCATCACCACCTGGTTAACCGCCATCCCGAGGATCCGCCCGGTGAACGGAGCGCTCAGCACGGTTTGGTCGTTGCGAATGGGGTCGGTCACGGTTCCGAGTATCTGACCTTTTTTGACCAGCTCACCAAGCTCAATCTGGCTGAACAGAATGCCGCCGCTGTTAGCCCGAACCCACACGGAATCGTAGAACGCTGGCTGCGGCTCCCCGAATAATCGGAACCGCGGCGCCATGGACATGCGGTTCAACAGCGATTGAATCGCCTCGACGCTCGCGTCGACCGAGGACTTGTTGAAGCGGCTGGCTTCGCCGGCCTCAAGCGTAACCGCCGGGATTCCCACGTCGGTGGCCGCTCGGCGCAGCGACCCTTTGGGTCCAGCGCCATGCAGCACCGCGATGGCGCCGAACTGCCGGCTGAAGTCCGCCACCGACTTGACGGTCAGGTCAGCTCGGAGCTGGGGGAGGTTAATGCGCTGAAAGCTCCCGGTGTGCATATCCACAAGGGCCGAGCAGCGGGTGATGATCGTGTCGAAAACCGCCTTGGCGAAGCGCGACGCCAGCGAGCCGCTGCTGCTGCCGGGAAAAAACCGATTGAGATCCCGGCGATCGGGCAGATAGCGCGAGCCGCGAAGATAGCCCGAAGCATTCACGATCGGCACGCCGATGACCGTGCCGGCAAGGTCAGTCGGTTTGATGTCGAAGAGAATCTGCCTGACCACCTCAACGCCGTTGAGCTCGTCGCCATGCACGGCGGCCGTTAGGCAAAGAACCGGCCCGGGCCGCTGGCCGTGGGCCACGAGAATTGGTGTCGGGATGGCGACTGCACCCATGGTCGCTTCGATCTGCCAGTTGAGCTGCCTGCGCTCGCCGGCGGGTATCTGCTGGCCGAGCAGCTCAAACGGCTCGCCGGCAACCGTTGCTGCTGCGCTTTCAAAGCCTGCAGGCCCGAGCAGCGCTGCCGGCGGCAATTCCGTCAGCTGCGTCTCGTTAGCTGCCGCCCCGCCTACCATGGCCATCAGCAGTGCCAGCAGGCACGCCTGGGGTGTCCTCATCGTATTTCCCTGCTTTGGGCCACCCGCGGTGGCCTCCCCCGACCGGCGCGAGACGAACGCTCGCACCGGCAAACTACTTCCATTGCATAGTACGGGCAGGGATCAGCCGACTAAAGCGGAACCGGTCTGGTCGGCGCAATTCGGCCGCTGAGCTGCGTCTTTAGCGAGCAAATACGTGGGCAGGCGCTGGCGCAGCACTTAGCCCTCAGTGCTCATGACAGCTGCTAGGCGCCCTTTGCCTCCTCGTCCGCTTCAGCATCGTCACCCTCGTCACCGTCATCCTCATCTTCCAGGATCGGACCGTCCAGGCCCTTATCTCGACGGGTCAGCGCGCGTGCCGTTTCCCGATCCAGCTTTTCGATTCGATCGATCACGTAAGGGAAACCGTCGACCTCAATCCGATCAAAGCGCGCGTAAATGTGGTTGTTGTTGTAGCGGAAAACGATCCGATCGTTGTTGCCGAGCCCCGGCGCCTTGCGGGCCAGCGTCAGCAGGTAGGGTCGGAATGGGCTCACGTAGAGGATCAGCCGCTGGTTGTCGACAACCGACCAGCTGGAGATGTTCGGCACCCAAAGCTTTTTGAGCGGCTCACCATAAACCGCCTGATTGCGCTGACCGGCGTCACCGATCACCTGGTCGGTTTTGGGCCCTGAGGGCTTTGGACTCTCGCTCGATCCAATCACCATGTCCATGCCCGCGGCTTCAGCCTTCGTCGCGGCGTCGTCCGAGGCGTTGCTTTCCTGGGCCGTCACGGCAGCCGTGGCCAGCACACTGGTGATTAACAATATCAATGACTTGCGCATAACCCGCTCCTTACTAATGGGGCGCCTGAGTGATATCAGACCATAAGTGGCGAGCAAAATTCATCACGCCCTGCGGTCGATTCAGCCACCGTTCAGACTCGACCCGCCAGGACCGTATTGGGTGGTAACCAGCGATGGGTTAGCATGCGCGATTAACCGTTAGAGCTGCCCACCGAGGGCCGTCAGAAAAACACCATGGAAGCCATCTATAACCCCCAGCAGCTGGAGCCGGAAATCCAGGCTGATTGGGACGCCCGCGAAGTTTATCGGGTCACCGAGGACGAGGACCGGGAAAAGTACTACTGCCTGGCCATGCTGCCGTATCCCTCCGGGGCACTGCACATGGGGCACGTGCGCAACTATATGATCGCGGACGTCATCGCTCGCTATCAGCGCATGCTGGGCAAAAACGTGCTGCAACCCATGGGCTGGGATGCCTTTGGGCTGCCCGCCGAAAACGCGGCCATCAAGAACAAGGTGCCGCCGGCGCGCTGGACCTACGCCAACATCGACCACATGCGCGGTCAGCTCAAGCGCCTTGGCTACGCGTATGACTGGTCGCGCGAAGTCACCACCTGCCGCCCGGAGTACTACCGCTGGGAGCAGCTGATGTTTGTGCGGCTGTTCGAAAAAGGCCTGGTGTACCGGCGCAACGCGACGGTGAACTTTGATCCGGTCGATCAGACCGTGCTGGCCAACGAACAGGTCGTGGACGGCCGCGGTTGGCGCTCGGGAGCGCTGGTGGAACGCCGTGAAATTCCCCAGTGGTTTTTGAAGATCACCGACTACGCCCAGGAGCTCCTGGACAACCTGGACGATCTCGAAGGCTGGCCCGACTCGGTTCGGACCATGCAGCGCAACTGGATCGGCCGCTCGGAGGGCGCCGAATTCTCGCTCGCTATCTGCGACGAGAGCGGTGAGGTTCAGCCGGAGCTCAGTCTGCAGGTCTACACGACTCGGCCAGATACCAGCTTCGGCATGACGTACTGCGTCCTGGCGCCCGAGCACCCGCTGGTGGCGGAAATCACGACGCCGGAGCAGCAGGCTGCGGTTGAGCAGTTTCAAAAAGATGCGGCAGCGGCCAGCGAAATTGATCGATTGGCTGACGGTGCGCTGGACAAGCGCGGCGTGTTCACCGGCGCCTATGCCTTAAATCCGTTTACCCAAAAGCCGGTGCCGGTCTACCTGGCTGACTACGTGCTGATGGGTTACGGCACCGGGGCCATCATGGCGGTACCGGGTCAAGATCAGCGCGACTGGGACTTCGCCAAAGCCTACGACCTGCCCATCATCCGCACGGTGAAGCCACCCGAAGACTTTGACGGTGAAGCCTTCACCGGCGATGGGCCAGCGATCAACAGCGAATGGCTGAACGGGCTGGACGTCGATGAGGCGAAAGCCAAAGCGCTGGCGTGGCTGGAAGAACAGGAGCTGGGTCAGCGCAAGGTGAACTTCCGGCTGCGCGACTGGGGCGTCTCGCGCCAGCGCTACTGGGGCTGCCCGATCCCCATGATCCGCTGCCCCAAATGCGGCGACGTGCCGGTGCCCGAGGACGAGCTGCCGGTGGTCTTGCCAGAAGACGTGGAGTTCATGGGGGTGCAATCGCCGATCAAGGCGGATCCGAAATGGCGTCAGACCGTCTGCCCCGAGTGCGGCGGCCCGGCCGAGCGGGAAACCGATACGTTTGACACCTTTATGGAGTCGTCTTGGTACTACGCGCGTTACTGCAGCCCGGACGCTGACGCCATGGTCGACGAGCGCGCCAACTACTGGCTGCCTGTCGACCAATACGTGGGCGGCATCGAACACGCCATCCTTCACCTGATGTACTTCCGCTTCTATCACAAGCTGATGCGCGACGCGGGCCTGGTGAACTCCGACGAGCCGGCCACCAACCTTTTGTGCCAGGGGATGGTCGTGGCGGACACGTTCTACCGCGAGGACGAGGACGGTGTTAAGCAGTTCATCAATCCGCAGGACATCGAGCCGGTGCTGGATGATCGCGGCGCGATGGTCGGGGCTAAGCTGATCAGTGACGGCCAGCCCGTGGAGATCGGGGCCGTTGAAAAGATGTCGAAGTCGAAGAACAACGGCGTTGACCCGGTGCATCTGGTTGAGCAGTTTGGCGCAGACACGGTGCGTTTGTTTTCGGTGTCAGACTCCCCGCCGCATCAGTCGCTGGAGTGGTCTGAAGCGGGCGTCGAAGGGGCACACCGATTTCTGAAGCGCCTGTGGCGCAACGTTTCGGACCATGCGGCCGGCGGCGCGGGCGGTAAGCTGGAGCCCGAGGCCCTGAGCGATGTTCAGCGCGACCTTTACCGCAAGCTTCACGAGACGCTGGCCAAGGTCGGTGACGACATCGGTCGGCGGCGTACCTTTAACACCGCCATTGCGGCGATCATGGAACTCGTCAACGCGGCGTCCCGCCACCAGGGCGACACAGACGCTGATCGTGCTTTGCTCCAGCACGTTTGGGAAAACGTAGTGACGCTGCTGACCCCGATGGTGCCGCACGCGGCGCAGGGTCTATGGCTGGGCCTGGGCAAAGAGGGTGACGTCATCGACCAGCCCTGGCCCGAGCACGATCCGGCGGCGCTGGTGCGCGACGAGCTGGAGATTGTGGTGCAGGTGAATGGCAAGGTCCGCGGCCGCATTCAGGCGCCGGCTGAGGCCAGCCGCGAGGAGCTGGAGAGCCTGGCTCGCGTTGAACCGAACGTCCTTCGCTTTATCGGGGACAGTCAGGTGCGCAAGGTCATTGTGGTGCCGAAGAAGCTGGTCAACATTGTGATCGGCGGATGAGCAGTCTCCGTGGCTTCCAGACCGCGCTGCTAGTAGGGCTGGCGATTGTGCTCGCCGGCTGCGGATTTCAGCTTCGCGGCAGCGCCGCGCTGCCGCCGGAGCTCGACGCCTTAAACCTGGGCATTCCCGAAAATCACCCGCTGGCCCGCGAGCTGTCCACGCTCCTGTCAGCCTCCGGGCGGCAGGTGGTTGCGCCCGACAAGGCGACGGCGCAGCTGCAGTTCGAGCAGAACGACCTGCTGCGCGACGTCCAGTCGGTTGGCGCAACCGCGCGGGTTCGGGAATTTGCGCTGCGCTACAACGTGTCGTTTCGTGTTGTCAGCGCAGACGGGCGCGAGATCCAACCGCTGACTTCGCTGGAGATCTACCGGGACTACACCTTCGACCAGGGCCAGGTACTGGGTGCGGCCAGCGAAGAGGAGTTTCTGCGCGACGAGATGACCCGGGAAATGGCAAACCGAATCCTCCGTTCGCTGTCCTCCGGCTGATGCAGCTCGGGGTCGATCGCATTGCGGGTCAGGTCAGCCAGGGCCTGAAACCCATCTATCTCATTTCCGGGGACGAGCCATTGCAGGTGCTCGAAACCGCTGACGCGGTGCGCGCAGCGGCCCGGGAACAGGGCCTGGTGGAGCGTCTGGTGTTCGAAGTCGACAAAAGCTTCGACTGGAATCGACTGGCCAGCGACAGTGCCAACCTGTCGCTGTTTGCTTCCCGCCGCTTGCTCGACCTGCGCTTACCCACTGGCAAGCCCGGTCGCGAGGGCGGCGCGGCAATCCGCGCGTTTGCCGATCAGGCTACCGAAGAGGGTGACGTGCTGCTGATCACCGCTGGGAAGATCGAAAAGGCGTCACGCAATAGTGCCTGGGTTAAGGCCATTGATCGAATTGGGATTTTTGTCACGTGCTGGCCGCTGAAGCCGGCGGAGCTGCCTCAGTGGCTGAGTCAGCGGTTTATTAGCCGTGGCGTCGCCGCGGACGCCGCTGCTTGCCGCGCGCTGGCGAGCCGGATCGAAGGCAACCTGCTCGCCGCTGCTCAGGAGGTCGACAAGCTCGCCCTGCTGAAGGCCGGAGGTACGGTGACCGTCGACGATATCGAGGAGGCCGTGGCCGACAATGCGCGCTTCGACGTCTTCAAGCTGTCCGATGCAGCGCTGGAAGGCGACCTCACCCGCGCGCTCCGGGTCGCACGGGCGCTGGCGCTGGAGGCCGCGCCGCTGCCGGTGGTGGCCTGGACGCTCACGCGGGAATCGCGGCTGCTGCTGAATCTGCGCCAGGCGATGGACACCGGGGCCAACGTTCAGGCGATCTACCGGGCCAACGCCGTATGGGACGCCCGCAAGAACCTGCTGCAGCGCGCGATGCGCCGGCTCAATGAGCGCCAGCTGACTCAGGCGCTCGAACATTGCGCGCTGCTGGACCGGCAGACAAAGGGCCTGGCCGCTGGCGACCCCTGGCAGTCGGTTGAGGCACTGGTGACGCTGCTCTGTCTCGGGCGTCAGCCCATGGTGTCGCAGCGCGCCGCGCAAGCCTCGTGACCGAAGCTTCAGCGCCGGAGTCCAATAGCTCAGGCCGCCTCGTCGTCCTTGGAGGCACCTTCAATCCGGTGCACTACGGCCACCTGAGCATCGCCAGCCAGGTTGCCTGGCAGCTCGACGCCACCGTACATCTGCTGTTGTCTGCCCGCCCGCCGCACCGCGATGACGGCGTGGCCAGCGCAGGGCAACGTTGGGAGATGCTCAAGCTAGCCGCGCGGGGTCATCCGCGCTTGCTCCCGGATCGGCGAGAGCTGGACCGAGACGGGCCATCTTTTATGGTCGACACGCTGGAGAGCTTGCGCAATGAGTTCCCTGCGGCCGGTGTGTCGCTCGTGCTAGGCAGTGACGCCGCGGCCGGGCTGGCGAGCTGGCACCGCAGCGAGGATCTGGCGCGGCTGGCGCATCTGGTCGTGGTCCGTCGACCGGGAATGGACGAAGGAATGGATCCGTCGCAGCTTGCCGCGCTCGGCTTTGCGCCGGCTGATAGCGTCGACGACCTGGATCCGCCGCGGGGCGGTCGAAGCCTTATCCTCGAGACGGTGGCGCTGGAAATTTCGGCCAGCGCGATACGCGAACTGGTGCGCCAGGGTGGCCCAATCAACTACATGACGCCGCCCGCGGTGGTGGATTTCCTGACCCGCGAACGGCTGTATGTTCGTTGATCCGCGGGGACAGCCCTCCTACAATGCTAGACACCGCATCGGTTTGAGGTTTTCAGACATTTGAAAAAGGGCTCACCCGCCGGCCAAAACCCCGGCACCGCGTCACCGGCGATTTCACCGCAGCAGGTGGCTGACCTGGTCAACGGCGCGCTCGACGACGCCAAGGCTGTGGACATTCAGACGATCGATGTTCGCGGCAAAACCACCATCACCGACTACATGATTGTTGCCTCAGGCAACTCGACCCGCCACGTTAAAACCCTCGCCGACAGTGTGATCACTCGCAGCAAGGAACGGGGTATGCCCGTGGTTGGCGTTGAAGGTGAGCGGGAATCAGAGTGGATCCTGGTGGACCTGGCTGACGTGCTGGTCCATTTGATGGTACCCCGCGCGCGAGCCTTTTACGCGCTGGAATCGCTGTGGACCGTCGATGACGAGGCGGCCGCAGAAGCGACGCCCTGAGCGGCTGGGTTCGGCGGCCTGCCGCTAGAACCCACCACCCGGTTCCTTGAACATTCGGCTGCTCGCCGTTGGCGGCAAAATGCCCGATTGGGTCAACGCAGGATTTCAGGACTACCAGCGCCGCCTGCCGCCTCACCTCAAGCTGCAGCTCACCGAAATCCCGCTCCCGAAAAGACGCGCGTCGCTCGCGCTTGAGAAAAGTCTGGCCCAGGAAGGCGAGGCGCTGCTCAAGGCTGCCGCCGGCGCGCAGCGCGTAATCGCGCTGGACGTTGCCGGCAAACAGTTCAGCACCCGACAACTGGCAGACCAGCTCGATGAGTGGCTGGGCCTGGGGGGCGACGTGGCCCTGCTGATCGGCGGCCCGGATGGTTTGGACGCCCGGGTGCTTCATCACTGCCAGCAGCGTTGGTCGCTGGGCAAGCTGACGCTGCCTCATCCACTGGTGCGAGTGGTACTCGCCGAACAGCTTTACCGCGCGCACAGTATTTTGGTCGGACACCCCTACCATCGTGAGTAACGGCGCTCCAACGCTCTGGCTAGCCTCGCGTTCGCCCAGGCGCCGGGAACTGCTCGCGCAGATTGGCGTTAGCTTTGCCTTGCTTGAGGTCGATGTGGAGGAGCAGCCTGGGGAAAGCGAATCGCCCGCCGACTACAACCTGCGGGTGGCGCAGGACAAAGCGGTAGCGGGCGCAGATCGACGCCCTAGCGCAATGCCGGTGCTTGGGGCGGATACGGAGGTGGCCCTCGACGGGCGGATCTACGGCAAACCGGCTGACATCGCCGAGGCGCGCGAGATGCTGCAGAGCCTGGCGGGGCGCACGCACCGCGTTTACTCAAGCGTGGCCGTCGTCAACGAAGCGGGTGAAGCCAGGAGCTGTCAGCAGGTCAGTGAGGTCACCTTCGCTGAACTGAGCGATCGGCAGATTAACGCCTATCTAACGACCGGTGAGTATGCTGGCCGGGCGGGCGGTTATGCGATTCAGGGATTGGGGTCCAGCTTTGTGGCCCACATCGAGGGCAGTTATTCTGGCGTGATGGGATTACCACTTTTTGAAACCGTGCCGCTCCTGCGATGGGCCGGCGCCCTGCACCCCGACAGCCCGCTCCGGCTATGAGCGAAGAGATGCTGATCAACGTAACCCGGAGCGAAACCCGGGTTGCGGTGCTGGAGAACGGCATGCTGCAGGAGCTCATCATTGAGCGCAGCAGTCGCCGTGTGTACCTGGGCAACGTCTATCAAGGAACGGTCGTTCGGGTTTTGCCCGGGATGCAGGCCGCGTTTGTCGACGTGGGGCTGGAGCGGGCGGCGTTTCTGCACGCCTCCGATATTGGCCGCCATCACGCTGAGACCGATGACGCTGAACCCCAGGAGACGCCACCGATCACCCAGCTGCTGCGCGATGGCCAGAAGATTCTGGTGCAGGTCATCAAAGACCCCATCGGCAGCAAAGGCGCGCGCCTCACCACCAACATCTCCATTCCCTCCCGCTTTCTGGTTTTGACCCCATCGTCATCACAGATCGGCGTGTCGGTGCGTATTGAAGATCCAGAAGAGCGCGAACGGCTGCGGGGTATGGTCGAGGCGGCTCGGGACGATGACAGCAAAACCGGCTACATCGTCCGCACCAACGCCGAGGGCATGGATACCTTTGCCATCCGCGCAGACCTCGCCTACCTGAACAAGCTGTGGGACATGATTCAGCAGCGGTCCGCTGACGCGAAGCCCGGCGAGTGCGTCTACGAAGATCTCTCGCTGGAGGTTCGGGCGCTGCGCGACATGATGAACACGGAGGTGGATCGGGTCCGCATCGACTCGTCCGAGGCGTTTTCTCGCACCGTCGAGTTTGTGCAGCAGTTTATGCCCGAGCGAGCCAATCGCATTGAGCTTTACCAGAGCGAGCGGCCGATCTTCGATCTCTATGGCGTTGAGGACGACATTGCCAACGCGCTCGAAAATACGGTGTCGTTGAAATCGGGTGGCCACCTGGTCATCGACCAGACCGAGGCGATGACCACTATCGACGTCAACACCGGCGGTTTTGTCGGGCATCGAAATCTGGAAGAGACAATCTTCAAGACCAACCTGGAGGCGGCCCAGGCCATCGCGCGGCAGCTGCGGCTGCGCAATCTCGGCGGCATCATCATCATTGACTTCATCGATATGGAAGAGCAGGGGCACCGCGACCAGGTTATTCGCACGCTCAACAAAGCGCTGGCCAAAGATCACGCCCGCTATTTTGTCTCCGAAATATCGACGCTGGGCCTGGTAGAAATGACGCGCAAGCGCACCAGCGAAAGTCTCGAACGATTGCTGTGTGAGCCCTGTCCGATGTGCAACGGCAAGGGGCGCGTTAAGACCGCAGAAACCGTCTGCAACGAAATCTTTCGGGAGATTACCCGAGCGGTTCGTCAGTTTGATGCTGACCGACTGCTCGTGATGGCAGCCCCGCAGATTGTCGACAAAATCCTGGAGGAAGAATCGGCAACCATCGAGGCGCTGGAGGATGGGATCCAGAAATCGATCCGCTTCCAGTCCGAGGACCAATACACCCAGGAACAGTTCGACGTCGTGCTTTTTTAGGTCGGATACTTCGAAAATTCCTGATGATCGCGGGTTTTTGCATCAATATCATGCGCTCAGCGGTCCAATAGACACCAGCCGGAGCCGGCATAATGCCCCTCCTGACATCCACTCCTTTGATTTAACGGAGGATTTTCCATTTTTCCCCTAGCCACCCACGGCCAGCTTTGAGCACCGATCAGCCACTCACGGGCTGGCGAAGGCGTCTGAGCCAGCTCAAGTCGATCGCGTGGACGGCGTTTGCTATGTGCGCAATCGGTCTGGCGGTGCTGGTTGGTCTGGGCAGCCTGCTGCTGCCCTACGCCGATCGCTGGACGCCACAGGTGGCTGAATGGCTCGAGCAGCAGCTCGGCCAGCCGGTGCAGATCGACAGCCTGTCCGCGCGCTGGGAGGGATATGGGCCTCATCTGAACCTGGCTGGGATCACCGTTGGCCACGGGACCGAACGGCTCCGGATCGACAACGCCGAGGTGTCGGTCGACACGCTGGCGTTCCTGCGCCCCGGGGCGGGCCTGGCCCATTTTCGAATTCTGGTCGAGGAAGTTGTCGTCACCCGCGATGCCAATGGTGCCTGGGGGCTGATGGGGCTGCCCGCGACCGGCAGCGATCGACCCGTGCCGGACCTCGACCTGCTGCAGGGTATGGGCCTCAGAGCACAGAACCTGCGGATTCGGGACGAAGGGGCCGGCTGGACCCTTGATCTGGGTGAGCTGGAACTGGACCTTCGCCAGACGGCGTCAGCGACTCGCCTCTCGGGCTACCTGGCGCCGACCGGTGATGAGCGGCAGGGGCAAGGCGCGGGACGCCTGAGCTTTGTGGTCGAGAGTGCGTCGGCCGGCAGTCGTCTCTACCTGGATATCGACAGGCTGGCGCTCGCCCAATGGCAGCAGGGTTTGCCCGTGGCGGGCGTGATCGCCACGTCCGGTGCGCTGACCGGTCAGCTCTGGGGTAGCTTCGCTGGCGGCTCGATCACCGACGTCGAGTGGCGCGGCAACCTCGAAGGCCTGGCGCTGCGGGACGCGCTGCCCGCCCTGGCCGCGCCGGTGCTGCCTTCACCGGGTCCGGTGATGCGGTCGGACGAAGCAACGGCGCCTGATGCGCTGGCGGGAAACGACGATTGGCCACTGGATCTCCGGGATGCCAGCGCGCGCTTCAGCCGCACGGACGGCGGCTGGGTTGTACAGCTGATCGACGGCGACCTCACAACGGCAACGGGCACCTGGCCCAGCACAGGCCTGTCCGTGGCAGGATCTGACCAGGGCCTGACGTTTGCGGCCGACTGGCTGCCGGTCGCGGACCTGGCAACGCTGTTCAGTAAGCTTCAGCCGGTGCCGGAGTCGCTGCGTCAAACGCTCGCTGACGCTTCGCCGAACGGTAAGGTCTCCGATCTGATGTTGACCTTCGCGCCGGCCGTGAGCGAGATGGATGTCGTCGACGCGACTGAGCAGCCAAGCGGGCCGGAAATCCATGGGGCGTTCCAGGTCAGCGACCTGTCCTGGCAGGCCCGCGGGGCGGCGCCCGGCTTCAGCGGCCTGGATTTTTCGGCGTCGTTGGCCGGGCAGCAGCTGACGATCGAACCGTCGCCAGCGAGCGAGATGACCCTGTCGATTCCCGAGGTGTTGCGGTGGCCGCTAGAGGTCAGCGAGCTGGACGGTCCTGTCACCTTCCGTTGGGGAGATAGCTGGCGCCTTACTGCCGAGTCTCTCGCCTTCCGAAATGAGAGCGTGCAGGCGACGCTGAGGATGGACGTGCTGGGCAATACGGGGCTGCCGTTTGTCGACCTAAAGCTGGTGGTCAGCGAGGGCGCGGTCGCGGAAGCCAAACGATTTTGGCCGCAGAACAAGTTCAACGAAAAGCTGCTGGGCTGGCTCGATCGAGCCTTGCTCGATGGCCAGGTGACCGGCGGCAGCGCCATGATGTTCGGTGACCTCGACGACTGGCCGTTTCGTGGCGGCGAGGGGCGGTTCGAGGCGGTGGCGATGGTCGAGGAAGGCCGCCTGGACTTCGATCCCGGCTGGCCCGTCGCGGAGAACCTTGCCGCCACGCTGACTTTCGACACGGTCGGCATGGCGGCCCGAGCGCCATCGGGCCAGCTGCAGGAGCTTGCGGTGACCGATGTGTTGTTCCGACTGCCGCGGTATCGTGAGCCGCGGATGGAGCTGGACGCGCGGGCCAGCGGCGACGGCCAGCAGTTTCTGTCTTTCCTGGCCGCGTCCCCGTTGTACGACACTTTTTCGGCTTATCTGGAAGGACTCGAGGTGGACGGCCGAGCGCGCGCCAGCGCTCACGTTGAACTGCCGCTCAAAGCCGGGCTCGCGGCCAAAGAGGTCGAAGGCAAATTTACGCTGCTGGACGCTGACGTCACCAACGAGCGTTGGCAGGTCGACTTTGCGCAGACTAGCGGTGACGTGCGGTTCACCCATCAGGGACTCCTGGCCGAAGAGCTTTCCACGCTGTGGGAGGGGTTTGAGTCATCCCTGAGCCTGGCGACCGGCAAATTTGTCAGCAATGCGGACCTGGCTGTAGAGGCGAGGCTCACCGGAACCGCGCCGGCCAGTGTTTTCAGCGTTGAGATCCCGCAGCTTGCGCCGCTGCTCGAGCGTATCCCTGAAGCGTGCGAGTGGGTGGCCAACCTCGCGATTCAGAATGACGGCGAGATGACCGGGGACGGCGCGCCGCCCCGGCTGACAGTGAAATCTCTGCTTGAGGGCAGTGAAGTTCAGCTCCCGGCACCGCTCAGCAAGCCTACGGGGGACGCCCTGCCGATGGAGCTGGGCGTGGATCTGCCGGAGTTCGGAAACCTGGCGCTGGATATCGCCGACCTGCTCAAGCTGCGCTTCCGCCCGCCGATCGAAGGCCAACCTTGGGGCGGTACGCTGCACCTCGGCCCGGGCGATCCGGCCGTCAACGACAACCCCGGGCTGCTGATCGAGGGCCGCATCGACTATATCGATCTCGATGAGTGGCAGGATCTGCTTGCCGGCTTTGCCGGTGAAGGCCTGCCGGACGATCAGCAGCGCTGGCTGACGTCGATGGATCTGACGATCGACCAGTTCCGCTTTGCCTATCGTGACTTCACCAATCTGACCCTGCGCACCTCGCGAGATGACGATTACTGGACGCTCCATATGAAGGGCGACCAGGTTGAAGGCACGCTGCGCGTGCCGCTGGATCCTGACGGGCGACGCCTGCTGCTGGCCGAGCTGGACCGCCTGGAATGGCCGCCGTCCAGCCAGACACTCGGCCCGCCCAGCATCGACCCGGCGCGCATTCCGCCGCTGCGCTTTGTGGCCGGCAGCGTGAGCTTCGACGGCGTTCCTTACGGCAGCGTCAGCTTTGAGTCGTACCCCGTGCGGGACGGCATGCACATCGACCATCTGGAAACCCAGTCTGACACCATGGCGATCAGCGCCAGCGGCGACTGGCTGCAGGTCGACGGCAGCAGCCTCAGCCAGTTCGGGCTGACGATCACCGGCGATGAGCTTGGCGCCATCTTTGAAGCCTTCGGCTACGGCCGCCTGATCGAAGGTGGGCAGACCATCGTACGGCTGGACGTCAACTGGCCGGGCGCGCTTTCCGACTTCGAGATGAACAGCCTGAACGGCGATATGGACGTCAACATCTCCAACGGCCAGATTGTGGAAGTGAAACCCGGCGCGGGGCGAATCTTCGGCTTGATGAGCCTGCAGGCGCTGCCTCGGCGGCTGACGCTCGACTTCTCCGATCTTTTCAAATCGGGTCTGACGTTCGACTCGATCGAAGGCAATTTCCGACTCGAAGGGGGCAGCGCCTTCAGCGAGAACCTGACGATCGAAGGGCCGACGGCGGATATCGAGATCAAGGGACGAACGGACCTGGCCAGCCAGGGCTACGACCAGGTGGTCACCGTCATCCCGGAGGTTGGCTCAACGTTGCCGGTGGTCGGCGCGCTCGCGGGTGGTGCCGGCGGTGCGGCGGCGGCCTTTCTGCTGCAAAACCTGTTCGATCGTCAGATCGACGCCATTTCTCAGTTTCACTACTCCGTGACCGGCAGCTTCGAGGAGCCGGTGGTCGAGCTGATCGGAGCCAGCGACGAGCGCCTGGAGCTTGAAACCGCCCGCGCGCTGCGCCGTGACGCCGAGCGCCAGTCGGGCTGAGGTCGATCGGCTGCCGATTCGCTTCCGCCGCGGGCATCTGTTGAAATAACGCCTGCAGACACACAACTTACCTCCATGACCGATTCTCTGGCACTGGCCCGGCAGCAGCTCCTGCAGCCCGGCGGCCTCAACGAAAGTGATCTTGAAACCCTGCTGGGGACGCTGATGGCGCCCTCCGTGGATGCTGCGGATCTCTATTTTCAGTTTTCCCGGCATGAGTCCTGGGTGCTGGAAGACGGCATCGTGAAGGAAGGCCACCACAACATCGAGCAGGGTGCCGGCGCTCGCGCCATGGCCGGTGAAAAGACTGGCTTTGCCTACTCTGACGAACTGGTACTGCCGGCGCTGACGAGCGCGAGCGAGGCGGCTCGGGCGATCGCCCGAGGCGGACGAAGCGGCGTCACCCAGGCCTGGCAGGCGCAGACGAGCCCGACACTCTACGTGCCGACCGACCCGCTCGACAGCTTGCCCAACGAAGACAAGATCGCCTGGCTTCAGAAGATCGATACGCTCGCCCGAGCGGAAGACAGTCGGGTTCAGCAGGTGATTGTCAGCGTCGCCGCCACGCACGACGTGGTGCTGGTGGCGGCCAGCGACGGCACGCTGGCCGGCGACGTCCGGCCCCTGGTCAGGCTCAACGTGCAGGTCATCGCCGCCAGGGGCGAACGGCGAGAAACCGGGACCTTCGGCTGCGGCGGTCGCTACACCTATCAGGAGCTGCTCACCGAGGACAACGCGCGGCGGGCGGCGAGCCAGGCGGTCCGCCAGGCGCTGGTGAACCTCGACGCGGTCGACGCGCCCGCCGGCTCCATGACGGTTGTGCTCGGGCCGGGCTGGCCCGGCGTGCTGCTGCACGAGGCGATCGGGCATGGCCTGGAGGGCGACTTCAACCGCAAAGGGACCTCAGCCTTCAGCGGGCGCATGGGTGAAATGGTGGCCAGCGAGCTGTGCACCGTGGTGGATGACGGCACCATCGCCGATCGACGTGGTTCGCTCACCGTCGACGACGAAGGTGTCGCCAGCCAGCGTACGGTGCTGATCGAAAACGGCCGGCTGACCGGCTACATGCAGGACAAAATGAACAGCCGTCTGATGGGCACCGCCAGTACCGGCAACGGTCGGCGCGAGTCGTTTGCCCACCTCCCCATGCCGCGTATGACCAACACCTACATGCTGCCCGGCGAAAGTGATCCCGAGGAAATTTTGAAGTCGGTGAAGCGCGGGCTTTACGCGGTGAATTTTGGCGGCGGCCAGGTGGATATTACCTCGGGCCAGTTCGTGTTTTCAGCAAGCGAAGCCTACCTGATCGAAGACGGCAAGGTGGGGGCACCGGTCAAAGGCGCCACCCTGATCGGCAACGGGCCGGAAGCACTGACGCGAGTCAGTATGGTGGGCAACGATCTGGAGCTCGACGCTGGCGTTGGCGTTTGCGGCAAGAACGGCCAGAGCGTGCCGGTGGGCGTGGGTCAGCCGACGCTGCGCATCGACGGCATGACCGTCGGCGGCACCCAGGCCTGATGACGCAGGCACGGGCGGCGCGCCCGCGGGTGTGCAGCACGCCGGTTAAGGCGAGCTGGAAACAGGCTGGCGCCCGGTCAGCGCTCGCTCTCCTCGGACCCGGCCGGGTCGAGAGATACCGTCGGCGGCGCGGGCAGCGGCGTTTGCTGATCGATCTCGCGCAGTGCCCGAAACAGCAGGCGGGCCGACGCCGGCGGCTGCTGCCGCTCGCGCTCCAGCAGGGCTTTTTTCACCAGACTCGACAGCTTAGGGCGATCGATGCTCGCCTGATGGCTGCTCAACTCATTGATGGCCGCCCGCCCACCGGCGAGCAGATAGTCGCGCCAGCCTTCCAGCCGATGGAGCTGGGCGCGCTCGGTCTGCTGCGGCTGCTCAGCCGCCGCCAGCTCCGCGAGAAGCTCGCTGCGATCCTCGCGCCGGAGCTGCTTGGCCAAAAACATCAGCTCGCGCTTGCGCGCGACAAAACGCGTGATGCCCCGAACCTTTTTCACCAGCTCGACGAGCGCCGGTTCCAGGCTCAAGCTGTCCAGTTCGGCCGGCGTCATCTCCACCAGTCGGCCGGCCAGCTCAAACATGGCCGCCGCCTCGCGCTTGCGCTGAGATTTACTGACCGGAAGCTCGTCAGGCATAGCACCACAACATGACCATGAAAGAAGAAAAAAAGCATAGCGACAGTCCTTCAGAGGGTAAAGACGCCTGGTCCGTCGATCAGCTGGATCGTCTACACGAAATTGCTCAGCAGGTGCTGGCCGGGGCCAAGGCTGCCGGCGCTGACGGCGCTGAGGTGAGCGCCAGCAACTATCTGGGCATCTCCGCCACCGTTCGCATGGGTGAGGTCGAAACGCTGGAATACAGCCAGGACCGTGGACTCAACCTGACGGTGTATTTCGGCCAGCGCAAAGGAAGCGCTTCGAGCGCTGACCTGAGCGAGTTGTCGCTGAAGCGGTCGCTCGATCAGGCCTGCACCATCGCGCGCGTCACGCAGGAAGACGCCTGCCACGGCCTGGCGGATGTTGACCTCATGGCAACCGAGCAACCCGACCTGGATCTCTGGTCCCCTTGGGATATCAGCCCTGAGGAGGCGATTGAGCTGGCGACGGAAACCGAGGCCATTGCGCTGGCGGCTGACGATCGAATCGATAACTCTGAGGGTGCCAGCACGGCGAGCGGCAGTGCGGTATCGCTGTACGCCAACAGCCACGGTTTTGTCGGTCAGCGGCGTTCGACCCGCCACTCGCTGAGCTGCCTCGTGCTGGCCCGGGACGGCGATTCGATGCAGCGGGACTACTGGTATGACACCCGCCGCCACGTCGGTGACCTGGCTGACGCCGCCACGGTCGGCCGGAAGGCGGCGCAGCGCGCTGCGGCGCGCTGCGGGGCGCGCCCGATAGCGACCACTCGCGCACCGGTGCTGTTTGTGCCGGAGACCGCGCGTACGCTGCTCGGTCACCTGGTTTCGGCGATCAGCGGCGGTAACCTCTATCGCGGATCGTCGTTTCTGCGCGACCAGCTCGATCAGCAGCTGTTTCCCGATTTTGTCACCATCGAGGAGCTGCCCCTGCTGGCCCGGGGCCTGCGATCGAGCAGTTTTGACGGTGAGGGCGTGGCCTGCCAGCAGCGGAAAATTGTCGCAGACGGTGTCCTGCGGGGCTTTGTGCTGGGCAGCTACTCGGCCCGCAAGCTGGGGCTGACCACCACCGGCAACGCTGGCGGCGTGCACAACCTCACGCTGCGTCCCGGTGCCCGGTCGTTTGATGACCTCATCAAGGATATGGGTCGCGGCCTGATCGTGACCGAAATGATGGGGCAGGGCGTGAGTGTGACCACCGGCGACTACTCGCGCGGCGCCGCTGGCTTCTGGGTGGAAAACGGCGAGATTGAGCACGCCGTGGAAGGCGTGACCATCGCTGGCAACCTGAAGGATATTTTTGCCGGCGTGCAGGCGCTGGGAAGCGACCTGGACGAAAGGGCTGGCACCCGCTGCGGCTCGATCCTGGTAGGCGATCTGACGATTGCGGGGAGCTGAGCAACCCTGGAGCGCGGCACGCTCGGCCAGGCTGTACAGCGTGCCGGAGTGGTCGGAGGGCCTGTTTGGCATCAGTCCTGAGGGTGATGCGCTCGTCTACCCACTGGGCCCTGCCGAGAGACCGCTGGTGCTGTCGCAGCTCGTCAGCCTGGCCCGTGACCAGCACAGCGCCTCGCTGCCGCTGCTGTTGACCTTTCCCCAGCTGGCGCAGACCCGCGCGGCCCAGCTCCAGAACGCGTTTCAGACGCAGATCGACTCCCAGGGTTACGCCGGCCGATATACCCCCGTTTATCCGATTAAGGTCAATCAGCATCAGTCGCTGGTCCAGGAGCTGACGACGGGCTCAGGGCTGGGCGTTGAAACCGGCAGTAAAGCAGAGCTGCTGGCCGCCCTGGCGGTCAGCGTGCCGAACGATCTGATTATCTGTAACGGCTATAAAGATTCTGACTATCTGCAGCTGGCCTTGCTCGGCCAGCGCCTCGGCCGCCGGGTGACCATCGTGCTGGAGTCGCTGGACGAGCTGCCGGTGCTGGTCCGCCTGTGTCGTGAAACCGGTCAAACTCCAACCCTTGGGGTTCGGCTCAAGCTCGCTTCGGTGGCGGGCGGCCACTGGCAGAACAGCGGCGGCGAGCGGTCGAAGTTCGGACTCGGTCCGGCGCAGATCGATCGGCTGCTGGAGATGCTAGCGCGTGATGCTTTGGGCCACTGGCTGCAGATGGTGCACTTCCACATGGGGTCGCAGATCTCCAATATCCGGGATATCCAGGAGGCGCTCGACGAGCTGGGCCGTTATCTGACGGAGCTGCAGCATCGCGGCATTCGCATCAGCCAGGTGGACGTTGGTGGTGGTCTCGGCGTGGACTACGAAGGGGCGGCCTCGCGCGAGTTCTTTTCCATGAATTATCGGATGGCTCACTACGCGGCGGCGGTGGTCGGCGGCATCGCCAGGGCCTGTGACGCTGCCGGCCTGGTTCACCCCGATATCATTACCGAAGCCGGCCGCGCGCTGAGCGCGCACCACGCGGTGCTGGTCAGCGAGGTTATCCGCAGCGAGCAGCCGCCTTCGCTGGATGACGAGCCCGCGAAGCCCGACGCGGGCACGGAGCGAGGGACTCCAGCTCGCGGCAGTGAGTTCGCCGACGGCGTGCAACAGCTCCTGGTCGACGCCCCTGAAGGGCCGCCTAGCGAACGATTCTCGGAGGCGCAGCACCTGTTTGCTGCTGGCAAGGCCGCTTTCGCCGCCGGCGCCATGTCGCTGGCTGAACGCGCGCGCCTAGACCGCACCTTCTATGCGCTTTGCTGCGACGTCGTGAAACGGCTGGACCCCCACAGCCGACGAACTCGCGGTTTGGCTGACGAGCTGGCGACGCTGCTGGCCCAGCGCTGTTTCTGCAATCTATCGGTCTTCCGGTCGATGCCCGACGCTTGGGCGATCGGCCAGGTGTTCCCCATCATGCCTCTGACCGGACTCCATGAGGCGCCGACGCATCCCTCGGTGCTGCACGACCTGACCTGCGATTCGGACGGGCAGATCAGCCGCTACGTCACCGAAAGCGGTATCGAGCCAACGCTGCCGCTGCCCGAATTCAGCCAGCGTGAGGACCGGCAGGTGGCGGTCTTTCTGGTCGGTGCTTATCAGGACATTCTCGGTGATAACCACAATCTGCTTGGGCGAACTCAGCTTTGTGAGGTTCGGTCGGAAAACGGCCTGCCGGAGTTGACGCTTCGGTCGAGGGGGGACAGTACGGCGGACGTGCTGCGAGAGGTGGGCTATCAGCGTCGTTGGCTAGAGGAGCGCTTTGCGTCGCTGGCGGGAGACGACCCAGCCGCGGCGGATCTGCTGTACGACAGTCTGGACAGCTATACTTATCTGCGGGACAGCAACTGAGGTCGGAACGTGGAACCGTCAACCATATTTGTACTCGTGCTGGTGGGGTTTGCCGTACTCACCGTGATCAAGGGTGCCCGCGTGGTGCCCCAGGGTTTTGAATATACCGTCGAGCGCTTCGGTCGCTATATCCGAACCCTGACCCCGGGCTTTCACCTGATCATTCCCTGGGTCGACGCCATCGGCCACAAGATCAACATGATGGAACGGGTGCTCGACGTTCCCTCTCAGGAAGTGATCAGCCGCGACAACGCGGTGGTCACCGTCGACGGTGTGGTCTTTTTTCAGGCGCTTGACGCCGCCAAAGCGGCCTATGAGGTTAACCAGCTGGAGCACGCGGTGCTGAATCTGGTAATGACCAACATCCGGACGGTGCTCGGCGCAATGGATCTGGACGAGAGCCTGTCCAAGCGTGACGAAATCAACGCGCGCTTGCTGGGCGTCGTCGATGAGGCCACCACCCCCTGGGGCATCAAGGTGACGCGGATCGAGATCAAAGACATCACGCCACCGCGAGATCTGGTTAACGCCATGGCTCGCCAGATGAAAGCTGAGCGGGAGAAGCGCGCGACGGTTCTGGAAGCTGAAGGCCAGCGACAGTCTGAAGTGCTGCGGGCGGAAGGGGAAAAGCGCGCGGCGGTGCTCGAAGCTGAAGGTCGGAAAGAGTCGGCGTTTCGGGATGCTGAAGCGCGGGAACGCCTGGCGGAGGCGGAAGCCAAGGCAACTCACATGGTTTCGCAGGCGATCGCCAAAGGCAACGTGCAGGCGGTCAACTATTTTGTGGCGCAAAAGTATGTGGAGGCATTGCGCGAAATCGGCACCGCAAAAAACCAGAAGATGATTCTGCTGCCGATGGAAACGGCCGGCGTACTGGGCACCGTTGCCGGCGTGATGGAGCTGGCCAAAGCCTCAGCCGCTGAGGGCGGCGGCGGTGGTGGAGACGAGGATGACAGCGACACCTCGCCCAGGCCGTCGGGCACCGGTAATCCGTTCCTGCCCGGCGACCCGCAGCCGTGATCGAACTGCTGGAGTCGCTGAACAGCTGGCATTGGCTGGCTCTGGCCCTGGGGCTGCTGATCATCGAGCTCATGGCGCCCGCCAGCTTTTTTCTGTGGCTCGGTCTCGCCGCGGCAGCCACCGGAATCCTGCTGTTTTTCCTGCCCATGAGCTGGGAGATTCAATGGGTCTCATTTTCGGTTTTCTCGGTCCTCAGCATCCTGTCGTGGTTGAGCTATCGGAAGCGCCAGCCGGCGCCAACCGATCAGCCGAAGCTCAACCGGCGCGGCGAGCAGTACGTGGGGCGGGTATTCACGCTCGACGAGCCGATCGTGAACGGCGTGGGGAAGGTCAAGGTGGACGACACCAGCTGGCGAGTTTCTGGACCGGATCTGGGTTCGGGCGAGAAAGTGATGGTGGTCGGCGTCGACGGTGTGGTGTTTGAGGTACAGCCCGTCGCCTGAGGGACCAGGGCGCTCATGTCTTGCCCCGGTTATTCATATCGAAGGGCAGGTCGAGCCGCTCTCTGCCGTGGTCAGCATCGTCGAGCCCTCGATTGCGACCTCGTTGCCGCGCGAAGGACAGCGGCGCGCCG
>JBCDKA010000048.1:0-25598 GCA_038747195.1 Pseudomonadota bacterium
GGGACAATTCCCGGCTGCTCCATTCCCGCTGTGCCTTCGACCCGTTACACCCGAGGCTGGCCAAACGCACGAAGGTCTTCCTCGAGCCTGACTGGTTCCCGGTTCCTGCATGAGTGACGCGAGCAGCGGCCCGCTGGCGGGCATTCGCGTGATCGAGCTCGGACAGATTCTCGCCGGCCCGTTCACCACAACCATGCTGGGCTATTTCGGCGCTGAGGTGATCAAAATCGAAGCGCCCGGCGCCGGCGATCCGATCCGAGGCTGGCGAACGGTCCGCAACGGCACATCGCTGTGGTGGCATAGCCACGCGAGAAACAAAAAGTCCGTCACCATCAACCTCAAAAGCCCCGACGGTCAGCAGATGGTTCGGGATCTGTGTCAACACGCGGACGTGCTGGTTGAGAATTTCCGGCCTGGACAGATGGAGCGCTGGGGCCTCGGGCCCGAGCCGATCAAGGCGATCAACCCGGAGCTGATTTACACCCGCATCTCGGGCTACGGACAAACCGGACCCGACGCGTCGAAGCCGGGATTTGCATCGGTCTGCGAGGGCTTTGGCGGCTTTCGTTACGTCAACGGTATCCCCGGCGAGCGGCCGGTGCGACCCAACCTCAGTATCGGCGACACGCTGGCCGGCATTCACGCGGCGCTGGGCGTCTGCCTGGCGCTCATCGCCAGACTGCGCGGCAAGTCCGATGGGGGCCAGGTGGTCGATGTGTCGATTTTTGAGAGCGTCTTCAACCTGCTGGAAGGGGTAGTCCCCGAGTATTCGGGGGCCGGCCAGATTCGTGAGCCCGCCGGCACCACTATCACGGGTATCGCACCATCCAATACCTATCGCTGCGGCGACGACAAGCTGATCGTGATCGGCGCCAACACCGATCCGATGTTCGAGCGGCTGATGCGCGCCATGGGTCGAGACGATCTGGCGGAAGATCCCGGGCTCAGCAGCAATGCCGGTCGAGTCGAGCAGCAGGAGATGCTCGACGACGCGATCGAGGCCTGGACCCGGACGATGACCATGACACAGGCGCTGGCAGCACTGGAGGAAGCGTCGGTTGCCGGCGGTCCGATTTACAGCGTCGAGGACATGTTTAACGACCCTCAATATCAGGCTCGCGAGCTGCTCGAATCGGTCACCGTCGACGGCGAGCCGCTGGTGATCCCGGCGATTGTGCCGCGGCTGACCGAAACCCCGGGCAGTACGCGCTGGACCGGGCCGAAGCTGGGTCAGCACACCGACGAGGTGCTCTCGGAGCTGCTTGAGCTCAGCGAAGAGGCGCGGAGCCAGCTGCGTAGCGACGGCGTGATCTAACGAATTTCGGAGTGCGGGATCGGGCGGCCACCGCGCCGCGAGATCGCCGTCAGGCGGTCAGCTGAAGACTGCGAATGGCAGCCTCATCAGCCCGCTCCATCGGTCGACCGTCCACCGGGCTGAGCGGCGCCTGCCGCCGAGCGTGGGGTGGGAATACCGTGGCTTCGATCGCTACGTCTCCGGCCATAAAGCGGAACAGCGGGTAGCTGCGATGGTCTTCGCGTGTCACCCGTAAGCGCCGTTCTCCCTGGTCGTACGGGACACCTTCGCGTTCAAGAAACAGGGCGACAGCCTCGGGCGTATCCGCGAACAGATGCAGGTTGACGGGGCTATTGCTGTCCGCCGTCCCTGCCAACACGGGGCCAACCAGCCGGGCGTGAAACTCCGCAAAAAAACGAACGCCCTCGAGCGCGGCATCCCGCAGCGTCCTGAGCAGCTGGCGATGGTCGTTCCCGCCAAACAGCGCCTGATGGCTGCGAATGGCTTCCTCGATATCGACGTTTCTCGGCAGCGCGCCGCGGCCGCTCAGGCCCAACCGTTCCGCCGCTTTGAGTTTGGCTGCGTGAAGGTCTCTCAGTGACTGCTCGATCACGATACGAGCGGCCTCGTTGGCGATCAGCTGGCGCTGTCGATTCGCGTTTCTGGGCACGGGAAGATCCTTAGAAGATGCCGTAGGGGTCCTGCTCGGCGCCGGATTCTCGCACGTCTTCGGGTTCGGTGTCCGGGAGCGTTCCCTGGCGAAAGTATTCGGTCAGGCAGCCGCTGCGTTGCGCGCTGCAGAGCAGGCCGGTATCCGGATTGATCTGCGCCACCGCCACGCCAGCGGGCAGCTGCTCGTCGACTTCGGGAACGCCGTCCAGGGCCTGTCCCATATATTCAATCCAGATCGGCAGCGCGGCTTTGCCGCCGACCTCGTTGCGACCGAGGCGCAGCAGCTGATCGAACCCTACCCAGACGGTGGTCGCCAGCGCCGCGTTGTAGCCGGAAAACCAGGCGTCACGCTGATCGTTGGTGGTGCCAGTCTTGCCAGCCAGGTCGCCCCGGCCCAGCCTCAACGCGGACTTTCCGGTGCCGCGTCGGATGACGTCTCGCAGCAGCGACTGGATCAGAAAGTGTGTGGGGGGCTCAAGCGCCTGGGCGGCCAGCCGGGGCGCCTCGCGAGCCGCCTGCTCGGTGGTCTGGTCCGCGGCCATTGAAACTGCGGGGTCCACCTCATCCGGGTTCAGGCGCTGCGGGCATTGTGCGCAGGCAAAAGCGGGCCGTGCCTCAAACACCGCGCGGCCCTGACCGTCGACGATTCGATCGATGAAGTAGGGATCGATACGGTAGCCGCCGTTGGCAAGGCCGGCGTAGGCTCGCGCCATAGCCAGCGGCGTCACCGCGCCACTGCCCAGGGCCATCGATAGATCGCGGGGAATATCGGCACCGTCGAAACCGAAGCGCTGGACAAACCGCCACGCGTAGTCGACGCCGATATCCCGCAGAACCCGGATCGATACCAGATTGCGGGAATTGACCATGCCTTCCCGCAGCCGGGTCAGGCCGAAGAACTGCTCGCTGAAGTTTTCGGGTTTCCAGCTGCGCTCCAGCTGATCGTCTTCGAACACAATCGGGGCATCGTTGACGAGCGTTGCCGGCGTGTAGTTGCGGTCGAGGGCGGCCGCGTACACAAACGGCTTGAAGCTTGAGCCGGGCTGGCGTTTGGCCTGCGTCGCGCGGTTGAACTTGCTGCGCTGAAAGTCGAGCCCGCCGACCAGCGCCCGCACCGAACCGTCTTCCGGAGCCAGGGACACCAGGGCCCCCTGCACGTCGGGAATCTGGGTCATCTGCCACTGGCCCTCATCGTCGAGAGCCACCCGGATAACGTCCCCGACGGCCACGACGTCCGCGACGGTTTCGGGGGCCGGTCCCCGCGAGTTGACGTCCTTGTAGGCTCGGGCCCAGGCGATGGACGCAAGCTCGACGGCAACCGTCTGCCCGTCGGGCAGATAGGCGAGGAAAAACCCTTCCTCCAGCGACAGCACCAGCGCTGGCTGCATGCCGCTGACAACGCCGAACCGATCGAGAATGTCGTCCCAGTCAGCGGAGGTGGCGGTTTGGCTCAGCTCGAATTGGGCCTCCGGCCCGCGGTAGCCGTGCCGCTGATCGTAGTCGATCAAACCCTTGCGCACGGCACGATTGGCCGCGTGCTGCAGACGGGAGTCGATGGTGGTGTAGATGGTGTAGCCACCGGAGTAGATGTCGTCGCCGAGCATCGTCAATGCCCGGCTGCGTGCCAGCTCAGCAGCATAGAGCGCGTCAACTTCGATCGTCGGGTCGTGGGCGTAGGCGTAGTCTTGGGCCTGGATGGCCGCCTGGGCTTCCGCCTCGGGAACGTAGCCTTGCTCCGCCATGCGTCGGAGCATGTAGTTGCGGCGCCGCATGCTCAGCTCCGGGCTGCGCAGCGGATTGACCCGTGAGGGCAGCTGCGCACAGGCGGCGATCATGGCGCTTTCGGCCAGCGTGAGGTCGTCAACGTGCTTGCCGTAATAGCCCTGGGCCGCGGCCGCAACCCCGTACGCCCGGTTGCCCAGGTAAATCTTGTTCATGTAGAGCGCGAGGATCTCGTCTTTGGTCAGCTCCCGTTCGATCTTGAGCGCCAGAAACCATTCCTTGAGTTTCCGCGTAAACAGTTTTTCGCGAGACACAAGCCCAAAGTCCCGCGCCAGCTGCTGCGTGATGGTGCTGCCGCCCGGACCCTTCTCGCCGCCGGTCTTTGCGATGTGCCAGATGGCGCGCGCGATTCCCTGGTAGTCCACGCCGGGGTGTTCATAGAAGCGGGCGTCCTCGCCGGCGATGAAGGCGTTTTTAAGGTTGTCCGGGATCTGGTCGATGGTTAGGGGTGATCGGCGCTTTTCGCCATAGACCTGCATCAGCTGGCCGTCACTGGAATAAATCCTTAACGGGACCTGCAGCTGAACGTCGCTCAGGACCTCCACGTCGGGAAGTCCGGGATTGATGATCAGGTAGCTGACGAAGAGCGTACCGGCACCCAACAGAACGCCGGTGAGGCCCAGAATTGACAGCCATTTAGTGATTTTCAGGGCGCGACGGATTCTGGGAGACATGTTTGGGGTCGGAGTGTGAACTGGATCAAGGTCCCTGGGGATGGGACAGTATAAAAGAGGTTAAGCAAAGGCTCTAGCTACCTGTGCACATTACAATTTCGACCGGATAAACGAAGAAAAGATCCGGCGTAAGGTTTAAAATAGTGCGCGCCTTTGGGGTAATCGGGGCTTTTTTCTGAGGGGGTTAACGAATTTTTTCCTTTGTGTTGATCCCTAGTTGACTTTCGTATTTAATGTTAACTTGTAATTAATTGCCGTAAGGCAGTGTTGTAAGGACAAAAAGTGTGGCGTTGTTCAGCAACAAGATGCCGCCCCTGGTCGGCCTGGATATCAGTTCGACAGCTGTAAAGCTGCTGCAACTGAGCGGGGGAGATGGTCGCTACAAGGTCGAAAATTACGCGGTAGAACCACTGCCGGCCAATGCCGTGGTGGAAAAAAACATCGCGGAAGTCGAGGCCGTGGGGGAAGCCATCGGGCGCGCCGTTAAGCGCTCGGGCACCCGCGCGAAGCACTGTGCGCTGGCGGTCGCCGGCTCGGCGGTGATCACCAAGGTGATCAACATGCCGGCCGACCTGACCGAGGCCGACCTGGACAGCCAGATCCAGATTGAGGCCAATCAGTACATCCCCTATCCGCTCGATGAAGTCAGCCTGGACTTTGAGGTGATTGGGCCCATGCCCGGTAACCCGGAGATGATGCAGGTGCTGCTGGCCGCGTCCCGAACCGAAAACGTCGACATCCGCGTAGCCGCGGCTGAGCTCGGCGGCCTGACCGCCAAGGCGGTGGACGTTGAAGCCTTCGCCAT
The DNA here is from genome assembly GCA_038747195.1 of Pseudomonadota bacterium. Lineage (GTDB taxonomy): Bacteria > Pseudomonadota > Gammaproteobacteria > Xanthomonadales > SZUA-38 > JANQOZ01. Next base: position 5,228 of record JBCDKA010000048.1, read on the forward strand.
GGAAAACGCTTTTGTCCTGGTCGCTGACCAGCTGGGTATCGACCCGAAGGCCCGGGTCGCCATCGTCGACGTCGGCGCCACCATGACCACGCTGATTGTTCTCAACGAAGGCCGCACTATCTACACGCGCGAACAGGTGTTCGGCGGCAAGCAGCTCACCGATGAGGTGATGCGCCGCTACGGTCTGTCTTATGAGGAAGCGGGGCTCGCCAAGCGTCAAGGCGGTCTGCCGGAAAGCTACGAACAGGAAGTGCTCGAACCCTTCAAGGACGCGATGGTGCAGCAGGTGAGTCGCTCCCTGCAGTTCTTCTTTTCCTCCAGCGAATTCGATTCCGTCGAGCATGTGGTGCTGGCCGGCGGATGTGCATCGATCAACGGCGTTGCCGATCTGGTGCAGCAGCAGCTAGCCATTCCCTGCACCATCGCCAATCCGGCCGCCAATATGAGCGTGGCTCCGCGCGTTCGGGCGCAGGCGCTGGGCGCCGACGCGCCGTCGCTGATGATTGCCTGCGGACTGGCCTTGAGGAGTTTTGACTAATGGCCCGCATTAACCTACTGCCGTGGCGCGAGGAACGTCGCCGCCAGCGGCAACAGGAATTCTACGCAGTGTTGGGGGGTGCGGCGTTGATGGGGCTGGTGGCCTTTGTCGGGGTCAACATGCAGCTGGGCGCCATGCAGGATCACCAGGACGGCCGCAATCAGATCTTGCGCAACCAGATAGCGGTGCTGGATCGGCGCATTCGAGATATCGAAGCGCTGGAGCGAGAGCGGGCGGAGCTCGTCGAGCGGAAGCTGGCGATCGAAGAGCTGCAGAAAAGTCGGACGGAGATTGTGCGCCTGTTCGATCAGATCGTTCGGACTATTCCCGACGGCGTGAGCCTGGAGAGCGTCAAGCAGGCCGGACCTCGCGTGACTTTGGAGGGATTGGCGGAATCCAACGCCAAAGTTTCGGCCTACATGCGCAGCCTGGAAGGCTCGCCATGGATGCGCAACGCCGACCTCAACATCACGGAAGCTGAGGGAGACGGTCGGCGGTCGCTGTACAAGTTCAAGGTCGAGGTGCAGGTGGGTCCAGAGCCGCAGACCGACGACTCTCAGGACCAGGGAGTGGCGGGATGAACTGGGAAGAAATTAAGAATCTCGACTTCGAAGATCCCGGTAGCTGGCCGCCGGTCGCCAAGGGTGTCGCGGCGGCCGCGGTGGTTGTCTTTATCTTGGTGGTTGCCTACTTTTTGAAGTTCAAAGACGAGTGGCAGGTCCTTAAAGACAAGGAGCAGCAAGAGATCACGCTGCGGGCTGAATTTGAGACCAAGCAGCAAAAGGCCGCCAACCTTGAGAAGTACCGGACGCAGCTCGCCGAGTTGCGCAAACTCTTGGAAGACCTGATCGACCAGCTGCCCAACCAAACCGAGATGGCCAAGCTGCTGCAGGAAGTCTCGCAGAAGGCGATCGGCGCGGGCATCGATGTGGACAAGTTTCAGCCCCAGTCGGAAGTGCTGAAAGAGGTCTACGCCGAGAAGCCGATCACGTGGGAAATGGTCGGCGGCTACCACCAGTTTGGGGACTTTGTGTCCGAAATTTCCGACCTGCCTCGCCTGGTTGTTGTCACGCAAAACATTACGCTCCAGCCGGCGGACGATGATACCAATCGGCTCAAGCTCTCCGGGACGGTCAATACCTATCGATACCTGACCGAAGACGAGCAGCTGCAGATGGCGCAGCCTCCGCAAGGAGCACAACGCTAATGAAATCGGCGACTTACACGATCCTAGCGACGCTGCTGCTGGCCGGATGCACCGGTGGAACCGGAGATCTCGAGCGGTATATCGATCAGATCAACAGTCGAGCAGGCGAGGAAATCGAGCCCCTGCCGGCACCGGTTGATCCGCCAAAACTCATTTATCAAGCCCACGACCTGCGCGATCCGTTCACCGGCGGCCCGCTGCTGGTTGATGAGCCTGCGCCCGAGGCTGAGGCTGAGATAGCGGATGCCGCTACCGGCCCTCGACCCGATCCAAATCGGCCGAAGGAAGACCTGGAGCGGTTCGAGCTGGATAGCCTGGAAATGGTCGGCACCTTTTTCATCGACAACGTGCTCTATGCGTTGGTGGAAGACCCCGATGGTTTGCTGTATCGGGTTAGGGAAGACAATTACATGGGGCGCAATCACGGTCGGGTGATTGCGGTTTACGAGGATAGTGTGGAGCTCGTGGAGCTGCTGCCCGATGGCGAGGGGTGGCAGGAAAACCGCGCAGAAGTAGCTCTCGATGAAGAATAAGCGGATCCGGTTTGGGGGATCAAAAATGAACGTAATGCTGACAAAAACTGCTGCAAACACGGCCGCTGGCTGGCGCGCCGGTGTGGTGGCCGCGGTGATGTTATGTCTGGGGGCCGGTCAAGCGATGGCTCAGTCAGTGCTGGAGGAGATCAGCTTCAGCACGGGCTCGGGTGGCGCGGTTGACATCATTATGACCCTCGACGGCAGCGTGCCTGACCCACAGGTTTTCACCACCGACAACCCGGCTCGAATCGCCATCGACCTGATGAACACCACCAACGCGGTGCAGCGACGCACGCTGGAAATCGGCACCGGCGCAACCCGCAGCGTTTCGGCGGTTGAGGCCGGCGGTCGCACCCGCGTGGTCATCGACCTGTTCCGCTCAGCGCCCTACGACACCCGGGTCGAGGGAGATAGTCTCGTGGTGTCTGTCCAGGGTGGAGCTCGTGCAGCAGGCGTCACCAGTTCACAGGTTCCGGTTGCCTCAATGAGTCGCGCTCCCAGCGGCGCCCTGGCGGTGGAGAACGTCGACTTCCGTCGCGGCGTCAACGGGGAAGGCCGAGTCATCGTGACCTTCAACGATGCTGGTGCCAATGTCGATCTCAACAAGCAGGGTAATCGCCTGCGCGCCTATATCTACAACACGGAAATTGCGCCGGAGCTCGAAGAGCGGCTGGACGTGCTCGACTTTGCTACCCCGGTCGAGCTGATCGACACCCTTCGCGACGGTAACCGTATCCGGATGGACATCACGGTGCGAGGTGAGTACGAGCATCTCGCCTATCAGACGGGCAACCAGTACGTGGTCGAGATCCAGGAGTTCCAAGAGGAGGAGCTGGATCCCGAGCTGGAAATTCTTGAGCCCAAGGAATACGAGGGCACGCGCGTTTCGTTCAACTTCCAGGACATCCCGGTTCGTGCGGTGCTGCAGCTGATCGCCGACGTTTCCGGGCTGAATATCGTGGTCTCTGACTCGGTATCGGGCAACGTGACGCTCCGACTGCAGAACGTACCCTGGGATCAGGCGCTCGACATCCTGCTTCAGGCGAAATCGCTGGACATGCGGGAGAACGGCAACGTGGTCTGGGTTGCCCCGGCAACCGAAATTGCCGCCCGGGAACAGCAGCTGCTGCAGGCCCTTAAAGACAAGCGTGAGCTGGAGCCGCTGCGTTCTACCTTTGTCCAGGTCAACTACGCGAAGGCAACAGATCTTAAGAGCATCATCGAAAACGCCGCGAGCGGCTCAGCCACCGACGGCGCCGGGCTGCTTTCCGCGCGAGGCAGCGTCACCGTCGACGAGCGGACCAACGTGCTGCTGCTGACCGATACGCCCGACCGCCTCGAAGAGATCCGCGAGCTGGTCAACCGGCTCGATCGGCCGGTACGTCAGATTCAGATTGAGTCCCGGGTGGTCATCGCCACCGACAGCTTCAGCGACGAGATTGGCGTGCGCTTTGGCCTTACCGGCGGTTACGAAGATAACGACGGCAACATCCTCAGCGTGGCAGGGTCTTCCACTGCGACCGACCGAATGAACAACCTGGCGTTGGTCAATCGACAGGTCAATGCTGGCCGCTCGGGCTTTCCGATCATCGGCCCCGACAACCCGCCGGCGGGCATTTCGGTGCCGCCGCTCGGCGAGCGTCTCAACGTTAACCTGCCGGCATCGAACACCGCGGGCAGCTGGGCGCTTGGACTTCTGACTTCCGACTACCTGCTCGATCTCGAGCTCTCGGCCCTGGAGAGTGAGGGGCGCGGTGAGGTGATTTCCAGCCCGCGGCTGATCACCGCCAACCAGCGGGAGGCCTTCATTCAGCAGGGCGTCGAAATTCCCTTCCAACAGGCGGCCTCTAGCGGCGCGACCAACATCAGCTTTAAGGATGCGGTGCTCGAACTGCGCGTCCAGCCGCTGATCACGCCAGACGACCGCGTGATTCTCGATGTGGCGGTCAAGCAGGACACCATCGGGCAGCTGGTACCGGTAGAAGGTGGTGGCCAGGTCCCGAGTATCGACACCCGGGAGATTCAGACCCAGGTGCTGATCGACAGCGGCCAAACCGTTGTCCTGGGCGGGATTTACGAGCAAACGATTCGCGAAGATAACAACAGGATTCCGGTATTGGGTGACATCCCAGGGCTCGGCACGCTGTTCCGTCAGCGTACCAGCCAAAACGATAAGTCGGAGCTGCTGATTTTTATCACGCCGACCATTCTGAACGACACCCTGAATCAGAACTGACAATAATCGGATGCTTCGGGGAGAAGCACCACACATGACGATGACTAACTTGGGGGCAGGACCGACCGTGGAAGGCCTAAGGACCATGATGAGACTTAAACGACTGATGACGTCAGCGGTGTTGCTGTGCACCGCAGTGGGACTGACCGCCTGTGGCGGCGGTGGTGGCGGCGGCGCGGCGGAACCACGAGCGCCGATCCGCGTAACAATTGAGGCGGACAGCACGAACCTGCTGTCCAACAAGGGCGAGGTTTTCTACGAGCCCGGCTCTGACTTTGCGACCAACGTCCGCGTTGTCGTTCGCAACCCGGACGGCCAGTCGGTGGTTGACGGAACGATCGTAGGACTTTCGGTGGCAACCTCTGCCAACGGTCGTTTCTCGACTACGGACGATCTTCGTACGCAAACCACCCAGATCCAGGTACCGACCACGGCCGGTGAGGCGCTGGCGGTTTTCCACACGCTGGAAGGTACCGGCAATACCGTGCTGCGGGCGACGGTCAGCGATCCTCAGTCGAATCAAAACATCTCCAGCGAGGTGACGATCGCCATCGCCGAGGGTCCTGACGGGGTGAATCGCGTCACGTTGACGCCCAATCGTCTGACGATCCCGGCGCGTCCGGCCGGAGTTCCGATCTTCTTCGACTCTCCGTACCTCGCCGAAGTCGACATTACTTACCGGGAAGCCGATGGCACCATTGGTGCGCCGCAGGACGGCGAAGTCGCCATTAGCATCAATCCGGTTGGCCTCGCGGCGTTCTCGACGCTCGACGATCCCGATACTGACGACGTCAACGAGTTCTTTGTGCTGTTTGGCAACGCGCCGGTAGAACTGGCCGCCGGCGGCAAGATTTTTGTGCATGCCACTGACACGCCCGGCATTGTCACCGTTTCGGCTTCCGCGCAGGACGTCACCAGCGGTGAGATCTTCGATGCCCAACTCGAAATTGAGATTGTCGAGTCAGCGGCTGACGGTCGTCCCGCAAGCCTGTCGTTCTTGCTGCCGCCGCTGCCGCAGTACGTGCAGGGAGCGGGTGGCATCAGCGCCCAGGCATTCCAGGTATTTGTCGAGGACGGGGCCGAGAACTTTATCGATGACCCTGCCCCCGGCACGAACAACGTATTCCTGGAAATTTTCACCGAATCTCCGGACTCGGGCGCGGTGCTGCGGGGTACCAACAATAGCGGCACGCCGGTTGAGGGAACCTCGATCGCGCTGGCCACCACCGGCGGCATCGTCAGCGCCAGCCTGGTGAGCGGCACGGAGCCGGGCCTCGTGCGCATTCGAGCTGCGGCGGACGCTGCCGACAACAACGTCAGCAACGGCATCGAGGCCGCGGTGGTGAGCGAATCCTCGGCGGTGATCTCCGACGGTGTGCCCTTCTCGGTAACCCTTACGTCGATTCCGATCAACAGCCTGACCGTGAACCCGGTGGATCCGAGTGTGGTGATCACCGACGACAATGGGTTCCCCGTCGAGCCTAACGCGACCTACAGCCTGCGGGTCAACGCGATTGTGACCGACCGGTTCGGCAATCCGCCGGCGCAGCAGGTTCAGCTGCAGGCCGGTTTGATCGACGCGCCGATAACAGGCTTCCCGACCCAGGGGGCTGGCACCTTTGACCTGTCGGGCGTCGATGGCGACCCGTTTGAGGGTGGCACCGGGTTTTTTGCCCCGACCGGTGAATTCCGCACTGCCGGCGGCGGTGCAGGCCCGGGCGATACGCTCATCCTGTTCGGCAAGGAGGTTGTCGGCAACGCCGACCTTGAGAGCGCCCGTACGGTGGCTCAGGTCGTGGATCAGACCAATATTAATGTCGACGAGCCGTTCAACTTCAACGACACGGTCGGCGGTTCCATCGACAACGGTCCGGAGATTCCGTACGTGATCGGTCGCGCCACAACCGGCAACATTGAGTCCGCTTTTGTGACGGACAGCAACGGTGTGGCGACCACGCTGCTGAATTACCCGGTGTCCCAGCTCGGGCGCACGGCGGCGCTCTATGTGCAGGGCGCCAATGGCGGCCTCGGAGGTGCGGGCAACTTGGCCACCTACGCTGACGCAGCGCTGATCCGCTATCCGGGTCTGCTGCCCCTGACGCTGACGGCGACGCCGGATTCGGTGCCGGCGAACGTGCCTTCAAACGTGCTGGTTTGCGTTGAGGACGCGGCCACCGCCCCGATTCGCGGGCAGTTCATCGGCTTTGCGTTCTCTGAGCTGGAGGGCACCGGCACCGTGGACGGTATTCCCGGAAGCGGCACCGTGGCCAATCCGACCGGCGAGGACGGCTGCACCATCGCAGTGGTCGAGACTGCCGGTGTTGGTACCGATGCGTCAGAAGGCATGTTGACTTTCTTCACCGGCGACGCGACGGCCGTAGTCACCATCAACCCGCCGTCGAGTGCGGTGCTGCAGGCTTCGCCCTCTTCATTCCGCGCGGGCCCGGCCGTGACTACTGCGACCTCCACCCTGCGTTACCTCGCCGGTGGTGCTCCGGTGGCCGGGATTGCGATCAGCGGCACCTGTGAGGTGTCCGACGGCTTCCTGTCGATCATCGATCAGCCGGCGCTGACCGACGACAACGGTGAGTCCGAAGTACGCTTTTCTGTCCAGCTTGACGACGGCACCTTCGGAAGCAACGTCGGCGAAGGTACCTGTACCTTCGAGGCCAGCGATGGCACCTCGGTGGACGTCGAGTTCCAGGGCTTTGACACCTGCGCAAATCAGGTCAACGTAAGTCCCGCACCGCCCCCCGGCGCCTGCGGTGACGTCATGACGACCTCCGTCTCGCTTACCGCGGAGTTCGATCAAACGATCGCGGCTCTGGGTAACGTGACCATCAGCGCAACGGGTGCGGCCATCTCGTGCGTGTTCAATGCCGGTACCAGCACCGTGTCTGGCACCTGCGCTGACACCAGCATCCCGACGAACACCACCGTCACGCTGTCCCTGTCGTTTGCCAACGCGGCTGACGAGTCGGACTTCATGATGAACGGCAGCTGGTTAGGTGAATGTGCCAGTGCGGGCAGCGCGCTGCAGGCGACTGTGCAGCTCACCAACGACGCGATCTGCCGAGTCACGTTCTAAAGCAATGCTTGCCGACGCCGACCGCCTGGTCGGCGTCGGTCGCTTAACCCTATGCCGGCCAGCTCACCGAGCTGGCCTTTTTCATGGAGGCGACTTCCTCGGCCCCCAAATGTCGCCGCCGGCCTGCGAACCGCGCCTTTCGGCATAGGCTCCGCTGCGACTATTTCTTTACACTCGCCGTCTTCATGCAATCTCCCCGCGCTGCAAGTAAACTGCGGGGTTTGGCGGCCACAGGCGCCGCCCATCGCAATCACCGGGTATTTCAATGGAAGACAATGTAGCCGCGGCCGTGGCCGCGCCGCAGAACGATGCCGGGGACGCCTTCCGGGCGCTGAAAGCGGAAATCCAGCAGAAGATCATTGGTCAGCACGCGCTGATCGACCGTCTGCTTATCGCTTTACTGGCGAACGGCCACCTGCTGGTAGAAGGAGCGCCGGGGCTGGCCAAGACCACCGCGATCAAAGAACTCGCGGAGCGAATCGAAGGAGACTTCCATCGGATTCAGTTCACGCCCGACCTGCTGCCCGCCGACCTGACCGGGACCGAGATTTATCGTCCGCAGGATGCGGAGTTCAAATTTCAGCGCGGTCCGATATTTCACAACCTGGTCCTGGCGGACGAGGTGAACCGAGCGCCGGCCAAGGTCCAGTCAGCGCTGCTCGAAGCGATGGGCGAGCGACAGGTGACGGTCGGTAGCCACACCTATACGCTGCCGAAGCTTTTTCTGGTGATGGCCACCCAGAACCCGATCGAGCAGGAGGGCACCTATCAGCTGCCCGAAGCTCAGCTCGACCGATTTTTGATGCACGTCAGCATCACGTATCCCGATGGTGACGAAGAGCAGCAGATCCTGCGGCTCGCCAGGGATCAGGCCCAGGAGCAGCTGGCCGAGCGCCCGCAGCCCCCGGTGGTGGTGAGCCAGGCACAGGTATTTGCCGCGCAGCAGCAGGTCCTTGACCTGCACGTATCGCCGGAGCTGGAGCGCTACATGGTTGAGCTGGTGCTAGCGACCCGCGAGCCCGGTCGTTACGGTGATGATCTGGCCAGCTGGATCAGCTTCGGCGCCAGTCCTCGCGGTACGATTGCGCTTGACCGCTGCGCCAAAGCGCACGCTTGGCTCGCCGAACGCGATTATGTTTCGCCCGAAGACGTCCAGGCCGTCGCTTTTGACGCCCTACGTCATCGACTGCTGATGTCGTTTGAGGCCGAAGCGGAGGGGGTTGATGCCAACGCCCTGATCGCTCAGCTGCTGGAGCGCGTGCCGGTACCCTGAGGCTGGCCCCTTCACAGTACTCCCTCGATGGCATCCGAACTGGACTCGACGACCCAGGTCACCACCGAAGACCTCATCCGCCTGCGCCTGGCCGCCAGGCGCCTGGTGATGTATGCCCGCAGCCCGGCGAGTTCGGTCATTGCAGGCGTGCACGCCAGCCGCTTCCGTGGACGCGGCGTGGACTACGTGGAGTCGCGAAACTATGAGGTGGGCGACGATATCCGCGACCTTGATTGGCGCGTCACGGCCCGGACGGGCAAACCCCATACCAAGGTCTTCCAGGAAGAGCGAGAGCGGCCGGTGCTGGTGCTGCTGGATGCCCATCCAGGCATGTACTTTGCCACCCGCGGCGCGCTGAAAATTGTGCAGGCCAGCCGCCTCGCGGCCCTGGTCGGCTGGGGGGCGGTCCGGCGTGGCGACCGGATCGGCGCGCTGATCTGCAATGGCGACGAACACCAGGAGATTCGCCCGGCCGGTGGCCGGCGCGGCGTGCTGCGAATGATCAGCGTGTTAACCCGCGCTTTTGACAGCAGCCAGATGAACCGCTTCGCCAGCCAGCCCCCGCCCATGGATCAGGTGCTGAAACGCGCCAGGCGTATCGCTCGCCCGGGCAGCCTGATTTTTCTGGTCAGCGATTTTTATCATCTCGGCGATGAGTTTGAGCGGCACCTGACTTTTTTGCGCCGCCACAGCGACCTGATCGCCTGCCGAGTTCGTGATCCGGTGGAGCTGGCGCCGCCGCCCCCGGGCACTTATCCCGTCAGCAACGGTCTCAAGCAGGGGATTTTGGCGCTGAACCGCGGGTCCGCCCGAAAGCGCTACGAAGGATTTCTCGAGCAGCAGCAGCGGGCGTTTGTCAGCACGCTGAACAAGCACGGCATTACGCGCCTTGAGCTGAGTACGGAAGACGATGTGACCGACGCCCTTGGAAGAATCTTTAAAACGCGGGATATCCGCTGATGCAGGCGCCGGCGCCACCGATCCGCGATATCCATGCGGCGCCAGCGCCGCCCTTCTGGCCGCCGGCCTGGGGCTGGTGGGTGGTGGCCGGGCTCGTGGTCGTCGGTTTTTGCTGGGGGGTATGGGCGCTATGGCGTCGCTGGCGCTGGCAGAAGCGTTTCCAGGCGCTTGGGCAAGAGCTCGATGAGATGCAGGAGCGCTGGCGTGACGACGGCGACGTGGGTCGAGCGGCTTCGCGTGCATCCCTTTACCTCCGCCGCCTGGTCCTTCATGAGGCTCGCGACTCGCGCGCGGCAGCGCTCACCGGAGATTCGTGGGTGGAATTTCTTACCGCGCCGGAAAATCTGGACCCTCACCTGAAGGTTGCCGCCGCCGAGCTGGCCAAGGCGCCCTACCAGGCCAAGCCGGACATCAACGTCGAGTCGGTTTTCCAGCTTTGCCATTTCTGGCTGCGGCGGGTGGTCCATGTTTAAGCTTGCATGGCCCTGGCTTCTCGCCGTGGCGCCGGCACCGCTGCTGGTTTGGTGGCTGTGGCCTCGGGCTGAACGACCGTCCGGGCTTAGCGTGCGCGTGCCGTTTTTTGCGCTGATGTCCGCGAATCACGATCCCGCTGAAAACGGCCGAGGGACCTGGCGAATTCTCCTGGCGATACTGGCCTGGCTGGCGCTGGTCGGCGCCGCGGCTCGGCCGCAGTGGATCGGCGAGGCCATCAGTATGCCTATGACCGGCCGCGACCTGATGCTGGCCGTGGATATTTCGGGCTCAATGGAAACTGCCGACATGTCCGTCGCCGGGCAGCCGGCAACGCGCCTGGCCATGGTCAAAGCGGTGGCCGGCGAGTTTATGGAGCGGCGGGTTGGCGACCGGCTGGGTTTGATCCTGTTTGGCCGCAGGGCTTACCTACAAACACCCCTCACCTTTGACCGCAGCACGGCGCGCACGCTGCTGGAGGAATCAGCCATCGGGCTGGCGGGCAAGGAAACCGCCATCGGTGACGCGATTGGCCTGGCGGTCAAACGTCTGCGCGGCGAGGCGGTCCAGGATCGGGTGTTGATCTTGCTGACCGACGGGGCCAATACCGCCGGCGCCGTCGAACCGCTGAAAGCGGCGGATCTCGCCGCCAGTGAAAAGCTGAAGGTGTACACGATCGGCGTTGGTGCCGACGAGATGCTGGTTCGCAGCATGTTCGGCACTCGCAAAATCAATCCGTCAGCGGACCTGGACGAAAAGACGCTCAACGCCATCGCCGACAAAACCGGCGGTCGGTATTTCCGCGCGCGCGATACCGCCGGGCTGCAGCAGATTTACGAGATTCTCGACGAGCTGGAACCGGTGGCTGAAGAGCAGGAGATCCTTCGACCTCCCAAAGAGCTTTACTACTGGCCGCTGGCGGGAGCGCTGCTGCTGTCCTTGCTGCTTGGGCTGCTCAGCGTTGTGGCCGGGCCCCGCGAAGCCATGACGGCAAGCGCTGGGGAGGCGTCAGCCTGATGGATCTATCCCAATTTCACTTTCTGAGGCCGGGTTGGCTTGCGCTACTGCCGGTGGTGGGTGTCCTCGTGTGGTGGCTCCGTCGACCCGGGGGCGACCTTTCTGCCTGGCAACAGATCTGCGACCCGAAACTCCTGGATTTTCTGACCTGCGGCGAGGGTGGCCGTCCGCGTCGCTGGCCGCTCGTGTTGGTCAGCATCGGCTGGCTGCTGGCCTGTCTGGCGTTGGCGGGCCCGACCTGGAACAAGCGGCCGTTACCCCTGTTTCAGACCGAGGCGGTCCGCGTGGTGGTGCTCGACCTGTCCCGCTCCATGCTGGCGGGAGACCTGACGCCTGATCGCCTGACCCAGGCCCGTTACAAGCTCGCTGACCTGCTGGATCGAAACCGGGAGGGCCAGGTTGGGCTTGTAGCGTATGCCGGTGAGTCGTTTGTGGTGTCTCCGCTGACTCAGGATGCCAACACGATCAAGGCGATGCTGGGTGCGCTCGACGTATCGATCATGCCGGTGCAGGGCAGCGAGCTGGGGGAAGCGCTGCGGCTCGCGCACCAGCTTCTCGACGGCGTCACCGCGGCGGACGGCGAGGTGATTGTGGTGACAGACTCGGTTGGCACCGGCGGCCTGACCGCCGCGCGAGAGGTGTTAGAGGCCGGCCATCGGGTGTCGGTCATCGGTGTTGGTACGCCGGAGGGTGCGCCGATCCCTCAGGCCAACGGCGGATTCTTTAAGGCGTCTGACGGGACCATCGCGGTTCCACGCCTCAATGAAGTCGAGCTGGCGGAGCTTGCCGCAATCGGTGGGGGCATCTACGTGAGGCTCCGCACGGACGATCGTGATTTGGATCGAGTGTTGAGCCCGCAAGCGGGCAATCTTGCCACCTCCGGCAACGACAACAGCGAGAGCCTGCAGTGGCGAGAGGAGGGCCCATGGCTGGTTCTGGTGCTGCTCCCGTTGGCAGCGCTGGCTTTCCGGCGCGGCTGGCTGCTAGCGGTCCCGCTGGCGGTACTCTTCCTGCCGCCGCAACCGGCTCAGGCCAACTGGGTCAGCGATGCATTCAAGACGCCGGATCAGCAGGCTTCCGACGCCCTGAGCGCGGGTGAACATGAGTCAGCGGCGGCCCTGGCCGTGGACCCGATGCTGCGTGGTGAAGCGCTTTATCGCGATCAGCAGTACGAGGCTGCAGCGGCCGCGTTTGGGCAGGTCAACGGGCCGGACGGGCACTACAACCGCGGCAACGCGCTGGCGATGCAGGAGCGGTACCAAGACGCCATTGATGCGTACGATCAGGCCCTGGCGATGAATCCTGAGATGGACGACGCGCTGCACAACAAATCGGTGCTCGAAGAGCTACTCAAAGAGCAGGAGCAACAGCAGCAGCAGCAGGAGAATTCAGACAGTCAGGACCAGTCGGATGGGGAAAGCGAGCAGCAGTCCGAGCAGCCGAGCGAGCAGGAAGGCACCGAAGAGTCCGAGCAGCAGGCTCAGTCGGAAGAGAGTGAGTCCGAGGAGCAGCAGGAGCAGACGGCACCGATGGCCGCTGAGGAGCTCGACGCCGAAGAGAAGCAGTCGCTGGAGCAATGGCTAAGACGAATCCCCGACGATCCGGGTGGTCTGCTTCGCAGGAAATTTCTGCTGGAGTATCAGCGCCGCGGTCAGCCCCCGGCCAGCGAGGAGGAACAATGGTGATGCAACGGATGTGCTTGGCGCTGGTTCTGCTTTGCGGCGCCGCGCAAGCTCAGGAGATCAACGCTTCGCTGGATCGGGAAACCATTTTCCTGGGAGAGTCGGTGCTGCTGAAGATCGACCTGGTGAATCCCGAGTCAGACAGTCGGCCGGACTATCTGCCGCTGGACGCGCAGTTCAACCGCCTGGACACGGGCACCAACTCCAGTCTCGAGCTGACAAACGGCCAGCGTCGGCTCAAAGTTCAGCACAACATCCTGCTCGAACCCAAGATCGACGGCACGCTGGTTCTGCCGCCGCTGAAGGTGGGAAAGCTCACTACCCAGCCGATTACGCTCACCGTGCTCGAGCGACCCAAAGCCGACAGAAATTCTGATCAGGATGTCTTCGTTGAGCTGGAGGCCGTGCCGCTGGAGCCATACGTACATTCTCAGGTGCGGCTGACGGTTCGGCTATTTCACGCCCCGCCCATCACCGAGGGTGCGTTGAACAACGAACCCTGGCCCGACGGGTTGGTGGTTGAGCGCGTCGGCGATGATCGCACCAATACGCAGGTGATCGACGGTAAACGGTACCGGGTTGTGGAGCGACGCTTCGCGCTGTTTCCGGAGCGCAGCGGCACCCTCCAGATTCCCCCGGTGAGCTTCCGCGGTCGGGTTGCCGATCCGGGCGGCGGCAACGCGTCGCTGTTCAGCCGGGGTCGGCGGGTGAGCGTCAGCAGCGATCCGCTAACGCTGGAGGTAAAGCCGCAGCCGGCCAGCTTCAGCGGCGATCTTTGGCTTCCCGCCGCCGACCTGACCCTCAGTGAAGTGTGGCCAAACGGCGAACCGAGCTTTGTTCAGGGTGAGCCGGTCACACGCAAGCTCGAACTGCGGGCTCGCGGGCTGCTGTCGGTCCAGCTTCCCGACATTGCCCTGCCGGATGTGGCTGGCATCAAGGTATATCCCGATCAGCCGAGCAGCAAAACAAACTCCAGTCCCACCGGCTGGGCGCTGGCCTCGCGGGATCAAACCTACGCGTTGGTGCCGACGGAAGCCGGCGTCATGACGCTCCCAGAGATCCGAATCCCTTGGTGGGATGTGGAGGCCAACCAGGAGCGCGTTGCGGTGATTCCGGCGCGCCAGGTTGATGTAGCTCCAGGGCAATCAGCTGCGCTCTCGCCAGATCTGATACCCCAGTTCGGGGCCTCGGCTGATCGGGCAGAAGGAGGCATCGCCGGAACCAGCGCGTCACCGACCTGGTGGCCGGCCCTCAGCGCCGTGCTGGCCGTGCTGTGGCTGGGGACGGCGGTGGCCTGGTGGCGGGCCAAAAACGCTGTCCCCCGGCAGGCCGAGCCCGCGCCCGATGATCGCCAGGTGGCGAGGGCGGCGAGCGAAAGGCAATGGCGCGAGCGCCTGACGAAGGCCTGCGAGGCAAACGATGGGCGCGCGGCTGCGCAGGCGTTGATATCGCTCGCCCGGACCGCCAGCGGACAATCCGTCAACTCGCTCCACGCTGCGGCGATGCTCGCGACGGACGGCAAGGCGGTCGAGCGTATTCTAGAGCTCGATCAGTGCCTGTATTCGCAAGGGGGTAATAGCTGGTCCGGTGCCGCGCTGGCCCAGGCGGTCGACAAGCTGAAGTTCCGCTCCGCGACCGAGGAACAGGCTGAAAATGTTGGGCCGGTAGCACTCCCACCGCTGTACTCAGCGATCCTTGTGCTGAGTTGCGGCCTCGCGCTGGCGACGGCTGGCGGGGAGGCGACGGCGCAACCTGCAGAACGAGGAAAGCCGGGCTGCGGCGTGGCGCCGGTACTCATCACCGGCGCAACCATCCATACCGTTGTCTCCGGTCAGCCGAGTCCTGAAGCCCTGGTCTACAGCCCCTGCGGCAAGGTGTTGGCCATCGGGTCAGCGGCCGACCTGATGCGTGACTACTCCAAGGCGCAAGCGCTGGCGTTGCCGAACGCGACGGTGGTACCTGGCCTGGTCGACGCTCATGGTCACATCATGAACCTCGGCCTTGGACTGCTGGCCGTGAACCTGCGTGACACCGCCTCAAAAGCTGAGGTGTTGGAACGACTCCGCGATTTTTCCCGCAACCTGCCGCCGGAGGCCTGGCTGCTGGGAAGGGGATGGGATCAGAACGACTGGCCGGAAAAGGCCTTTCCGACCCGAGCTGATCTCGATGCCCTGTTTCCCGATCGGCCGGTCTGGCTGACCCGAATTGACGGGCACGCGGCCTGGGGCAACTCCGCCGCGTTAGCGGAGGCGGATCGAGATTTTTCGGGTGGCTGGCAGCCCGAGGGCGGTCAGATTCAGCGCGATAGCGAGGGTGAGGCCACCGGGATTTTTGTGGATCGGGCCATGGCGTTTGTGCAGTCACAGGTGCCGGCTTGGACCGAGGCGGACCGACGCCGGGCGCTGAAGCTGGCGATGGCCTCGCTGGCGGCCGCCGGAATCACCGGCGTTCACGATGCCGGCACCTCACAGCAAGACCTCGAGCGATTTCTCGTGGCGGAGAAGGCTGACGAGCTGACGCTGCGGATTTACGCCATGGCCGACGGCGACCAGGAGCTCCTGCAGTCGCTGTGTCAGGATACTGTTCATACCGATCGGGTCAGCGCCCGCTCCGTCAAGCTGTACGCAGACGGTGCGCTGGGTTCGCGCGGCGCGGCTCTGATTGCCGATTACTCCGACGATCCCGGAAACCGTGGCCTCCTGCTCCAGCCGAAGGCGCGGCTGACTGAGCAGGTCACTCGGGCGATGGGCTGCGGGCTGCAGGTGAACACACACGCCATCGGCGACCTCGGCAATCGGGTTGTGCTCGACGCCTACGAATCGGGCAGCAACGAGCATCCGGCCAATCCGGGTCGCCATCGAATCGAACACGCACAGGTGATCTCACCCAGAGACTTTCCGCGCTTCGCTGAGCTCTCGCTGATCGCCTCCGTTCAGCCCACTCATGCGACAAGCGACATGTATTGGGCCCAGGATCGCGTTGGCCCCGTCAGAATCCGGGGGGCGTACGCTTGGCGTCGGATGCGCGAACTCTCGATACCGCTGGCGCTGGGGTCGGACTTTCCCGTAGAGAAGATCAATCCGATGTTGGGGCTGCATGCTGCCGTTACCCGGCAGGACGTTAAGGGATGGCCCGCGGGCGGCTGGTATGCCGACCAGGTGCTCACGCGCGAGGAGGCCCTGCATGGTTTTACCCTGGGCGCCGCCTATGCAGCTTTTGCGGAGAACGAGGTCGGCTCGCTGGAGGTGGACAAGTTTGCTGACCTGGTCATCCTCGACCGGGATATCATGACGATCCCCGCTGACGACATTCCGTCGGTGAACGTGTTGGCGACAGTTGTCGGTGGGCGCGCGGTGTACCTGAATCCCGACTGGTCTTCGCCCGCTTCCCAAGCGCTGCCTCAGCACTGAGACGAAGCCGCACTAGAGCAATGTATCTAATCCGGCGCGATAAACTGAGCGTCTGGGAGTTTCACTTGGAGAAAGCCGTTGAAGCGCGTCGTATTTAATCAGAAGGGTGGCGTTGGAAAGTCCACCATCGTGTGCAACCTGGCGGCGATCAACGCCGACATCGGCCGATCCACTGTCGTTATCGATATGGATCCGCAGGGTAACTCAAGTCAGTACCTGCTGGGTCCGGACTGGGATCAGCGCGAGGCCAACGTTGCACGGTACCTGGAGAGCACCCTGGGGCCAGGCCGGCGTAAGGTCGATCCCGCCGAGTTTTGTGTGGAGACCCCTTTCCCGGACCTCTGGGTCATGCCCGGCTCACCCGATTTGGCTGAACTCCGCATCAAGCTGGAGCAGAAGCACAAGATTTTTAAGCTGCGCGACGCCCTGAACGCGCTGAGCGAAGAGGTGGACGATATCTACGTCGACACCCCGCCAGCCTACGATTTTTTCAGCCTGTCCGCGCTGATTGCGTGTGATCGCGTCTTGATTCCCTTCGACTGTGACGAGTTTTCCCGGAAGGCGCTGTATACGCTGATGGACAACGTTGATGAGGTTCAGGCGGATCACAATGAAGACCTCCGCCTGGAGGGGATTGTCGTGAACCAGTTTCAGGCGCAGTCCAACCTGCCGGCGCGGATCGTGGCGGAAATGAAAAAAGAAAAGCTGCCGATGTTAACTCCGATGATCAGCAGCTCGGTGGTGGTCAAAGAGTCGCACGAGGCGAACCAGCCGCTGATCTATTTTCGTCGCAGCCACAAGGTGACTCAGCAGTTCATCGAGCTCCATAAGAAGCTCCGCCGCCGCCGGGTCTGAGTCAGGAGGCTTCCTGCCTCGCCCGCCGGGCGGTATGAACCCGCTCGTGCTCCAAAAGCCACTGCTTGCGCCACAGCCCTCCGCCATAGCCGGTCAACGAACCGTCGGCACCGATAACCCGGTGGCAGGGCACGACAATCGACAGCGTATTGGCACCGTTGGCGCGAGCCACAGCTCGGCTTGAGCCGGGCCTGCCAAGCTGCCTCGCCAGCGCTCCATAGCTCCGGGTTTCACCAGCCGGAATCGCCCGCAGCGCGTCCCACACCGAACGGGTAAAAGCGCTTGCCGGCGGGCTGCCGGATGTCCCGCAGGGCGTTTGGAAAGGGGTGATCGCGCCAGAAAAGTAGTCTTTGAGCTCAGCGCTGATCTGGTCGATCAGCGGGTTCGGAGCGATGCCGAGAGGCCCGCGATGAGCCTGCAGGCGTTTGAGCTCCCCGGGCAGTCCTTTTCGGTCGTGAAACTCCAGAAGGTGCAGGGCCTTCTCGTCAGCAACCGCAATCATCGGACCCAGCGGCGTCTCGACCCAGCCACAGCAGAGTTTATGGACCTTGCTCAAACTCGAGGGCGGTTGGCCGGTGAGTCGGGCGATGGCCTGACGGAAGCCACTGGCGGAGTCGAACCCTGCCTGCTGCTGCGCATCGATGATCGCCGAACCCTGGGCGATCTGCTCCATACCGCTGCGCAGGCGTCGCAGCCGGGCCATTTCGAGGAAAGTCATGCCGTAATGGCGTTTAAAGGTGCGTCGCACGGTGGAAGGATCCAGCCCAAGCTGCTGAATGTCCGCCTCTCGCCAGCGCCGAGTCGGGTCCTCTTCCAGTGCCGCAAGCAGGCGACTGACCAGCGGGTCCTCAGCTGAGATCGGGTGTAACGGTCGGCAGCGACGGCATGGCCGGAAGCCTGCGTCCAGACAGTCCGCGATGTTGTCGAAGAAACGGCAGTTTTCGGCCTTCGGCTTGCGGGCTGTGCAGCTCAGTCGACAAAAGATACCGGTACTGGTGACGCCTACCCAGGCGATGCCTTCGTAGCTGGGGTCTCGCTTCAGCAGCGCGTCGTAGAGAACCTGGTCATCGGGCAGTTGAAATAACATGCCATAGTAATAGCACGAAGCCCGTTTCCAGGTCGCCGGAGATCGGGCAGCGAATTGGGCTGCCCTGAGCTCGGTGGCCGGTGTCGCTAGAGGCTGGCGACCAGATTGTTAGACCGGTTGAGATCTCGCGCGAGCTGCCGTGCCAGCGGCGACAGATCCTGGCCCTGGTGTCCGAAGAGCGCCAGGGCGCCAGCACCGGTTGGCATCATCTGCACCGTGACCTGATCCATGGAAAAGTTGTGCTTTTCCTCCATGGGCTCTCCTGGCAGCAGCATGACGGTCACCTTGTCGCCCGTATCGTCGGTCAGAACGAGGTGTAGTCCGCGCTTCTCGCCGATCACACACGGGCTCAGGTAGGTGACGTCCGCGATCGCTTCTTCCAGACTCACGCCCTGAGACGTAAAGCCCTGGGCAACCATCGGCGGTGGGAGCGGTCGGTCATTGGCGAACGCAGCGGGCTCGGGATGCTCCAGGTGCGCCACAAAAGCCTCGCGCGCGAAGGCGTCCACCTGAGGTCCTCGGGGCAGGATGACCGAAGCGACGCCAACCAGCACAAGCACCGCGGCCGCCATCGCCAGCCACGTGGGCGGGCGATAGCTATGTGAGCTCTCCTCGTCCGTGAAGCAATGGGCAAGAATGGTCTCGACGGATGGGGACGGGACCGGAACTCGCAAGGCACTCTCAAGCTTGTCCTCGAATTCCTGCGCAGCGGCATGCGCGCTGGCGTTTTGGATGGAGCTTCGGCTCGCTTCCAGGAACTCCGGCTCACGGCTGCGTGGGTCGGCATTCAGGTAAATTTTGTACTGTTCGAAATCCATTTTCGCTGTTTACTACTTAGCCGCGCGCGTGCGCGGGCGATGGTTATAAGGTCAGACACCCATAAGACCCGGCATTGCCGGTTTTTCTTTCATGAATTTCTAACAATTTTTGCGGCACGTCCCACAGCCAGGCGAAAAAGGTATCCGAGGCGGTGTCCGGTTGGCGTGAACGACCTAAAGTATTTATCAATCAGCGTGTTAGACGGGGAGGTAGTTGCTTCGTTTGATTTCCGACAGAGCGATATTCGACGTGACCTCCTGAACCCCAGGCAGCTGCGACAGCTTTTCGAAGAAAAACCGCTCATAGGCTTCGATATCCTGCGCGACGATCCGCAGCAGAAAATCAACGTTTCCCATCAGCACGTAACACTCCTGGACCTCCGGGTAGCGCTGGACCGCTTCAGAAAATGCGGTGAGGTTCGCCCGACCTTGGGTGGTGAGTTTGACCTGCGCAAAAACCATCGCCCGGAACCCGGCTTTTCGCCGATCGAGGGCCACAAACTGGTTGGGTACCAGGCCCTCATCCCGGTAGCGCTGAATGCGCCGCCAGCAGGTCGCCTGGGAGGCCCCAATCTGCTCGCCGATGGCGCCCGCGGTGATGTCCGGCACGGTTTGTAGCAGGTGCAATATCTGACGGTCTACGCGGTCTAGCTCCATAGCAAATAAATTATACGTTGAACGGCGTAATGGCAAATAAAGCTTTCACAAATAGACGAATAAGCTGCTAATCAGATAAGAAAAACCGCAGAAACCGGCGTATCGTTTCATCATCTATTCATGCGGTTATGGCTTATGGACGTCAAACAGCTTGATTGCAGCAGCAACCCCGCCTTCGACCAACACGAAGGCGTGTATTTCGCTCATGATGCACGATCTGGCCTCGAGGCAATCATCGCGATCCACTCGACGAAACTCGGTCCAGCGGCCGGCGGCTGCCGACGCTGGTCGTATGCCGATCGCGAGTCAGCCGTGACTGACGCGCTGCGCCTTGCCCGGGGTATGTCCTTCAAAAACGCGATGGCCGGCCTTCCGTTTGGCGGCGGTAAGGCGGTGCTGCTGGCCGACCCGAATCGGGCGCCGACAACGTCGGAGTTTGAAGCGTTTGGGCGGTTTGTTCATGCGCTCGCGGGGCGGTATGTCACCGCCGAAGATGTCGGCGTGAGTACGGACCACATGCGGGTCGTCCGCGAGCA
>JBCDKA010000049.1:0-25424 GCA_038747195.1 Pseudomonadota bacterium
TACCGACGGGAACGCCGGTCTGCCGCCGGTGGTCGTGGATATCGGGATCCTCGCGGGGCAGGGCGGCAGCGTCGACATCAGCTTCGACGTCACGATCAACAGCCCGCTGCCGGCCGGCGTGACGCAGCTGGTGAACCAGGGTCGTGTTGACTCTAACGAACTGCCGTCTGAGCCGACCGACGATCCGGACACGGCGCCGGATGACGATCCCAATATCACGCCGCTGCTGGCGGCGCCGGTGCTGGACAGCACCAAGATCGATACGCTGGTCGGCGACAACGACGGTGACGGCGTGCCGTCACCCGGGGACGTGCTGGCGTATACCGTCACCATCCGCAACAGCGGCAATCAGGCGGCGAGCGGCGTGCTGTTCACCGACACGCCGGATGCCAACACCACGCTGGTGCCGGGCAGCGTCAGCACCACGCGCGGCGTGGTAACCGGCGGCAATGCCGGCGTGGCGCCGGTCACCGTGGCCGTCGGCAACCTGCCGGGCAACGGCGGGCTGGCGGTCATCAGCTTCGAGGTCCTCGTGGCTAATCCGCTGCCGGCGGGCGTGACCCGAGTGGCCAACCAGGGTCTGGTCAGCAGCAACGAAACGCCGACCAACCCGACGGACGATCCGGATACGCCGGACGGTGACGATCCAACGGAAACCCCGCTGACGGCGGTTCCGGTCATCGAGGCAGACAAGTCTGATCAGCTCCTCGACGACGCTGACGGTGACGGCCTGGCCTCCCCGGGTGACACCATCCGCTACACGGTCAACATCATCAACTCCGGCAACGCGGCGGCCACCGGCGTGGTGTTTAACGACACGCCCGATGCCAACAGCACGCTGGTCGTCGGTTCCGTAGCGGTTGCGCCGCTTGGCACGGTGCTTCTCGGCAACACGGCGGGCGACACCACCATCAGGGTGGACATCACCACGCTGCCCGGGGGCGGCGCAAGCCGCTCGATCAGCTATGACGTGCTCGTGAACGATCCGCTCGCCGCCGGCGTGACCCGGCTGCGCAATCAGGGGGTGGTGAGCAGCAACGAGGTGCCGGACGAGCCGACGGATGATCCTGATGTGCCGGATGACGACGAACCTACCGACGTGCCGCTGACGGCCACCCCGGTGCTCAGCGCCAGCAAGCGCGACACGCTGCTGATCGATGCCGACGGCAACGGTACACCGTCACCCGGCGATTCGCTTCTGTACCAGATCGTCATCGTCAACAGCGGCAATCAGGCCGCCACCACAACGTTTGTGAATGACAACCTGGATCCGAACGTTGGGCTGGTTGTCGGCTCGGTGGCCACCACCCGAGGGTCGGTCGTTCAGGGCAACAGCGCGGGTGACGTCAACGTGCAGGTCGATGTCGGCGTTATCCCCGGCGGCGGCGAGACCGCAGAAATCGCCTTTGAGGTGGTGATCGATAACCCGCTGCCCGCCGGGGTGACCCAGGTGGACAACCAGGCGGTGATCACCAGCGCTGAGCTGCCGCCGCTGGATACGGACGACCCGGACACGCCGCCGGACGACGACCCGACCACAACGCCGGTCACCTCCGACCCGCAGCTGGAGGCGTTCAAGCGTGACGCGCTGCGGCTCGATAACGACGGTGACGGGCTCCCGTCACCCGGAGACGTGCTGCGGTATACGGTCCTGATTCAGAACGTCGGCAATGTGGGACTGACCAATCTGACCTTTGAGGACACGCCGGATGTGAACACCACGCTGGTTGTGGGCAGCGTTGTTACGACACTGGGCACCGTACTCAGCGGCAATACCGCCGGAGACAGCGCGGTCACCGTTGCCATCGGCGATCTGGCTGGTGGCGGTGAGGTGACGTTGACCTTCGACGTCACGATCAACAGCCCGCTGCCGGCGGGTGTAACGCAGGTGGTGAACCAGGGCTTTGTCAGCAGTGACCAGCTTCCGGATGAGCCGACGGATGACCCTGATCTGGGTCCGGAGGATGACCCGACCCCGACCCCGGTCGCCGTGACGCCGATCGTCGAGCTGGATAAATCGGCCGCGGTGCTCATCGATGCGGATGCTGACGGTCTTCCCTCACCCGGTGACACGCTCAGCTACACCCTGACGGCTGTCAATATCGGTAACGCGGCCGCCACCGGTGTGGTGGTCACGGATACGCCCGACCCGAACGGTCAGTTTGTCGCCGGCAGCGTGATCACCTCGGTGGGTATCGTTACGCTGGGCAACACGCCGGGGGACACCTCGATAGCGGTGGACGTAGGGACGTTGCCGGGTGGCGGTGCGAGCGTGACCGTGGGCTACCAGGTGCAGGTCCCAAGCCCGCTGCCGGCCGGCGTTTCACAACTGGTGAATCAGGCTTTTGTAACCGCAGACGGGCTGCCGGCCGAACCGTCGAACGACCTCGACGGCCCGCCGGATGATGATGAAACCGTGGTGCCGCTGAACGCCGCCCCTCAGCTGGAGGCGTTTAAGAGCGACTCTCTGCTGCTTGACGCCGACGGCGACGGCGTCGCCTCGCCGGGTGACACGCTCCGCTACCGAATCACCATCAGCAACGGCGGGAACGCTGGCGCTACCGGCGTGGTGCTGAGCGACCAGCCTGATCCCAACACGACCCTGGTAAGTGGCAGCGTGACTACCAGCGCCGGTACGGTGACCTTGGGTAACGGTGCAGCAGACCAGGCGGTGGAGGTTGCCATCGGCGCCATCGCCGGCGGCGGCAGCACGGTCGTCACGTTCGATGTGACCATCAACAATCCACTGCCCGCCGGCGTGACCGTGCTGAGCAACCAGGGAACGGTCAGTTCCGACCAGCAGCCGATCGAACGGACCGATGACCCGGATCGCCCCGACGATGACGACCCGACCACAACGCCGGTCACGGCCGCGCCGGTCCTTGAGGCCAGCAAAGCGGTAGCGCTGCAGCTTGACGCGGACGGTAATGGGCAGGTCAGCCCCGGTGACACCCTGCTGTACACCGTGGTGATCGACAATCTGGGTAACGGCGCCGCAACGGGCGTGAGCTATATCGATTCACCCGATCCGAAATCCACGCTCGTCAACGGCAGCGTGGTCGCGGCGCAGGGAACGGTGCTGCTCGGCAACGGTCCGAGTGATACCACGATCAGCGTGGATATCGGGACCATCAGCGGGGGTGCCAGCGTTGCGCTGAGCTATCAGACGCTGGTGGCCAACCCGATCCCGGCGGGCGTTTCCGAGCTGGTCAATCAGGGTCTGGTGAACAGCAACGAGCTGCCGACAGAACCGACGGACGACCCGGACGATCCTCAGGACGATGACGAAACCGAAGTGCCCCTGACCGCCGCGCCGGAGCTGGAGGTGATCAAGACCGACGTGCTGCGCACCGATACCGACGGCAGCGGTACGCCGTCTCCCGGAGACGTGTTGACGTATCTGGTGACCGTCAACAACAACGGCAACCAGGCGGCGGTCAGCAGCTTCCTGAACGACAACCTCGATCCGAACGTGACGCTGGTGGTCGGCTCGGTCCAGCTATCACAGGGGACGGTGACCCAGGGCAATACCGCAGGCGATCGGGACGTAGCGGCGGACTTTGGCGACATCGCGGGCGGCAACAGCGTCACGCTGTCCTTCGACGTCACGATCAACCGTCCGCTGCCGGCCGGCGTCACGGAGGTGACGAACCAGGCGGTGGTGTTCAGCACCAACGCACCGCCTGAGCCGTCGGACGACCCCGATACGCCTGACGATGATGACGAGACCGAAACGCCGATCGACGCCAGCCCCAGGATCGAGGCGAGCAAAACCGACCTGCTGAGTAATGACGCGGATGGCAACGGCGTGGCGTCCCCTGGTGACACCCTGACCTACGTGATCACGATTCTGAACGCCGGCAACGCAGCGGCGGCGGGGCTGCAGTTCACCGACGTCCCCGATGCCAACACGACGCTGGTCGTGGGCTCCGTCGCCAGCACGATCGGCGCGGTTGTGCGGGGCAATGCGCCCGCGGACAGCGACGTGCTCGTCACCATCGGCACGCTGGCCGGCGGCGCATCATTGACGGTCAGCTTTGACGTCACGATCAACGACCCGGTCACTAACAACGCGACACAGGTGTTTAACCAGGGACTGGTCAGCGGTAATGGTCTGCCTGACGAGCCCACGGATGATCCGGACACGCCGGTTGACGACGACCCAACCGGAACCCCGATCGACGCTGACCCGATCCTGGAGCTGAGCAAGGCGGTCATCAATACGTTTGACGAGGACGCCGACGGCTTTATTTCTGGCGGAGACCGGGTGGACTACCTGCTCACGATTCAGAATGTGGGCAACGGCACCGCCAACAATCTGCGCCTGACCGATACCCCCGACAGCAACGGGATGCTGATCAACGGTTCGGTGCAGACCAGCAGCGGCACGGTGGTGGCTGGCAACGGTGCCGGCGAGCTTAGTGTCGAGGTCACCATCGCTGCGCTCGCCGCGGGCGGTGAGGTCACGATTGCTTACCAAGTGCGGGTGAACGACCCGCTGCCGCTGGACGTCGTATCGCTCATCAACCAGGCGCTGCTGACCTCCGACGAGACGGACCCGGTGGACTCCGACGATCCGGACACGCCGGACAATGACGATCCGACGGAGGTGCCGCTGGGTGGTGCAGGACTGGCCGAGATTGGCCTGGCCAAAGAGCTGGCCGGGGTGCTGCTGTCGACGCAGGGCAACGGGCTGCCCGGCGGCAGCGCGCTCGTGACCTATCGGTTCCGGGTGGAAAACTCCGGCCAGGTGCAGCTCGATGATATTCAGGTGGCCGATGATTTGACGCTGACGTTCCCCGCACCGGCCAGCTTTGAAGTCAGAGACATCCAGTCTCCGACCCTGAGCGTGAACATGGCCTACAACGGGGCAGCCGACACCAATATGCTTCTCGGCACAGATTCACTGGCGATCGGCGAGCTGGGCGTTATCGAGCTGAGCGTGCTGGTATTCCCCCGCACCACCAGTCCGCCGTATTTCAACAGCGCAACGGCTAGCGGCAACGGCGGTGGGCGCGACGTCACCGACGTTTCGCAGGATGGTGTCGACCCGGATCCGGACGGCAATGGCCCCGACGACGACTCCGATCCAACGGTTGTCGTCTTCGATCTGAACCCGCTGCCGGTACCGGTAGACAGCGTTTGGTGGCTCCTGCTGCTGGGTATCGCGCTACTCGGATTCGGCGGGATGCGCCTGCGTCGAGAGGCACGGGCCGAACCCTTCAACCCCCTGAGGCATTAGCGCTATCATGGCGGGTCACCGTTCTCAGGACCCGACGCCATGAGCGCTAACGCCCGGAGCTTCGATCGATGGATTCGCAGCAGCTTTATCCAGCTCAATACCGAGCTGGAGGAGCTCTATTTTGCGCAGGAGGATCGGTCGGATTTGTCTCAGGTCGGGCACGACCTTCGCCAAACGCTGCACGACGAAGGGCGGGCGCTGATCGCCCAGCTCCATCGCGAAGGCAATACCGACGAGGGCTTTGAGCCGGCCTTTGAGCTGCTGGGCAACGTGGGCCTGTACATGGGGGCCTGCCGACGCCATGAGCTGACCGAGCCGTCCAGGGAATCCACCTCGCCGCTGGTTGAGGCCTCGGGGCTGGCCATGCACATCGGTGCTTCGCTGGGCGTTGCGCCACGCTTCGCCACCAGTCACCTCTCGACCCACAACATGGCCGTGAACGGTCAGTACCGCAGCTTCACCAGCCTCAAAGACGAGTTCCTGTTTCTCGACTACAACACACGCGGCATCTTCGCTTACAAGCGCGCAGCCGACGCCCTGGTTCGGACGGTTCCGCTCGGCATCACGCACCCGGTCACGGGGGATTTGCTGAAGGCAGCCAAGGACGCCTTGACGGACGTCGCGCACTATAACGAGAAGCTGTTTGCGCAGCTCGACACCGATCGTTTCTTCTATTCCGTACGGCCCTACTACAAGCCCTATCGGGTGGGTCGCAGCGAGTATCGGGGCGCCAACGCCGGCGACTTTGCCGGTATCAACGAAATCGATCTGCTGCTCGGCTTATGCCAGGCGGAAGACCCGTCGTACTCGCAGCTCCTGGTGGACAAGTTTTTGTACATGATGCCGGAAGACCAGGCTCGGCTCCGGGACTGCATGCGTCGCCGCAGTCTGCTGGATCAGACGCTGTCGGCGCTTGACGAAAGTGATCGAGGGCGAGATTTTGAACACAACGCCAGGCTGTTGCTGGAGGTTTGCGAGGCTCACGGCAAGACCGCTTCACAGCACCACAACCAGCTGGTGCATCGGTTTATCCAGCGTCCGTCGGAGTCGCTCCCGGACCAGCATCTCAAGCACATTACGGCCAGCGGTCCACCGCTGGAGGTGCTGATGCGGGCGCTGGAAAAGCTCAAGGACCTGCGGACCGCTGCGCCCAGAGATGACATCGCCAGCCGCTATCGAGACCTGGCCAAGATCCGTGACGCGCTGGGCATTGGTGACGGCGATGCCGACGGCGTGGCGGTCGAGGCCGCCACGGACCCTGCTGATCCTGCAGCAACACTGTCGTGAGTTTTGATCTGGCCGCCTGGCCGCCCGCCCGTGGCTATATGCTGAATCATTCAGCGGGGCTGCCGCCGGTAACGCTGCAGACCCATCTTGCCGCCCGCCTGCTGGACCCTTGGACGATCGCCAACGACCAGGTATGGCCGGTCTGGCTGGAGGAAATCCAGGATTTTCGAGCGCAGCTCGCTCGCGTAATGAATACCGAGGCGTCCTCGGTGTGTCCACAGCTCAATGTATCTGCCGGTCTGAGCCAGGTACTGGGGGCGCTGCCGGCGAGCGATGGACGGCGAACGCTGCTGATCGCCGAACGGGCTTTCCCGTCGCTGGGTTTTGTCTTCTCCGTGGCGCAGCGGATGGGCTTTGAGCTCAAGATGATTCCGCGCGCAGAAAACACGCTCGACCCGGCAGTCTGGGATCCCTATCTCAACGACGAGGTGCATTGCGTACTGCTGACCCACGTGCACTCCAACACCAGCGAATGTCACGACATCGCAACGCTCGCCGACCTGGCGCGGCAGCGCGGCGCAATCAGCGTTGTTGACGTGGCCCAGTCGATTGGCGTTCGGACGGTGGATGCGCCAGCCTGGAACGTGGACTTCATCGCCGGCTCCTGCCTCAAGTGGCTCTGCGGCGGTTCCGGTGCCGGCTTTCTGTGGGTTCATCCGGATCGGATCGAAAGCTGCGAGCCGCGCGACGTGGGTTGGTTTTCTCATCGCGACCCGTTCGAGTTTGATATCAACCATTTCGAATACGCGCAGGACGCCACGCGTTTCTGGGGTGGGACGCCCAGCGTGGCTCCGTGCATAACCGCCGCTCACTCCATAAGGGCACTCCTGGACCTTGGTCTTAACAAGGTCGAAGCGCACAACCGAGAGCTGACCGAACAGCTATGCCGCGCGGTGCCGGACGAGTTTCAGGTGTCGCCGCTGGATTCAAAAAACCGGGGCGGCAGCGTTGTGCTCAACTACGGCGAACAGCAGGAGGCATTTGCGGCCCGGCTGAGCGACGCGGGGATTTTCTACGACATGCGCAAAGAAGGGCTGCGTCTGTCACCCCACCTGTACAACACCGAAGCGGACATCTATCGGATTATCGACTGTTTGCCCTGACCGGCCGAGGTCCCCCTCAGTCTTTCAGCGCGACAAAAACCTCGGTTCGAACTTCCGCCATCGGCTTGGTCGTCGGATCATCGACGTATGACTCGCAGCTCCAGCTGTCCATTGTCAGATTCTGCTCCGCGGCCCAGGCCACCAGCTTTTTGTAGGTATTGCCCACCTTTTGATAGGGGCCGACGTGGAAGGTTCTGAGGTAACGCCCGGCGGGCAGCTCTATCGCTTCAACGGCACCTTTGCCCTCAGCTCCGTCCGCTACCGGCATACCCGCAGAAATGTTCATTTTTTCTGTCAGCATCTGCCAGATCTGACCTAGCACCCCTTTGCTGGTAACGTCGGCCCAGTCGATTCCTGAATAGCGCGCAAAAGGTGCACCAACGCTTTCTGTCCCGCTGACGCGGATCTGCGTGGTGACCTGGTCAAAGCTGTTGGCCAGCGTCTTGGCAATCTTGAACACGGAAGCCGTGGAGTGAACAACCAGCACGGGCTGGGCCTCGCGTTCGATGACTTCGATGGTTTCTGCCATAACGCCCTCCTGTAACGCTGAGTAAGTGGGCCCGCCAGTATAACCCTGGCAAACCTAATACAGAGATCGAGGGGCTGATCTGGAGCCCGCGTGACCGCGGCGACCAGGCTTCCTCAGTCGATAATGCGGAGCGCCGGATCGCCCAGCAGCGTGTAGCCCAGCACAACGTCTTCCCGGTCCGGGTGGGACTGCGACAGCACCTGCTTGCCGGCAGTGATCGCGTCGCCGACTGAGAAGCCGGGCGTGACCAGCTCCGCGAAGCTGAGGTTGCTCAGCAGCTGCTCCGAGGACAGCCGTGTCAGCGACACCGGACCCAGGATTGCAGCGGCGCCGTAGTTGCCGCCGACCAGGAAGCGATGCGCCAGCGTGTCGGCGAAAGGTGACACGTAGTAGGCGTTCCAGCAGCCCCACTGGTTCACGACCGTAGGCAATCCGGCATTGGTCAGCAGGTCTACGTCGCCAGAGGTCAGCAGCCGGTTCGTGCGGCCCCATTCGGTGAAGCCGGAGTGGCCGAAGTAGTTGGTCAAAGCCACACCGCTGTTGATGGCGGCCTGGATGTCGATGGTGGCCTGGGCGGGCGTCACGTTGTCCAGGTAAGTCTGGGACACGGTCCAGTCGGTCAGCAAGCTGTCGATCACGTCGTCACTGATGGCGCCGAAGGGCGTCAGCGGCTCAGCTTCGTCTGCGGCGAAGATCGCCTGGCGGTCATAGGCTTTGCCGGCGTACTGGATGGTCTTGTCGATCATCCAGGAGAGCTCCTGCTCGGTACGCACCGGGAACCGACCCAGCGCCACGTCAGGTACCTCGTCGCCGTCGACGTCTGCGTAAAGCGCGTCCAGCGGCGCGTAGCGCACCACCGGGTGCACCTGGCCGTAGAGGGACGGGATAAAGCTCAGCGAACCGAGGCCCAGGTAGTTGTGATAATCGTAGGAATCACCACCGACAAGCAGTACATATTGCAGGCCCAGGGCCGGTACGGCGTCCGCGATGTACGCGTCGACCGCCGCCGCGTCGAGCTGTCCCTGGCTGTATTGGCTGTATACCTCGTCGACGCTGACCACCTTGACGGTCAGGCCACGCCCGCGATGGAAGTCCGCGAGGGTTTCGATCCCATCGAGGAACACCGGGTGGGCGATCATCAGATAGTCGGCGGTGCCGGCGAGCAGGTCGGTGGCCTCCACAGCCGGGCTCAGGGTTGCTGGCACCAGAGTGTCGAGCTGGCTGACCCGAATTGACTCAGCACCGGGCAGCGCGGGAATCTGCAGGGCGAAGCCGGCGCCGTCCGGCACGGGTGCCGCGTTTTCCAGGTAAACCGGCAGACCATTGACCAAAGCATAGGCAACCGCTTCATCAGCGCTCAGCCCGGCGATTGAGAACGCAGCCCCGGGGATCGTCTCAAAGGAGCTGGCAAACAGCGTATCGGGGTTTGGCGCCGGGACGTCGCCGCCGGCGGGCACGGTGATCTCGCCGGCACCGCCGGTGATCATGGGTGCACGATCGAAGGCCAGCGAGATCGACTCGAGGTTCACCAGATCGAACTGGGCCCCGGTGTCAGCCGGCAGTCGGACGGTCACGGTATTGGTGCCGACAACCAGGTTTGCGGCCGAGATACTGGCGCTGATCTGACCGGCGGTCAGACCATCAAGAAACTGCTCGCCCACCAGTAAACCGTTGACCAGAACCTGCACGTGATGGTCCGGGTTTTGTGGCAGATCGGTGACGCCCCAGAAGTCGACGGTCAGATTGGCGCTACCGCCCTCGTAGCCGGCCAGCTCCAGCGCAAAATCCGCTTCTACCGGGCTGGTGAACGCCAGCAGTTCGCGGATAAACCAGGGGTCGTCGGTCGGCGAGCCAAAGCTGTACTGGTTGTTTTCCGCCAGCGTCAGCGTCGCGCGCTCCACGGCATCCGGATTGAGCTCCGAGGGTACGGCGCTGTTGACCACCACCCGCGCGGCCGCAGCCTGATCGACCGCTAACCGGTAGACGTTTTCGCTGCCGTAGAGGCTGTCGCGAGCCTCAGCCAGAAACTCGACAAACGCGTCGCCGCTGAACGGTCCACTGTCGCTGACCCTGGCCGGCACCGGCTGACCGTTAACGCTGAGCGCAAGCTCCACACCCGTAACGCCGGTCAGGTCCATGCCGGCGGCCGCCAGCTCGCCGGCGGTGATCCGGGTGATGCCGCTTGCCGCTACGCTGACGTCCATGACGCGGCTGGCTGCTGCCCCCTTGCGCGCGCTGCGCTTTTGCAGAGTGGCGTTGTTTTGCGCGCGAATGGCTCCCCAGTCGATCGGCGAGGGCGGACGATCAGCACCATAGACCTGGCCCAGCTCAAACGGACCATGCAGCGTCTCCACACCGCGCGTATCGATGTCGCTGAGCCAGAGCTTATCGACGGCGCGTCCAGTCAGCTGCAGCTCGTAAGACTGCCAGCGGGTTGAATCCACGACCTTCGAGGGAATTACCGGCGCCTGACGCTTCAGCGCGCCGTCCGCTGCACGCGCATGCACGGCGAAGCCCAGGTTGCCCGACTCGGTGGCGGTGGCCCAGCGGAGCAGCACCCCTTCTTTGGTCTCAACCGCTTCAAAGTACGACAGCGTCACCGGTGTGGTGGTGATGCCGCCGTTGAAGAAACCGAAATCGAGCCCGGTGATGACGTCCGTAGCGCTGCCTGTAACCGGCTGGACGCCGCTGGTGAGGGTCTGTGTTGTCTGGAAGAAGCCGTCCAGGCGCGTGCCCAGAACATCGGTTGCGACGAGGTAGTCACCGGGCGGCAGGTTGTCGAACAGATAATCCCCGCCAGCGTCGGTCACGGTGCTACCGAAGACCGGGTCTGACGGATCGAGTACGCCATCGCCGTCGAGGTCGCGAAACAGCAGCACCGCCACGCCGCCCACGTCTGGCTCGCCTGGCTGATCAACCCCGTCGTTGCTGATGTCTTCAAAGACCGTTCCGGCCAGGCTGAAGCTGGCCGGCGCGTTGACGCCGAAGTCCGCAAAGACCGGGTTTAAGTTCCCGCTGTCGATGGTCAGCGGCAGCGGATTGGTTTGGGCATTGTTGTTGACCCCAGGCGCGCCGGCGGTGTTGGTGGTGTCCTCCAGCACGCCACCCGGCTGGAAGTTCTGCGGCGCCAGCCGGACCAGATAGTCCTCCGGCGCCACGCCACCGAACTCATACTCCCCGTTGACGTCGGTTCGAACGCTACGGATCAGGTTGTCGATCCCCGGCGTGATCACGCCATCATCGTTGACGTCCAGCCACAGCTCAACGAGCACGGACTCGATGCCGGATTCGGACGGCTGGCGAACACCGTCGCCGTTTACATCGTGAAACACAAGGTCGCCGACCGAACCGAGGCTGGACGCCGGGAAGAACCCGAAGTCGGCGTCGTCGAAGTCCTGGCCGGCGCTCAGCGTGATGGTTCCCGGATTGGCAGTTGTCGGGTTGAGGCCGGTCAACACGCCGGCCGTATCGGTCAGCCGGACCTGATAGTCGCCCGGGTTCAGGCCGGTGAAATCATAGTTCCCCTGGCCGCCGGTAATCGTCGAGGCCAGGACCTCATCGTCGGCGCTGCCGAAGACACCGTCAGGGCCCGGCCCCAGCAGATCGATCGACAGGCCGCCTAGGCCGCTTTCGTCGCCATCCTGGACGCCGTCACCGTTGTTGTCGATGAACGCCGTGTCACCCAGGGAGGCAAGGCCAACGGTGGGCACGAAGCCCCAGTCGAGCAGCAGGTAGGCGGTATCAGCCTCGGCGGTGAGCTGGTAGGTTTCCTGGGCGTTGCTGGGAGTCGGGTTAAAGCCGGGCGGAAGCGTTGCGGTGTCCACCGTTACGGCGTAGTTGTCCGGCGGCAGGCCCGCGAAGGAGTAGCTGCCGTCCGGGCCGGAGACGGTGCTCTGCACCAGGTCGTCACCCGTGCCGAGCTGCCCGTCCGGACCGGCGCCGATCAGGCTGACGGTGACGCCGGGCAGACCGGCTTCCCCGAGGTCAAACTCCCCGTTGCCGTTGGCGTCGATCCAGATTTGATCGCCGACGAGCGCCGTGCCGACGTCCGGTCGATAGCCAAAGTCCAGCGTATCGATGTTGTCGCCGGCGCCCAGCGCGACGACGGCGCTTGGGTCTGTCAGGCCAGGGCTCAGCGTAAGCCCCGCCGGAACGGTGGACTCATCGACGTCGACAAAATACCGGCCGGCCGGCAGGTTCTTGAAATCGAAGCCGCCGAGTTGGTCGGTGACGGTGCTGGCGATGAGCACATCGTCGCCGCCCCCGATGACGCCGTCAGGGCCAGCGTCGAACAGGTTCAGCGTCACGCCGGGCAGACCCGCTTCGCCCGCTTCGTTGATGCCGTTACCGTTGGCGTCCAGCCACACCAGATCTCCGAGACTGGCGTCACCAAAGGCGCGCGCGTAACCAAAGTCGAGGTCGTCGATGTCGTCGCCGGCCACGGTGATCTGCAGTCGGTCTAGGCCGCTGGTCAGGCCAAAGTCGGTCAGCACCTGGGCGCGATCCGTCACCTCCAGACGATAGTCACCCGGAGGCACGTCGGTAAACTGGTAGTCGCCCGCAGCGTCGGTGACCGCGGTGGCTACGACCAGGTCGTCGGCGCTGCCAAGAACGCCGTCCGGACCGGCAGCAAACAGCTCGACCGTGACGCCGCTAAAGCCGGTCTCCGCAGCCCCGTCGTCCACGCCGTCGCGGTCCAGGTCCTCAAATACGTTGCCGCTGATGTCCGGCAGTGCCGCGTTGAGGAAACCAAAATCTGCCGTGAGCACGCCGCCGTTGCCGCCGCTCAACAGGACGTCGATCTGGGCACCCGCTGCGTTGTCGCCGGTCTGGGAGTCACCCGTGGTGAGGGTCGCGCCCGCCAGGACAGTCTGGCTCAGGTCGAGCGACACAAAGTAGCGGGAGAAGGCCAGGCCGCGATAGCCATAGATGCCGCCGCTGTCGGTCTGCGCCGTGTTCACCAGCGTGTCTACCGCGCTGTCGAACACGCCGTCGCCGTCGTCGACAAACAGCGACAGGTCGACGCCGGGAATGAGAACCTCACCGGGATCGAGCACACCGTTACCGTTCGCGTCAGAATAGACTTCATTGCCGATGAGTCCCGGCAGGTTGAAGCCGAAGCTGCTAGCGCTGACGTTAGCGTTATTGATCGTCGCTGAGGTCGCGCGACTCACCGCGGCAGCGGTGGTGCCGCCGAAGCCGGAGAGCACGCCCTGCGTATCCGCCAGCTCGAGCTGATAGCTGCCGTTGGGCAGGCCGCTGAAGCTGACCGATCCGTCTGCGCCGCTGATGGTGGTGGCGATCACGTTGCCGCCCGCATCCACGAGATTGACGCTGACCCCGGCGATGCCGGACTCGTTGCTGGTACGCAGCCCGTTGCCGTCAGCGTCGAACCAGATCTCGTCGTCGATGGCAAAAGCGAACGGATCAAGGTAACCAAAGTCGGCGTCCGTCACGATATCGCCGGGCGCCACCGTGATGGGCGGCGACTCGTTGCCGCCCGTCGTGCTGCCGGCCGCGCCGAGCACCCCACCCGTATCGGTCACCGTCACCACATACGTATTAGGCGTCAAACCGCTAAACAGATAGCGGCCGTCCGGACCGGTGGTGGTCGTGGCGACCACCGCGCCGGTCAGCGCGTCGCGCAGCTCAACGGTGACGCCACCGAACCCGGCTTCACCGGGGTCCTGCACGCCGTCACCGTCCGCGTCAGCAAAAACGCTGTCGCCGATCAGCGCCGTGTTGGCGGTCGGCACATAGCCAAAGTCGGCGTTGTCGAAGCGCTCGACGCCGGCGACGGTGAAGACCCCGGCGGGGTTGCTGTTCCCCGGACCGGCCACCAGCCCTGGTGGCAGTGTGGACTCAACCACGGCGACCTCATAGCTGCCGGCGGCAAGGTTAGGAAACAGGTAGCGGCCCGTGAGATCGGTCTGGGTGGTCGTGATCACCGAACCGTCGCTGGTGTCGATCAGCTGCACCGTGACGTTGGCGAGGCCCGCTTCACCCAGGTCGAAGATGCCGTCACCATCGATATCCAGCCAAACCGAATCGCCGATCTGACCACCAAACGGCCGCACCGGGTCGAGCACCTCAGCAACGGTGGGTTCCCCCTGGTCGGTATCTGCCGAGGCGAGGTTGCGAATCGCAATAATGTTGGAGTTGAGCGGGTCGTCGACCTGAACCTGGAAGGTCACGGTCATCGACTCACCCGGGTTGAGGATCAGGCTGTCGGCTGTGGTGACGAGATCCGCGGGGGCGCCATCATCCAGGTCGTTGCCGCCGCCAGGCACGTTGTCCAGCGTGACCGGCCCCGAACTCGAAGCATCAACAATCACGTTGTCGACGGTGACGTTTTCATCGCCGCCGCGGAAGCCCAGCGCGCGGAAACGGATCTGGGTGTCAGCGCCGACCAGGCCGGCGGGTATCGCTACGGTGCGCGTGCCGTTGTTGTTGTCCGGATCGCCGCTCAGGGTGATCAGCGTCGTCCAGCTGCTGCCGTCGTCGGAGGCCTCGGCGAACAGGCAGTCATCAGCGCCAAACCCACCGGCACAGGCTTCGGTGGCACCGTCAAAGTCAAACGAGAACGTCAGGGTGGCGCTGCTGGCGCCGGAAAGATCAACCGCTCGCTGCAGCGTGTCGAAAGCGCCCGTGTTGGCTGAGTTCGGGCGATCGAACTGCAGCTCTCCGCCGCTGATAAACACGTCACCGGCAGCCGGGCCGTCATTGCCGCCATCATCCAGCTCGATCCAGCTGCTGGTCCAGGGTGTGGCGCCGCTGCTGCCGCTGTACGTCACCGGGGAGTCGTTGAAATCGTCGCGATAGTCGATGGTAAGCTCGCGTCGACCCTGCACCACGGTGCTTTGCGAGACGTAGCTTGTGCCCGGGGGCAGCGGATCAACGATGGTGATGCCGGTGTGGGTGATCGTGTCCGTGTTGGTCAACGTCAGGGTGTAGGTGATGATCTGGCCTGGCGCAACTTCGCTGCCGGCGTCAGAAACTTTGGTGAGTGCCAGCTGCTGGCTGTCGATGTCCACCGACTCGGTATCCGACACCGTAAAGGCCTGGTTGCCGGCCGTAAGGCCGTTAACCTCAGCGAGGTTAATGACCGGGCCGGGAAAGTCGGCGGTCGTGATGACGTAGGGCGCTGTCACAATGACCTGCTCACCGGGCTCGAGCAGACGATTGCCGCTGGGGTCACTTTCGCTGCCGAGGTTGAACAGGTTGGCAGCATCCTGCGGGCGGATCTCATCGCAGTAAACCGCACTCTTATAAAGCTGCCCCTGCCAATCTTCCGCGGAGCTGCCGACGGCGGCGGAGAACTGGTTGCCGATGCCAAAATCCCACGTGCCGTTCCAGTTGCTGAAATTGCCCGTTGGCCCGACGTTTGCGCTGGCGGCGACCGCGCCGTCCTGGTATAGCGTCGCGTCACCGTCTGCCTCGACGACCACCAGCAGGTGCGTAAGGTCGGTGCTGACCGAGCTTGCGGCAGTCGTGAGCACCACGTCCGCGGTTGGGTCCGTGTTGGTGGGTGTGCGAATAAAAAAGCCGTACTGGTCGTTGTCCTGGTACAGACTGAAATTGATGTTGGCCGCATCCAGCGACGAATGAATGATTCGGGCGGGCCCACCCTGCACAACTCCTACCGGCTGCACCCAGGCTTCCAGGGCAAACTGCCCCTCTGCCTGACACTCGGTGATGATCTTGCTGTTGTCGAGCGAGTTGGACAGCCGGTTTGGCGTATCGATATCGATACGCGCGGGGTCGAGCTCATAGACGACCGGTGACCCTTCTACGGTCAGATCCAGGGCGCCAAGGAATCCGGACGTATCGCGCACGACGGCGGGGTCGGGGCCTTCAGAAAAATCATATAGCGCCACCGCCTGGGGAAACTGCTCGGAAAACTCAAAGGTTCCGATCTTGTCGTCCACCAGGTCGACCAGCACAACGGGATCAGGGGAGATGTTGGTGATGGTATAGGTGTAGTTGACCGTGTCGCCGACGGCCGCCAGGGGGGTATCGACCGTCTTGTCCAGCGACAGGGGCGTTGCGCTGAAGGTGGTTTCATCATCCCGCGCGGTATAGCTGCCGACCTCCCAGCTGTCGGTGTAGGTAGCGACGATGGTGTTGGTGAACGGGAAGGTCGCTCCCGCGTTGATGGTGGTGGTCAGGGTGACGGTCCCCACTTCGCCGGCGAGGACCGTTTCGGTGATGTCGAAGGTCACCACGCCCCCCGTTTCGCTGCAGGTGCCGGAAAACGGGGCGTCGATCGCGCAGGACACGTAACTCACCTCCGACGGCAGCGTGTCCGTCAGGGTCAGGTTGCGAGCCGCACCGGGCAGCAGGTCGTCATCAGAGATGTTTTCAAAACGAATGGTGTAGGTGAGCGTATCGCCCTCGCTGGCCACCACCCGGCCGTCGTCTTTGGTCAGCTCGATGACCGGGATCGGCGGAATCTGGTTGAACTGAGGCACGTTCTCCTGAGCGTCCTGGGCGAGCTGATTGTTGCTGCTCAGGCAGGAGACAATGCCCCACCAGCCGACCTGCGGGTTGGTGATCAGGTCGCCGCCGCGTTCGGTCTGGCTGCCGCCATTCCACTGGCCGTTGGGCGACAGCGTGCCCGGGAGGCCACCGATCAGTCCATTCGGATCGAGCGGCGTCAGCGGCGGGTAGTAGCGCACCCGCGTATTGCCGTCCATATCAAAGTTGTTGAAGCAGATGTTGCTGTCCGGCGGCGTGGGCGGTGAATTTGGGCAGGCGGAGTTTTCCGGCACGAACTCGTAAAGCGTATTGCACTGAACGCCGCCCGAATCCTGCTGGAACGAATACTGGTAAAGCCCGACCAGCAGCTCATCGTCTGTGCCAGGGACGCCGTCAAAGTCGTCCCAGTTCGCCGGGAATGGATTGTTGGGGTTCGTGTCGTTATCGAATCCGACCCGAAGCCGCCAGGCGTTCTGATCGTCATTGGTGGAGGCGATGCGCAGCACGTATTGCCCGCAGCTGATCGGCGCCGTTGCGCCAGCATCGTCACCGAGCGTAAACGCGCGAACCCACTGCTCGGGTGGTGCCGCCGGCGGATAATCGATGGACAGGAGTGAGCCCGGTGCGCCCGGCGCCGGCGTTGCGGGGCTGACCACCACCGCGCCCACGTCGAACAGCTCAAAGGTTGTGGTGCCCGGTCCGCCGCTGTTGACCTCATCCAGATCCGGGTTGGCCGAATTCATCTCCGGGCTGAACAGGTCTATGTGGATCTCCTGATCCGTGGGCCAGCCACACGGCACGTAGATCCCCACATAGTGGAAGCCGCCGCCCACGCCGTTAGTGTCCGCGGTGTACCAGTCGCCGAGCCCGATCGCCGCATCCGAAGAGTTGGTCTGGATAAAGAACGGATCACCCGGCGGCGGAATCTCCACGGCGCTCACCGAAAGCGCAGCCAGCAGCGCCGCGGCACCGGCGAGCCTGCGGTTCAGCGGGTTATTGCACCTTATGCTCATTGGGCGTTTTCCGATCATGTTCAACATTCCTGCGCTACAGGCTCACCTGCATCGACAGCAGCACCTCATTGCGCCGGTAGTCGAAGCGGTTACTGCTGGAGTTGCGCTCGACGTGACGCCAGCCGAGTCCGACCAGCATCCAGCGACGAAAGGTGTAGTCTACGCTCAGGCCCACCTGCTGAATATCGTCGGCACGGCCGTTGGGCCTTAGGTCCTCATCCGCCCACGACAGGTCGAGGCTGCTGCTGAGCCGGCTCCGCCACTGGTGACGCCAACCCAGCGAGTGCCGTTCGCGGACCAGAAAGCTGGCGCCGCCGAAAGCCTCGTCGGTCGCGCGGCTCGTCAGCAGCGAGAACTCACTTCGCTCGAGCGGCCGCCACGACGCTGCGGCTTCCCAGAAGAGACCCTGGAAATCTGCCTGCCCTTCGAGCCGCGCAGATCGTTCAAGCCGCCCGACCAAAAGTCGTACATCACTTGTCGGCGCCCCGCCCCACCGGAGCCCGAGGGCCAGCTGCCGCTGTACGCTATCGCGGATGTTAACGTCGTAATCGATGTCGGTGCGGCTGGCCCGCACCAGCGCGGTGGTTCGGGCACCGGTCCGCCAGCTGAACTCGCCGCCGATGCCTGATTGCTCAAAGTCGCCTTCCCGCGTGAAATCCCGATTGTTTAGGTAGCGCCGGTCGGCAAGGTTCGCAAACACGGCGAGGCGTCCTCGAGCGCCTGACGCGCCGTAGCGATAGGTCACGCCAAGGCCCTGGTCTCGATATTCGTCAACATCCCGGTCGAGCGTAGCGGCAAAGTTCTCGCGGAGCGCTTCACCGCGCCGATCGTGCGCCTCGTGCCAGCGCGCGTCGATCTGCCATTCGGAACGGACGCTGGCTTGATAACCCCAGCCGAGGTCGAAAAACTGATCGGTGAAATCGTCACGGTTCGAGTCGGCAAAGTCGCCGTCCGACAGGCGGTACTGTGCGCGCAGCCGGGATCGGCGCCCGGTCAGCTCGGCCCGGACGCCGGGCTCCAGGAGCAAGTAGCGGCTGCTGATCGGGCGGTCATTGGAAAGCGTAACGTTGTCGTCATAGCCAAGGGCCGCGCCAAACGTCGGGTAAAGCTGAAGACGACCCACACTCACACCGGCCTCCTGGGTATGACCCAGGGAGCCGATCAGTAGCAAGAGTCCTGCACAAAACCATTGACGTTGCATGTATCAAAGCGGTGATTGAGCTGCTGCGCACCTTATAGAAAAGGTGGGTGGGAGGGGAGTGCACGGAGCACGACTTATGCAAAGGTTTACCGGGTGTCACAAAAGTGCTGATCAGCGGCGGTGTGACTGCGACAAAAGGCACCAGATCTGACCCGGACAGGGTGCATCGCCTACCATAGGGGGAGGCACTGGACGATGCGCAGAAACCGGTAACCGAGCGTTCGATCTGGCGCCTTTTGCGACTATCGAGACTACGCAGCAGGCCTCGAGCGAACAAACTCTGAACACATTTGTTTACAGCTTTCTGCGACGCGTCCAGCTTGAGGGGCTACGGATTCTCCCCGAGCGTGCGCTAACATAGGGTCTTATTTCCTAACTCTCACCGGTCCATGTTGATAGCGTATCTGGAAGACGATGAGCACCAGGGCGAACTGGTCAAAGCATGGCTTCAGGATGCCGGCTTTGAAACGGACCTGTTTGCCACGTCGAAAGACTTCGTCAAAGGCTTTCTGCATCGCGATTATCAGCTCGCTATCTTGGACTGGGAACTCCCCGACGTGCAGGGACTCGGTGTTTTGAAATGGCTCCGCGAGAGCCAGCAGGCAACTTTGCCGGTGCTGTTTCTGACTGGTCGGGACAGCAACGCCGACCTGGTGGAAGCGCTCGACAGCGGCGCTGATGATTACCTGACAAAACCCTTTGACCGGAGCGTGCTCATCGCCCGCACCAATGCGCTGATCCGGCGAACGGCGGAGCCCACGCCGCACTGGCTGCTGCGCGAGGGTGAGCATGAATTTGATCGACGCAGCGAGAAAGCCTCCGTGGCCGGCAAGCCGATCAAGCTGACCCGTCGCGAGTTTCAGATGGCGGTCGCGCTGGTAGAAAACCTGAATGCGGTGGTTACGCGCGAACGCATCATGTTTGAAGTCTGGGGACTGAGTACGTCCGTGGAAACGCGTACCGTAGACACCCACGCCAGCCGCCTTCGCAAGAAGCTGGGGTGGACGCCGGACGAGGGTTGGGAGCTGCGCAGCGTCTACCAGCAGGGATATCGGCTCCAGCGCGTGTAGAATGCTGGTCTGCGTTGGGCTTCAGGGAAAAAGTAATGGCAAAGAAGGCACCCGAAGAGGAGGCTACTCCGGATAACGTCGACCAGATCCGCGAGATCATTTTTGGCGCTCATATCAAAGACTATGAGCAGCGTTTTCGGGGCGTGGAACGGAAGCTGGAGCAGAGTCTCAAGAAGGTCTCCGACGCATTCAACAAACGACTCGATGAGGTCGACAAGTCGCTGACCGAGCTCAAGCAGATGCTGGAGACCGAACAGGGTGAGCGGCGGGACGGCGACGAGTCGCTCGACGCGCTGCTGCAAAACCAGGCTCGGGAGGCCGGCGAGCAGCTAGCCAGCGTGGAATCTCAGACCAACGAACAGCTCAATGCCCTCAATCAGTCGCTGAATGAGATGACCGCATCACTGGAAAGCCAGCTGGGTGACCAGGGTGCGGCCCAGGGTAAGGCTCTCGAGGATCTCAACAGCCAGCTGACCGCGCAAAATATCAGCCGCAAGGAGCTTGCCAAGCTGCTGGGGACGGTTGCCAGCACGCTGGACGCCCCGCCTAAGGCACCCCGAAAACGCCGCCGGTAACAGCCCATGTCCAACGTTCATCGTCTGCGTGAGCTGCTGGGCATCGAAGCCGACCAGGCGGCGATGCGAGAGCAGGGCAGACGGGTTGCCGAATCCCAGCAGCGGATGCCGGATGTGGCGGAGGTTTTACCGGACGCCATCCGCCAGCGCAGCCACGACGACGACATGGCCGAAGCGCTGCGTGAGCCCGTGTCCAAGGCGCTCCACGAATCGGTCACCGAAAACCCCCACAGCCTGGTAGAGATCCTGTTTCCCGTGATGGGTCCGGCGATTCGTAGATCCATTGCGGAAACGCTGCGAGCGGCGCTGGAGGGCCTGAATCAGAGCCTGGCGGACGGCTTCAGTCTGCGTAACCTTCGCTGGCGTCTCGAGGCCTGGCGCACCGGCG
This sequence comes from Pseudomonadota bacterium, assembly GCA_038747195.1. Lineage (GTDB taxonomy): Bacteria > Pseudomonadota > Gammaproteobacteria > Xanthomonadales > SZUA-38 > JANQOZ01. The sequence continues at coordinate 20,887 of JBCDKA010000049.1, forward strand.
TTCCGTTCCGCGAGGTTGTTCTTCGCCATACCATGACCTACCGCGTGGCCGAGGCGCTTCTGATCAACAAGGAGAACGGTCTGCTGGTCTGCCGGGTCGGTGAAATGACCGACAGCCCGGGGATGGATCGTGACGCGGTCGCGGCCATGCTCACAGCCATTGAGGACTTTGTCGCCGACTCGACCGGAGAGGAGGAGGGCGAGCTGTCGAGCGCCGAGCTGGGCGACCGGGTGTTGTGGGTGTTGACCGGACCACACGCTCGGCTGGCGCTGGTGCTGGAGGGTCAACCGCCGCTGACGCTACGGATTACCCTCCGCGACCACCTGGCCGTCATTCACCAGGACCATGGGACTTATCTTCACGAGTTCAGCGGCGACGAAGAGGCGCCGGCACCATTAATCGCAAAGCTCGAGAAACTGCTGGCATTCAGCGCGCAGGATCAACAGGAGGCCAAGCGCCGCCCGCCCCGAATCGCAGGACCCATCCTGCTCCTCCTCCTGCTCGCCGGCCTCGGAGCGGCCGGCCACTGGTTCTATCGCGCCCACGAAGCGAAGCAGCAATGGTTGGCATTAGAGGCAACCATCGCGACCGTCCCCGGCGTAGTGTGGGTAGAAGGGCTGCTGGACCGGCAGCCGCCGGAGCTGAAGCTGCTGGCTGACCCGCTGGCTGACAGCCCATCGGAACTGGTTCGCGGTGCAGGTTACGCGGACGGTGAGGTGCAGCTTTCGGTCACGCCGTTTGTCTCCGCCGAGCCGCAGATTGAGCTGCGGCGGTTTGTCCGGGCGCTGGCGCCGCTGCCGCCGGGTGTGGCCGCTAACCTGCAGGCAGGCTCCATTGTTGTGTCGGGCCGCGCGGACCGCTATTGGTATCGCCAGCTGGCTGCTCACCTGGAGTTTGCGCGCATCAACGTGCCGGTTGATATCAGCGGTTTGACGCAGATTGACGATGGAACCGTCAGCCCGGAAGCCGCTGATGAAGAGCGTTAAGGTCTGCATTCTCGGCGATTTTGCCGTAGGAAAAACCAGCCTGGTGCGCCGTTTTGTCGACGAGGCATTTTCGGAACGCTATCTGACCACCGTGGGTGTCAAGATCGACACCAAGACGGTTCATCTCAACGACTCCGGTCCGATCAAACTGGTGTTGTGGGATGTGGCTGGCGCCGATGAGCTCAGCGCGCTCCAGACCAGCTACGTGCGGGGATCAGCTGGTTTTATTTTGGTTTGTGACCTGACCCGACGCGAGACGTTAACAACTGCAACCAAACTAAAATCCGAAGTTGCGGCGCAGTTCGGACCGGTGCCATGGTGTTTGCTCGCAAATAAATCGGACCTCGCCCAGGAGCGGGAAATCGACGACATGGCCCTCACAGAACTCGCCGAAGACGGCTGGAATGTGCATACCACCAGCGCCAAAACGGGTTTCAACGTGGAAACGGCCATTCTCGCGCTGGCGTCCCGGCTAGCAGCATCGGGCCGCTCACCGTGAACCCGCTGACCCAAGTTCCGCTGCCGGGGAACATACGCGAGCGGGTCTTTGACATCCTGACGGCAACCCAGGCGCCGCAGTGGATCGAAACGGACCAGGCGCTTTGCGTGAGTCGCAGCCTTGGAGCGCAGCTGCTGGAGGGAACGGACCCTGGCGTTGAGCTACCGGAAATTCTGCCTTGCCTGGTCGGGGCGGAAGGCATCGCACCCATTTCCTTTCCAGTGATCAACCTAAGCGCCGGTCATATCGTTGATGTCCATGTGTTCAACGCTGAGGCCGGTTACGAAATTCTGCTGATCGATGCCAGCGAAAGTCATGCGGTCACTCAGAATGTCCAGCAGCAGGCTCACGAAATTAAGCTGCTGAACCGGCGGCTCGAAAAACTCACTGTAGCGCTGGAACAGGCTCGAGCGGAGGCCGAGACGGCCAGCACCGCCAAGAGTCGTTTTATTGCGGGCATGTCTCACGAGTTCCGGTCCCCGCTGACCGCCGTCATGGGTTTCACGGAGCTGATGCAACAGGGGGTCGCCCAACCCAAGCAGGCGCTGTCCGGCATTCGTGAATCAGCGGTCTACCTGCTGACGCTCATCGACAATCTGCTGGAGCACGGCGCCGCCGAGGACGGTGAGACTGTCATCAACCCGGAACCGACTGACGTGGGCGAGTTGTTCTCAGGCATAGTAAAACAGATGCGCCCGCTGGCAACCGCCAAAATGCTTGAGCTCACCGTGGATGCACCGGATGGCCCGGCGTTGGAACTGGTCGTGGATCCTCTGCGATGCCGACAAATCTTGATTAATCTGCTGACGAACGCTGTTCGGCATACGGAGACCGGCAGCATCGATCTAGCCTGGCGGGTAGCCGGGCGGCAGCTCCGCGTTTCGGTCACCGACAGCGGCAGCGGCATAGCGCCCGCTGAGCTGGAGCGAATCTTTGTCCCCTTCGAGCGTGGCGCCGCCGCCGCCGGCCGTCCAGGTGCCGGACTGGGTCTTGCCATCAGTCGGCAGCTGGCTGAGGCGATGAAGGGGACGCTGACAGTCGCCAGCACTCAAGGTGAGGGCTCCTGCTTCACGCTCGAGTTGCCGCTGCCTGATCAACTGTCCGCGGTTCGGCGCGTGACCTCGCCCGGCACCCAAGCAGAAATCATGGTCGTGGACGATGACAGCAACATTCGTGCAGTCCTAAACTTGGCTCTGGCCGACGCGGGGCACGATGTTGTCGTCTGCGCCAGCCTGAATGAGGTGACAGCTGCTATCGGTGAGCACGGTCTCCCCGACCTGGCGCTGGTTGACCTCGATCTATATGGGGAAGATGGTCTGGAGGTGGTGGATGCGCTTAAGACCCAGGCGCCCGAGTTGCCCGTATTGGCGATGTCTGCGTCGACGGGTGAGGATGTAGCCCGCCGCTCGCGTCGGGCTGGCTGCCAGGGGTTTATCGCCAAGCCGTTTGAGCTGCTGGCGCTGGCGAACACCATACAGAAAGCGCTACCCGGGCCCCAAGATGAATAGTCGGCGTGACCTCAAGCCCGCCACCGAGGCGCATATCCTGCGTCTTAAAGCTCAGTTCGTCGACACCTTCGCTGCCCGGGCCGATCAGATTGAGCAATGGCAGGATCGCTGCCTGGCTGATCCACCGGATCGCGATGCGCTGAAGAAGCTCCGAACCGAGGTTCATCAACTGCGCGGAAGCGCCGGTCTTTATGATCTTAAGGAGCTTTTTGAAGAGTTTGACGTATTGCAGGGTGAGCTTGACACCCTGCTTGGGCAGTGGCCGCCGAGAGGTCTGACGGCGGAGAGTCGCCACAGGCTGCATCGCGTGCTCCAGCTGATGCGATTTCCCGGGCGATTCCTGTAACCAGGGCCCAAAAAATCACTGTCCTCAAGTGTGAACAACCGTGGACTATTCAGGTTCGGCAAAATTTTGAAATCTATACTTCGCCCCGAGGTCGCGGTCTGTCCAAACGGCCCCGGATCTGAGCGGGCGGATCGTTGACCTCACCTTAATCTTTCGTCGCGCGCAATATCCGGCGCCAGCATGTTCAGGACCGGTCGCTGCCTTGTCCCGGCCCCGCCACAAGCCTGCCCAACGTCGCATTGACAATCGCCACCCAGGTCGATAAAGTCCCGCCTCCGCTGGCCCGACCGGGCCGGAAGCCTGCCCAGGTGGCGGAATTGGTAGACGCGCTGGCTTCAGGTGCCAGTGGGGGCAACCCCGTGGAGGTTCAAGTCCTCTCCTGGGCACCAACATTGCTTATAAAACAAAGCCTTAGCCCATTCTCGGGAAATATTCGGGAAGTTAAGCTGCTTCTCGCGGCTGTTCTTTGGCCCATTGCTCAACCTCTTCGTGGAACCAACGGGGTTTCCCACCCGCAATTCTGATGGGCTTAGGGAAGTCCGGGTGGCAGATAATTCGCTGTTGTGTGTGGCTGGCGGAATAATCCAGCAGCTCAGCCACACCCCTGACAGATAGCATTGCTTTCATTCTTCTTCCCCATCCGTTTCGGTTTGTAGGGCGCTGTCCGTTTCAGCGTCAGGATTGATTGTCAGTGAGAAAGAGCACCGAAATCCGGAAACCAAAAGAAGCAGAACAAGAATGACCGCTCCAACCATACCTATCAGGCTCTTATCAAACTTATCCATCACTCTCACCTTCGGTTTGTAGGGCGGCGATGCGGCGCAGTTCGTTAATCAGCCGCCTCATGGCCACCTCAGAATCAGAGGCAAAAATGGCCCCTGGTGGGATGTCCGTTTCATCCAGAAGCTCTCTAATTTCTCCCAGCTCAGCGCGAAGGCGTTCTATCTCATCCGCAGCGTTATGGCACAAGCTAAATGGGCCTTTCGGTTGCGCCCTTAGTTCTTTAAGAATGCCCATCACCCTTCCCCTTAATCGCCTCGATAGCGGCCTGGATGCTGCCGTGTTTTCGGTAAGCAGCATTAACGTCAGCGCGCAAAAAGAAAATGGCGTTACGTATTGCCAGCGCCTCAGTGTATTTGCCATCGCGCCGTTTCAATTTCGCCTCCCTTGCTCGCTCCAGCACGGCCAGCACGGCTTCA
>JBCDKA010000050.1:0-25094 GCA_038747195.1 Pseudomonadota bacterium
GCGCAGGGCCCGGTGTTCAGGGTGGCTGGCCAGCAGCGGCCCGGCCAGCCCGCCGCAGTCGCTGGTCGCCTTGACCAGCGTCGGCAGCGACGGCTCGTAGCGTCGGGTCAGCAGCCTGAGCTGCTGGTCGAGATGTCCGTCGAAGTCGGTCGGGTCCATCAGACTGAGGGGGCTCTCGAGGTCGCGCTGGAACACCGCCAGGGCGCGGAGCGTCACGGGTTCGCGCAGCGCCAGCAGCGGGCTGAGCTGCTCCAGCATGCGGCTGAGGTAGGTGGAGCCGCAGTGACCGTGATGAAACACCCACAGCGCCGGCAACACCTCGACCTCCGCCAGCGGCTCCCGACACGCCTCCATCGCAACAATCTGCTGCTCGGCACTGGGCGCCGCGATTCGGTCATCGAGAAACAGCGAGCGGCGGTAGCTGTCCGCGGTCATCGGCCGCAGCAGGAATCTGCGCGTTGGCAGGTCCAGCTGCTGGCAGAACCAGTCCGGCGTGTCGAGCCGGACCTGGGGCGGCAGGCTCAAACGCGTCGCTCCATGGGCACTTCGCGAAACTGGTCGGGCTGCGAGTAGAAAAAACTGACCAGCGCAAACCGAACCCCTTCGGTCACGGGCCTGGCCTGATGCGCTAGATTGCAGGAGAACACCACGGCGGCGCCCTCCTCGGGCTTGAAGCACTGGCCATACTCGGGGAAACACAGCTCCCCGGCAGCGTAGTCATCGGTGTTCAGGTTGAGCGTCATGGCAAAGCGACGGTGGGCCGTATCCTCGCCGTCGTTGTCGCGGTGCGGGGCAAAATGACCACCGTCGCGAGCGTCATACGCCACCACCTTGACCCCTTCGAAGTGGGTGACCTCGTAGTTGAATGCCCACTGGATTTCCGGCAGCAGGCAAAGGCGCAGCCGAGTCTCGACCGTCTGCCACAGCGGGTGGTTGTGGGTCATCCGGTGTTCACGCCGGATCTTAACGTCTGGATCAGGCTCATAGACCGCTTTCCCCTGCTCCAGCCGGTACACCCCCGAGGCCTCGTTGTCCTGGTGATACGCCGCGATCAGCTGCCGGCAAAGCTCGCCCGACATCACCCGCGGGACCACAAGCACCGGCGCGTGCTGAGCAGCCTTGTCAGCGGCCTCCAGGCGCTGCCCCAGCTGGTCCGGATCGGTCCCCGTCAGCGGCTGGCGCTGCAGCAGCCGAAACTGACGATCGAGTAAGAGCACGGCAGGCTCCGGCGCTCGACTTAAGAACGCGGCGACCTGGCCATCGTCAGCCAGCAGCAGATCAACGCCCGCGATCGGCGCCAGCGGGCCCGGCCCCGTAACCACCTGCAGCACCACCAGCAGGGCATCACCCGAGGCGAGGCGCGAGAGCTGCGCCTCCTGCTCCGGAGCCAGGGGCGAGGGGGAGACCACCAGCACCTGGGGCCGTCCACAGCATTCGGCGTAGTAGTTGACCGGACGATGGCTTCGCTCGGGCCGTAAGAAGTTTGGCAGCCGCTGGCCCTCGATCAGGAGTTCGGTACCCGACGTCATCAGTTAATGCCTCCGGCTGCCAGCTCATCCAGCTGCGCCTGCTGCCGCGGCTGCCAGCACTCCCCGGCCGCATCTCGGGCCTTGACCAGCTGCGCCAGCGCAGCCTGAGGTTCACCGCTGCGGCGCAGCAGCCGGGCCTCGAGAAACAGGCTGCCGGAATAGGCCGGCTGCCAGCGCTGAGCGATTCCCAGCAGCGCGTCCAGCTCGCGGCCGTCAGCATCATCGGCGTCCAGCAGGATCAGCGCCAGCTCGATCGCCAGCAGCGCTCGCAGCCGCTGGTCGCCAGCCGCCTGGGCATGGTCGAGGGCCTCCCGCAGCAGCTGGGGATCTTTTTGTCGTTCGCCACGCGCTTTGAGCACGGACGCGAGCAGCGAGGAATCGGCCGTGTCCTGCGCGAGGATCAGCGCTGCCGCGAGGTCGTTGTCGGTCTGTGCACCCGCGCCGCTGCCGGCCCGCGCGATCAGTGCACGCGCTCTTAGCAGGGGGTTGCCCAGCGCCTCAAACAGGCTGACGGCCAGGTCAGCCTGCCGGAAGCTCTCCCCCTCGTCTCGCTGGCAGCTGGCGATCTGCCCGAGAAGCAGCCGTGTGGTGCCTTCCCCGGCCGGATTATTCAGCTCCCGCTGCACGGCCAGCGCCTCCTCGAGCCGCCGCTTAGCCTCGGCCAGACGGCCCTGCAGAATCAGCTGCTCGGCGCGCGCTGACAGCGCGTCAGCGGCGCCCAGCCGATCGCCGAGCTCCTGGCCTAGCGCCACGGCACGTTCCAGAAACTCAGCCCCTTCCTCCCACCGGCCCTGCGCAAAAATGACGGTACCGAGCTCCGAGTAGGAAAACACCAGCATCTGCCTCAGGCCCACCTGCTCCTGAATCTCCGCGGCCCGGCGCTGCAGCGTTTCAGCCTCAACATACCGTCCCTGTTTCCGCTCGAGCGCCGCCAGGTTGCTGTAGACGGCGGACTCTCCCAGCTTTTTGCCGGCCTGGCGATAGAGCGACAGCGTCTGCCCATAAAGCGTTTTGGCTTCATCCCGGCGACCCTGGTTCTCCGCCAGGATACCCAGATTGCCCAGCGCGCTCGCGAGGTTGGCGTCATTGCCGACCGCCTGGAAGCGCTGCCGCGCGTCGTTCAGGTGCTGCTCAGCGAGCACCAGATCGCCGTTGCGCCACGCGACCATCCCCAGCCCGGTTGCGGCGGCGCCGGCCAGGTTGATGTCGCCGCTGGTCAGCGCCTGGGCGCGGGCTTCGTTGAAAGCCCCCACGGCTTGATCAAAGCGGCTGAGTTGATTGAGGGCGTTGCCCAGCTCATACCGAGCCCAAGCCATCTTCGGATCGCTGGCCAGCGCACTGTCAAAAAACGCTCTGGCCTGCTCAGCATCTCCGCTGAGTAGCGACTGCATGCCGCGGGCGAACGCCTCGTTGACAAATTCGTCCGCGGAGATTTTTTTGAGGGCAATGCCGGCCGCGTAGGCCACATCCAGCTCGCTGGCGACCGCCTCGGAAAGACCAGACGCCAGCATCTCGATGCTGTCCGCCGCCAGCGTGCCGCTCTGCACCGGGTTGCTCGGGCTCGCCAGCTCGTATCGAATCTCATACCCCCCGCTGCCGCGCGACACGCTGGCCAGCAGCAGGTGGTCGACGCCGGCCACGTCAGCCAGCGCGGCAAGCTGCCGCGCCGCGGGATCTGCGCGGGTGATGCCGCGCCGGCGCAGCGCGGAGCGAACGCGGGCCGCGCTCATCACCTGCAGCGAGGTCCGGTCTTTGACGGCGTCGCCGAGCATCGAGGCGAGGCCCAGCTCAGCCCAGTCGATGTCGCTGTCGGCGGCAACGGCGAGCGGCGCAACCGCCAGCGTCGCCGGGGCGGCCGCCTGCTCTGGCCGCAGGCCCAGCACCAGCGCAGCCAGGGCCAGCACGGCCAGCACCGCCCAGCGCCAGCGAGCGCTGCTGCGGGTTGTCGTGTTCCCTGGGGATGGCGCTGTTGGCGCCGCCGGACTTTCGTCGATCGAGGGCTTCAGCAGATCTGCGCCCGCCCAGCGATAGCCGTGGCCGTGTACCGTTTTGATGGGGTCTTCGGTGACGCCCGCCGCGCGGATGGCGCGGCGGAGCTTGGCCACGGCCTGAGAGATCGCCGCATCGCTGACAATCCGGCCTTCCCAGACCGCCGCCAGCAGCTGATCCTTGCTGACCAGCTCACCGTTGGCGGCGACCAGGCGTTGCAGCAGATCAAACAGTTTGGGTTCCAGGTCCAGGACGCTGCCGTCGATCGCCGCTTCGCGCCGACTTTGGTCGATCTGTAAACCCATGGACCTCACTGATCACGCCGCTAAGCCAAGCGTTAATTGTAGCAAGGAGTTTGACGATCATCGGTGCCCTTAACGTGTCGTTGGGCAGCCAATGAATTAGTCCCTCCACGACATCGGCCCTGCGCCGGTCATGGGATCGTCACAAATCCATTAGCTTTCTGTTGAGACTTCGGACCGCAAAGCCTGGATGATCGTCGGCAAGCTTGCGGGGAACAGCGGGCTTCCGGCGGCACCAGCCGGCTTCAGGGAGGAGCTGCAGGCGGGCGGTTGCCGCCGGTTCTTAAGGGGCGAAACCGGCACAGGGAGGTGCCGGATTCTTGGCGCCCACCCCCGGGCCCGCGCTTGGGCCGCGCGGCATGGCTACCCCGTTGGTGAGCGGCCTACTCAAAGATGGCGGCGTGGGGGAACCACCGTATTTCCCAGCAGCAGCCCCGCCACCAGCGCCGCCAGCACCGTCGCCACCGCCACCGCGGCGGCGAGGCCGTCGTTCACGTTGTCGGAAAACATCAGCGTCAGCGAGCGATAGCCGAGGGATCCGGGAACCAGCAAGATCACCCCCGGCAGACGCATGACGGAGGCCGGCCGGCGCAGCGCGCGAGAATACAGGTTGCTGAGCGCGGCAACCGCAAAGGCGGCGAAAAACACGCCGACATCAGCACCCAGCGCGTCGCCCGCGAGCTTGTTCACCGTGAACGCCAGCAGGCCGGCCAGCGCCATCGCCGGATAGTCCGAGGGGCGGGCTTTGAACAATACGCCGAAGGCCAGGCCGACCAGCACGATGGAGGGCCAGGTGAACCAGGGGGAAGACACGGGGTTCACCGCCACCGCCAGCTGAGTGAAGCCCAGCAGGTTCATCAGCTGGGTCGCCATGACCACGCCCAGGGCCAGCTTGACCAGCCCCACCACCGCCCCGGCGAAGCGCGCCGTGCCGGACGCCAGATGTCGGGTCGACAGCTCCGTGATCGCCATGGTCAGCGACAGGCCGGGCATCAGTACAATCAGCGCGCCGACCACAATATGCGGGACGTTCGAACCGCCGAGCCAGGTCGCACCGAGGTAGGCGAGCACCGTCACCAGAAACGCGGCGATCGGCTCAAAGCTGCCGAGCTCGAGCAGACGGGCGCTGCGAAGACTGACAAAACCGGTCAGCACCGCCAGTCCGGCGGCCAGACCGATGTCGACCCAGTTACCGCCCAGCAGGCCGGCCACCGTCATGCCAACGATCCCCCAGGCGGTCAGGACGGGCAGCGGCGATTCCTTCACCGGCTGAGCAATCTGCTTGAGCTCTGCGGCTCCCTCAGCGACGCTGAGACTCCCGTCGGCGACCGCCTCGCTCACCGCGTCCACGGCACACAGGCGTCCCAGATCGTCCTCACCCGGATTGAGGCGCAGTAGCTGAGTCGGCAGCAGGACGTCGTCAGGGTCGGCGCCGACCTCGCGAAAGGTCAGGAACATGCTGGTTGGCGAAGAGAACACCTCCACCTCGAGACCGAGCCGCTCACCGACACTTTTAACCGCGCCTTCAAGACGGTGCGCGCCGGCGCCGTATTCGTGGAGGCGCTGAGCCATGAGGCGCACAAAGCGCACCGAGGCGGTGGGCTGATCGGTCACGAGCGGTCGGAACCCGGGTCGGTGACGGTGATCGCCACCTCGCGTCCGAGCATGGCCGCCGCTCGGTACGCGTAAGTCATGCCTCGGCTCTTGCTGAACTCCTCCAGCGCGCGGTGTTCATGATCGCGCCAACCTGCAAATCCCATGTAGTCGTCAAAGACGATCACCGTGCCTTCCCGCAGGAGCGGCGCGAAGGCGTGCAGCACCGTCAGCGTTGAGCTGTACAGGTCGCAGTCGACGTGAAGCAGGTCCAGCGGCTGGACCTGGTCGCTGACAAAAGCTGGCAGTGTCTGGTCGAACCAGCCTTTGTAGAGCAAGACGTTGGCGGGTACCTGCGGGAGCCGCCCGCCCGTACTGTACGCGCCCTCCGGTTCACCGTCCTTCCACGCCTCGGGCAGGCCGGCGAAGCTGTCAAAGCCGTGCACCTGGTCCCGGCGGGCAGCCAGCAGGCGAATCGAGCGGCCCCAGAAGACGCCGCACTCCACGCACAGCCCGCCCGTCGGCGCGTTTTCCAGCGCCCAGTTGAGCACGTTTGACGGAAATGCCAGCCATGCCAGGTCGGATTGCGGCAGCAGGTGGGACATGCCGTCCATCGCGTCTGACCAGGGCGGCGACGCGGGACTGGGTGCAGCACGGGTGGCCGGTGAGGCCGCCGCGTCCACAGCCCAGGCGACCGCCTGGCAAAACGGCGAGGCGTCCAGCCGACGCGCTGCGACACGTGCCTCAACCGTGCGCCCGGCCGCCCACAGCAGCAGCACCTCGTAGGCGGCCAGCGCTCCGGAGTCCGGGCTGCGCTGGCGCCAGAACGCCACCAGCTTGGCCGCCTCGCTGAGGTTTCCCAGCGCCAGCAGAGCACGCAGCAACGCCAGGATATCCCGCTCCTGCCCGTATCGTGCGGCCCCCGCGAAGCTGCGCGTGGCAGCGCCGTATCTGCCGGAGCGCCATAGATCCTGCCCCTGCTGTCGCAGAGCCTGAAGCGTATCGTCCATGGCGGCGGATTCTAACCGGTTCAGGCCGTAGATTAGTGCGCTGTCCCGCAAATAACTGTCGCTTCAGCGAAGGCCCTGCGGGACAGTGCACTAGTCCTCAAGTAGCGCCCGCAGGCTCTGCGCGACCCGGTCCATGACCTCGGCCATCTGTTCGACCTCCTCCGGACCGCAAACGCCGAGCATGTGGCTGACCACCGCCTGCTGCACCGGGCGGCTGCGCGCGACGAGCGCCTCACCCTCATCGGTAAGAAACAGCTCCTTGACCCGGCCGTCGGTGGCGCAGGGCCGCCGGCTGACCAGGCCGTCGCGCTCGAGATCGCGCAGCAGCATGCTCACGTTGCTGCGGGCCACAAGCAGCCGGTCCGCCAGCCGCTGCTGCGTCAGGCCCGGGCGGCGGGCGATGTTCATCAGCACGTCGTTCTTAGGAATAGAAAGCTGCAGCGGTGCCAACGCCCGCGTCAACGCCTTCTCACAGAGCGCGTAGGTCTTCACGACGCTCAGCCAGGCGGCAAAATCATCGCGATGTTGGTCGGGTTGCATTTCGTTCATGCCTGAACTATATTGTTCGTGTCTGAACAAACTGTAACAGGTAAACACCATGGCAACCAGGACTCCTGGCACCCTTTCACCGCCAACCAAGCCGCAGCTTCTGCTCGAGTCCCGAGCCGCGCTCGACGTGCTTCGCATGATGCCGGTCCTGGCCGGGGCGCGGCTCAACGCTCCAAAAGACAACGCCGGGCAGCCGATCATGGTGATTCCGGGGTTCGGCTCCGGCGACAGCTATACCCGGCCGCTGAGATACTTTCTTAAACGCCTTGGTTATCCCGCCGTCGGCTGGGGGCTGGGCAGAAATCTGGGTGGGCTCGATGTGGATCATCAGCAGTCCGACGTATCGGAGCGCTGGAACATGCCGCGGCTCGAACCCTACCGCCGTGAGGCCGGCGTGCCGTACGTGATCGACCGGCTGGTTGAGCGGGTGACGGAGTTTCACCGGGAGTTCGACAGGCCTGTCACCCTGATCGGCTGGAGCCTCGGTGGCTTTATGGCGCGGGAGGTTGCGCGAGATTTTCCTGAGCTGATCGACCAGGTGATCACCATGGGTTCACCGACGGTCGGCGGCCCGAAGTACACCGCCGCCGCTGACTGGTTTCGCCAGCGCAAGATCAATCTGGACTGGATCGAGCAAGAAACCGCCAAGCGGGAGTCAACGCCGATCTCGGTCCCGATCACGGCGATTGTCAGCCGCAGCGACGCCATCGTCGGCTGGGGCGCCGCGCAGGATCCAACCAGCCCGAATGTCCGCCATATAGAGGTCTCTGCCTCACATCTCGGGATGGGCTTTAACCCCACCATCTGGCGCCACATCCGCGAAGCGCTGGCGCGGCGCGGGGGTGACAGCGCGGCACAACGGGCCGCCTAGCACGGTTCGCGCGGCCGCCCCTACGGCCGCGGTGGGTCTTCCGGCCAAGGATCCCGAGGATCGAAGGGGTCTTGTGTCCGCGTCCACAGCGTGCGTTGATAGGGGCTCGACAGAACGCCCCCTATTGAGACCATGGCAAAAATTATGGTTTTCCAGCACGTGGCGGCCGAGCCGCTGGGTACGCTGGACGCGCTGATCCGGGCCCGCGGACATCGGATTCGCTTCGTCAACTTCGAACGGGACCCCACCGCCACCGTCGACGTGACCCGCTATGACGGCCTGATTGTCCTCGGCGGGCCGATGATGGTAGCGGATCGACACCGCCTGCCCCACCTCCAGACCGAGATCAGCGCCATCAGCGACGCCCTCGATTCGGAGCTGCCGGTGCTGGGAATCTGTCTTGGCGCCCAGCTCCTGGCGCATGCGCTCGGGGCCAGCGTCGGCCCGCTGCCGCGGCCGGAAATCGGCTGGTACCCGCTGTCCCCAACCGCCGAAACCGCCGGGGACCCGGTGCTCGGCTCGCTGGACCAAACCTCGCCGATCTTCCAATGGCACGGTCATGGCTTTGACCTCCCCCGGGACGCAGTTCATCTGGCCAGCACCCCCGATTGCCCCAACCAGGCCTTTCGCTACGGCAACGCGTACGGATTCCAGTTTCATCTGGAAATGGATCGGGCCCTGATCCATCGCTGGCTGCACCTGCCGTCCTACCAGGCGGAGCTCAAGGACGCGGCGGTGGGCGGCGTCGACCGGATTCAGGCTGATACCGAGCGCCACCTCAACGGCATGAACGCGCTGGCGGACACGGTGTTCAACCCGCTGCTGGACCGGTTTGGTCCGCCCCGGCCGCGGGTTGCGCTGCCGTCGCGTTAGCCTGAGAAAGCGAGCAGCTGGCAGACTTCCTCGTGCAGCAGTCCGTTGGTGGCCAGCACGGAGGTGGAATCGACGGTGATCGGGCCACCGCCCAGCTCGGTCATGGTGCCGCCAGCCGCTTCGACCACAACCTTGAGCGCCGCAATGTCCAGAATGTTGACGTCCGACTCCACCACCACATCGATACGCCCTGCCGCCAGCAGGTGGTAGTGATAAAAATCGCCGTAGCCGCGAATGCGATCGGTTTGGCCGATCAAGGTGGCCAGCGCCGGCCACGCGTCGCTGGCGGCCAGGGACTTGAGGTTGCCGGTCGAAACGGTCGCCCGGCTGAGCTCACCGATCGTGCTGACCTCCAGCCGTTCCCCGTTTAGCCACGCTCCCTGACCGGCCACGGCCCAGGCGCGCTCTTCAAAGAGCGGCGCGTTGGACACGCCGACCACCAGCTCGTCGGTTTCTGCCAAAGCGATCTGAGTCGAGAGAAAAGGATAGCCGCGCACAAAGCTCTTGGTGCCGTCGATCGGATCGATCAGCCACAGGCTGCTGCTGCCCTGGTTGCCCTGCCGGCCGGTCTCCTCACCAAAAAACCCATGCTCCGGGAAGGCGTCCGCGATGATCGAATAGATGGCCTTTTCGCAGGCCACATCGGCTTCGGTGACCGGGCTCAAGTCAGCCTTGTGCCGCACCGCAAGGCCTTTGCGGTAGCTGTCGCGGATGATCACTTCGGCGGCGTCCGCGGCGCGGAGCGCACATGCGAGCCGAGGGTCTTCAACGTTCATGAACTCATTTCCTTTGTCTTCGGCGGGAACCTCGTTGGGTCTTAGGTTCCCGAGGTAGGCTTCAGCGGCACCAGCGGGCCAAAAATTTCCAGCCGTACTTCACCCGACGGTTCGGTGCGGCCCAGATAACTCAACGCCCGCCGCAGCGCGACATCGCCGCTGCGCGCTGAAGCCAGCGCTCGAATCCGATACGCGCGATTGGCGATCGAAACCTCACCGGCCAACGCCAGGGGCCCGCCCTCGTCCGCCAGCGTGCCGGTGATGCGTCCATTGCTGTCGGTGGTCCAGGACAGCAGCAGATCACCGAGGGCGCTGCGCTGGTCGACGCTGACCACCGCGTCGCGCCAGCGGGCGCTGCCGTCCAGCGCCACCAGCCAGCCTTCGCTGTCGACCATCGCCCGATCGATCTTAAGATCAACCGTACCGGCCAGCCGCAGCGCCGGCTGATTGATAATCTGCTGCAGCCACAGCGCCGGCAGCGTGATCTGGGCGCCGCTGACAACGAGCGTGCCATCAAGATTTCGCTGCAGCACTAGCTGCCCGCGGAGCGGCGGTCCTTCAAGCTCCAGCTCGAGCCGCGTCCGCAGCGCGAGCAGCGGCGGGATGGCGACACGCCACCGAACCGCTCCGGCCGGCCAGCGATCCCAGCTCGTCTGGACCGCCCGACCCTGCCAGAGCGAACCGCTCACGCCGCTCAGCGCCAGCGGCGGCACCTGGCTGGACAGCAGGCGGGGGGCGAGCGACGCGGGGAGCTGGATCGCCAGCGCAAGCAGCAGGGCGGCCACCACCACTGCCGCCGCCAGCCAGCGACGCCTCATTCGCCCAGCGGTTCGGCCAGCAGCAGGCGAACGTTAACCACGCCGGCAATGCCCGCCTGATCGATGCTGGCCTCGGCGACCGACACGCTATATCGCTTCTGCAGCACGATCAGCCAGCGCAGCATGGCGTCGAACGGCGCGTTTTCGAGCCACACCCGCAGCTCGCCGCCGGCGCCCGGTTCAGCGCGACGCCAGGATTGACCCAGGCCCGCTCCGCGGGCTGAACTCTCAGCAAGTGCCAGCAGCGACTGCCCACCGCGGCTCACTGGCTGCGCCGCGTCACCCAGCCGCTGAATCTCGGCCGCCGCCGCGCGCATCCACGGCAGGTCGTCGTTGAGCTGCGTGACGCTGCTGCTTAACGTCTGGCGCTGCTGCGTGAGGGGCCGCCAGGCGGCCAGCCAGATCACAAACACCGACAGCATGATGCCCGCCAGCCAGACCAGCTTTTTCTCGCGGGCGTTCATCGTCGCTGGTCCCCGCCAATCCGCATTCGAACCCGCGTGCCGTCGACCACCGTCTCGCTGGACTCGATCACCACCGGCACCGGCGCCTGACTGCTGATCTGCTGGCGCAGGTTTTCGACCTGGTCCAGCGACCCGGCCGTCAGATCCAGCACCATGCCGTCGGAACGAAAGTTGATGGAGGCGAGCTCCACCCGGTCGCCGGCCACCAGCGCGGGACCAACGATTTCAAGCAGATAAAGAAAGCCGTCCTCGGCGGCACCGCGCGCGCCCTGCAGCCGACCCAGGGCAGCACTCAGCTGGGAGCGATAGTCACTGCCGGGCGCTACCTGGTCCAGCGCGGACCCGGCAACCTCGCCGGCCACACCCTGCAAGGCCTGAAGCTGCTCGGACAGCGCCCGTACCTCGAGGTAGCGGTTGGCGAGCAGCAGCACACCCGCTGCGGCGCCAGCGATCGCAGCCCAGCGCCACAGTCCGCTGATCCTGGCCGCCGCATCGCCACGTCCCTGCCACTGCCCCTGCAGCAGATTGACTTCGGGGGCGGAGATGGCCGCCGCCCGATCGTTTGGCCAGCGGCCCAGCTCAAGCGGCTGGCGCGTCAGACCCGGCGCGCCGGACCAGCGGCCGCCGGGATCCGCCACCTGAACCTTTGCAAGGTCGGGCTGCAGAGAAAGCAGCACGTCGAGATCGCTTAAGTTCGCCTCAAACGCCTGCGCCGCGCCGACCCGTACGAGGGCACGATCGTCTTCGAGCAACACATTGGCCTGGTCTTCGGCGATCGGTTTTGGCAGCAGCAGCGGTTCGGGTAGCAGCATGTCTGGGCTCAGGCCGGCCTCCGCCAGCGCGTCCATCCAGCCGGTCATGCATTCTCGGGCCACCGCGGCGGCGAGCCAGGTGCCGCCGCCCAGCTTTGCCCCGAGCGCAAAATGGTAGTGATCAACGTCCTCAACCAGCTGCTCTTCCAGCGCAAACGGCAGCGCCTGACGCAGCCGCGGGCGACTGCCTGCAGGCAGCGCCACGCGCGCGATCGTGACGTCCCGCCCAGGGACCAGCACCAGCAGCGGCACACGACCCTGCTCGGGCAGCGTGCTCAGCGGCCCCTGCCCGGCACCGTGCTGGGGATGCCACCAGCGCGGCGTTTCACCGGCCAGGGACAGAAGGATTTGGTCAGCCGCCAAGGATCATCTCCGCGGCGGACGCTTTGCTGGGTGGTTGCATGGCGCTCAGTTTACCCCGACTGCTGCGCCGCCACCGAATACCCGCGGCTATAGCGCTCTGGCGCGCGCCAGCGAACCGTAAACCGGTTGCCCAGCTGAACGATCAGGCTCTGAAATCGCCGCGTTCGTCCGTCGATCTCGATAAGGCCGCGCGCCAGAAAGTGCTGGCTGTCCAGGCTCAGAGTCTGCTGCTGAAAATAGGTGATAAGGGTTTGCTGGAAGGGCCGTAGCTCCGAGTGATTGAGGAACGCGTTGATCGACTCAAAATTGGCTCGGCCATTTTGAAACAGCGACTCCGCCACCGGCCGGGTGATCAGGGCATCGATGGACATCAGCACCGGCACGGTGGCGGTATTGACGTTGATCGGCGTCACCTGGGAAGCCGCAGGCAACACGCTGACGTGCGGCTCGAGCGCATCGAATACCGGCGGGGTCACGCCGTCGATCAGGCGCAGCTCGGAGAGATCCACAAACGGGGCGTTGGCGGCGCGATACGGCGGCTGACGACGGCCGTAGCTGTCGTCTTCCGCGCCGTCGCGCTCGTTGGTGCTGTCACCGTCGATCCAGTCGACGCAGCGCCGCGCGATCGCCGGGTCGAGCGCCAGCGCCGTCAGCAGCCGCTCGAACTGCGCGATCCTCGCCGACTGGCGGACGCCGTCCAGCACCAGATTGTTGAGATTAAACCGGCCGTCCAGGTCCGTCATGCGACCGGTCAGGCGCCCTTCGTCCAGCGTGATGACGGGCAGTTCGCTTGCCCAAGGCTCGACGTAAGAGTCGCGCCCGGCTGACTCTTGAGCGTCCAGCCGCAGCGCCTCGATGGCCCACAGCTCGAGCCCCCGAGCGTATTGATAGCCTCGCTCCACGGCCAGCAGGTTGCCCGTGCGCCGGATATCCAGCTGCATGCGCTGCGCCATGGAGACAGCGATGATCGACGCCAGCGAAACGATCAGCAGCGCCGTCACCAGGGCAACACCACGCTGGGCGTTCACCGCCGCACCCCCGCGACGGTATCCAGGGCAAACACCCGGGTGATCGCACCAAACTGCGGGTGCTCCAGCTCCACGCGCAGCGCGTCGGGCAGCGCCGGCGCGGGCCCGCCGTTGGCCGGGGGCCAAACGTCGAGCCAGCGTCCGCTGCGGTGATAGGTGATCGACAGCCGCTCCAGCCCGTCCAGGAGCCCCCGTTCGCTGACCGGCGTGGCCGCCGAGCGATCGAGGCTCGCCCACTGCAGCCGCGTCAGGGTGCCGCGCTGCCAGCGATACTCCACCCTTTGCAGGCTGGATCGCGGCGCCGCCGCCGGGTTGGCCCAGCCGGCTCGCGTCAGCGCGATGGTGCGACGCGTCCCGAGAAGCGAGGGCACCGGGTCGCCGTACTGGTCCCGCACCGGGCGCGCTACCGGATAACGGAAGTCCTGTTCGATCAGGCGGATCGCGCGCTGCAGGTCCGCCCGCTGCTGCGCACTTTCCTCAAGCGCCTCGCCGGCGCGCAGCGAGCCGCTTAACCCCCCGTAGGCCATCACCGAGAGGGTGGCAAACACCGCCAGCGCGACCACCAGCTCCAGCAGCGTAAAGCCACCGGACGCTGCGCGAGGGGCATAGGTCCTCATGGGCCCGCACCCGCGGCGCTGGGAGCGGGTCCCGCGACCGCCTGGGGCATGAAGCCCGACAGCGAGACCACCTGCTGCTGGCGCCGCGAGTCGGCGAACACGGCGACGTCCAGCCGCAGAATCGAGTCGACTTCGGTCTGGGCAACGTTCATCTCCCAGTACCAGCGCTGGCGCCCCATGGTGGTCTGGCCCTGGCGTCGGCCGACGTTGAGCCCGGACGGCTCAAGCCGGGCCAGCTCGATCGTATTGCTCGCGACCCAGCCGGCGAGCGTCAGCTCGTCCAGAGCCATCGCCGACTGAGCGTGCTGGACACCGAGCCGGGAAATCGCGGCAAGGCCCACGGACACCACCACCAGCGCCACGAGCACTTCGAGCAGGGTAAAACCGCGTTGGCGGCTAGCCCGCATCGTCGGGGACCAGTCTGCCGCGATCGTCGATGGTCACGGGCATGCGGACGGCGTTAGCCACAACGGCGGCGCTGAACTCGCTGATTTCGCCCGCCGAATCACAGACCACCTCCGGCACGTCCGCCAGCTCCGAGCGCGCCTGCGGCAGCGACACCTCCAGCGTCAGCGGAGGCTTCAGCGCCCGGGGCCGGAACAGCTTGTCTTCACGAGGCACCCAGGCTTCGCCGTCCCACCAGTAGAACTCGTAGCCCCCTTCAACCAGCCGAACGCCGCCTTCGCGCCCGAGCATCACCGACTCCTCGCAGTGTTGATTCACCAGGTGGATCAGCAGGCGGCGAGCGTCCGACGCTTTGGCGGCAGGCCCGGCCAGCGAGCTGGAAAGCAGCATCACGCCGGCCAGGACGGCCATGATGATCGCGACGACGAGAACCTCAAGAAGGGTAAAGCCGGCCTGCTTTCGTGGCCGCAAGACCATGGTTACTGCTGCCAGTTGCCGATGTCGGCCGCCAGCCCCTCACCGCCGGGTTGACCGTCAGCCCCCAGGCTGTAGATGTCGATCGCACTACGGCTACCGGGGTTGGCGTAACCGTAGTCATTGCCCCAGGGGTCTTTGGGCAGCCGCTTGAGGTACCCCCCCTGCTTGTAGTTCCGGGGCTCAGGATAGCCGCCGGGCGCACTGACCAGAGCCTGCAGGCCCTGCTGGGTGCTGGGATAAAATGTGTTGTTAAGCTTGTAAATCTCCAGCGCCTGCTCCAGGGTGCGGATATCGGTCAAAGCGGCCTGCCGGCGCGCATCGTCGGTGACCCCGCCCAGGTTCAGCACAACCACCGAACTCAGGATTCCGATGATCACCACCACAACCAGAATTTCAATCAGGGTGAAGCCCCGGTTTTTACGTTGTTGCATAACAGCCCAGGTCGATCGTTTGGAGGCCTCAACCATACTTGAGAAGGACACCCCGCGACAATGAGACGTCAGCGGCTTTTTTTAGCCGATGCGCCCGCCGACGGCGGCTGGACCCTGCCAGAAAAACGGGCGCATTACCTCCGCCGCGTGCTGCGCCTGAAGCCCGGCTACCAGGTGACGGTTTTTAACGGGCGGGGACAGCAGTGGCAGGCGGCGCTGGCCGACGCAACGGGGCAGCGCCTCGAGCTGCTCGAGGACCTCGGCCTGACTCCGCAGCAGGGGCTGGGGTCGCTGCTGATCCAGTGCGTCGGCCGCGGGGAGAGGATGGACTATGCGCTGCAGAAAGCGACGGAGCTGGGCGTGCGTGAGGTCATGCCCGTTAGCTCCGAGCGGACCGAGGTGCGGCTGTCCGGCGATCGCGCCCAGCGACGCCTGGAACACTGGCAGGCGGTGGTAGTCCAGGCCTGCGAACAGTGCGGCCGCAGCTGGGTGCCGCAGGTCCACGCCTTAAGCGCGCTGGACGAGGCGCTCACCCAGGTTGACGCTCACTACGATGTTCGCCTGGCGCTGACGCCGGAGGGGCAACCGCTGAGCCGCGACCAGGCAACACCCAGCGGCCTGGCGGTTCTGATTGGACCGGAAGGTGGACTGAGCGACGCGGAGCTGCGAGCAGCCCACCGCCAGGGGTTCACCGCCACCGCCTTGGGCCCGCGTGTTCTGCGCACCGAAACCGCCGGCCCCGCGATGCTGGCAGCGGCCCAGGCGCTGTGGGGGGATTTTTCGGCCTAGTGGCCTAGTGGCCTAGTGGGCTAGTGGGCTAGTGGGCTAGTGGCCCACTTGCGCTACTGCATGGAGTCCGGAAGCCGGACGGCCAGCACTTCTCCCTGCACACACTCGGTCTCGCCAACGTTGACGGTCACATTGACACGCACCTTTCGTTCACCGATCTCCAGCGGCCGTGCCCGCACCTCCAGCTCCGGCCCGAGCGGGGTTGGCTTCAGGTAGTTGACGGTCAAGGATCCGGTGACAAAACGCGGCATCTCCTGTCCGTGGTCATCGCTGCCGAGGAACGCCGCAGCGGCCGTGCCAACCCCGTGGCAGTCGATCAGGGACGCGAGCAGGCCGCCGTAGACAAAACCGGGGACCGCCATGTGCTCGGGGCGAGGGGTGAAGCGCGCGACCCACTCGTCACCCTCAGGGATGCTGCGGACCTTGAGCCCGGCTTCGTTGTTCCGGCCGCAGCCGTAGCAGTAGCTGACCGATTCCGGATAGCGGTCCTGAACCGCCTCGGGCGTGGTCACAAAATCCCTGCCAACCGCTCTTCAATCCCGTCCAGATCCGGGACAAACGCCGCCTCGTCATTGACGCTTACCACGTGACTGACGCCCTCCGGCAGGTCTTCCTGATTGCCCTCGAGCAGCAGGTTTTCTTCCGTGATGGTGGTCAGCCGCGGAAAGCCCTGCGCCAGCAGCGCCATGTACGGCATGCTGGCGCTACCGCCGAGCGCCTTGAGAATGGCCACCTTGGCGCCGGACGTGTTTTCGTTGACAGCCTGCCCGGCCATCAGCGAGAACGACACCAGCGGAATCCGCCAGCCACGCCAGGTGATGGTGCCCAGCACCCACTCCGGGGCGTCAGCCACCGGCTGGGGATCACCGTAGGTAATGACTTCGGAAACGGAGGCATTGGGCAACAGGATTTTGGCGTCGGTCAGCGGGATCATAACCCCGCGAATATCTGCCGCTAGCTGGACCATGGCGTTATCCCTCGTTGATTGGTGCTGTTCATGCTATCGGGCTTGCAGCGTGTTGAAAAACGTAGTTTTTCGGCGCGCGGCTTTCGGCACAGGGATGTGCCGACATTTTCGGTGGCCGTAGGCCAATGAAAATGCAAGCCAAGTGAAAATCACATTTTTCACTTGGCGTCGTTGAAAAAGCCATGGATGGCTTTTTCAACAGCCCGCTAGCCGCTGATTGAGCTGCCGGGCGAGCTGCGCCGGCGGCAGGGTGTGGTTTACCGGGCCATCACGCATGGCGCCTTCAACCATCGACGCCACCACGCAAGATTCCGGGTCCTGAACCCAGAGCTGCCCACCCGATTCCCGGATCGCGCTGGCGCCGGCAACGCCATCACTCGCCATGCCGGAGAATATGATGCCGTGCAGGCGCGAGCCGTAGCGCTCCAGCAGGCCGGCGATCACGTCGTCGATGCAGGGTGAGTACTGCGGTGGCGTTGGATAGTCGGTCAAGACCACCCGGCCTGCGGCGTCGAAGCTCATCATTTGACCCACCGGGGTCACCAGCACCTGACCCGGAAGCAGGGTCATCCCGCTGCGGGCCAGGCTGACGGGCAGTGCCGACACCTGGTTAAGCTGCTCTGCCAGCGAATCAACAAACTCCTGACCGATGTGCTGCGCGAGCAGCAGGGCCGCCGGGCATTCCGGACTGAGTTCAGCCAGAAAGCTCCGGACCGCCTCAGGCCCGCCGATCGACGCGCCCAGCAGCCAGACCTCAAAGGTGTCGTTAGCCGCGAGCGGCGCCTCATCCGCCGGAAGCTGTGGATTGGGGGGCAGCCAGCGGCCGGTGCCGCTGATCTTGGCCGCAAGATGGCGCAGCCAGCGGGCCCGGTCGGGGCCGTCAAGCTGGGCGCTGGCGGCCGCGTCGTTAAAGACCAGCCCGCGCCGGCCCTGTTCGGCCAGCACCTGTTCTAAGATGGCAGGCTTGCGATCCAGCAGCGGTTCCAGATTGAGGAGGAGCACGTCGGCGGGCAGCGCGTCGACTGCACCCGCGGCAAAGTCACTGAAGCGAAGCTCTGCGGTGAGCGTCGCCCCAGCCGCCGAAACGGCGGCCACCAGCGCCTCGCGATGCGCGGCCTGTTCGTACAGCACGGCGACGGTCGTGGCAGCGCCCGAGACACGGGAGTTGCTGGCCGTGTTCGCCATCAGCCAGCCGCCTTCACCTCTTCCAGGAGCTCGCGTACGTTGCTCAGTAGCTCAGCCTCCTGATAGGGCTTGCCCAGATAGCGGTTCACGCCGATCTCCATCGCGCGATCCCGGTGTTTATCACCGGTGCGCGAGGTGATCATGATGATCGGCACCTGCTTGAGGCGCTCGTCGTTCCGCATGTGTGTCGCCAGTTCGAAACCGTCCATCCGCGGCATTTCGATATCGAGTAGCATCAGGTCGGGCACCGCATCCTGCAGCTGCTCGACCGCGTCCACCCCGTCTTTTGCGGTGGTGACCTCCATGGCATGTCGCTGCAGCACGCGCGAGGTGACCTTGCGCATCGTGATCGAGTCGTCCACCACCATAATGGTCGGCGGCCGATCGACCTCTTGCGGTGCCGTTTCGTCGGGGGCCGCAGCCGCCTCGTCGGGTCCCAGCCGCAGGGCCGCTCCCCGGCGCACCAGCGGGCCGAGATCCAAAATCATGATCACGCTGCCGTCGCCGAGAATCGTGGCGCCAAAGATGCCGGGGATCGAGCTGATCTGCGGACCGACCGACTTCACGACAATCTCGCGGCTGCCGAGCACGGCGTCGACGCGAATGGCGGCCCGCTGATCGCCGATGCGCGACATCAGCACCGGGGTCATGTCGTCATCAGCGCTCTCGCGTCGCTCCAGTCCCAGCAGCACCGCCAGCTCCTTCAGCTGATACTCCTCGCCCGTGTAGCTGTAGCTGGTCTCGCCTTCTTCAATGCGGCGGTCAAACTCATCCCGCTGCATCCGCACGACACCCTGGATACTGGTCAGCGGCACCGCAAAGGTGCTGTCGCCGACCCGCACCATAATGGCGTGGGTGACCGCCAGCGTGAACGGCAGGCGGATCGTAAACGTAGTGCCCTGCCCCTGGCTCGAGCTGATGTCGAGCGAGCCGCCGAGCTGTTTGATTTCGCTGTTCACCACGTCCAGGCCGACGCCGCGGCCAGCGACCTTGGTGACCTCATCCGCGGTCGAGAAACCGGTTTCCAGAATGAATCCGTACAGATCGCGGTCGGTCAGTTCAGCGTCCGGCTTGAGCATGCCGCGCTCGATCGCCTTGGCTCGGACCCGCTCGTGGTCGACACCGCCGCCGTCGTCCGAAACGGTGATCACCACTTCGGTCGCTTCACGCGCGACGTTCACCTGGATCGTTCCCTCCGGCGTCTTGCCGGCGCGGTCTCGATCCTCCGGGCCTTCCAGACCGTGAGCCACGGCGTTGCGCAGGATGTGCTCCAGCGGCGCCGTGATGCGCTCGAGTACCGTGCGGTCCATCTCACCCTGAGCGCCGCTCACGCGAAGCTGGGCTTTCTTTTCCAGTTCAGCCGTGGTTTGTCGAAGAATTCGACGCAGCCGCGGCACCAGCGAGTCGAAGGGCACCATGCGGGTGCGCATCAGCCCTTCCTGCAGATCCGAGTTGACGCGCGACTGCTGCAGCAGCAGCGTTTCTGACTGGCGCGTCAGGTCATCCAGCATGCTCTGGATCGACACGAGATCCGAAACGGATTCAGCCAGGGCTCGGGAGAGCTGCTGAAGCGTCGAGAAGCGGTCCAGTTCCAGCGGGTCAAAGGTTTCGTTGAGCTCCTCAGCCTCACGCTGGTAGCGCGACAGAATCTGCGCTTCGGTCTCGATCTCCAGGTTGCGAAGCTGTTCCCGGAGACGGGTCACCGTCTGATCGAATTCCACCAGGTTGAAGCGGAAGGTTCCGATCTGCTGTTCCAGGCGCGACCGGTAGATGCTGACCTCACCGGCGTAGTTCACCAGGTTGTCCAGCAGGTCGGCCCGGACCCGGATCAGCTCCTGCTGCGGCCGCGCTGCGGGGGCGCCGCTGCGCTGGGCCTGCTGGTCCAGGGCGGTCGGACGTTCGATTTCCGGCGCCACCGGCGGCGAAGGCGCGGGCTCCGGCTCGGCGGCTGAGTCAGCGTCGTCAGCGGCAGCGGGCGTTTCATCATCCGCAGCCTCGACAACTTCGGGCTCTTCTTCTTCAACCGCCGGTGTGGCTTCCACCTCCGCAGCGTCGTCGCGCGCCGCCTCAGCCGTTTCCGAGGTCTCAGCTCCTGGCGCCAGCTCTTCCAGCGGGCGTCCGCTGAGCACCGCCTCGATGCGGGCGATCGACAGCTTGCCCGTGGGAATCGGCTCCCGGGAGGAAACCTGGTCAAGCATCTGATGCAGCTGGTCGAAGGCCGCCTCAAGAATCTCTACCGTCTGATCGGTGACCGAGATGCGGTCTTCAACCACCCCTTCAAACAGCGACTCCATGGCGTGACTGAGATCACCGATGGGCCCGAGGCCCGCCATGCGAGCACCACCCTTGAGCGTGTGCAGCTCACGCTGGAGCTCAAGCACAGGTTCGTTGTTTTCGGCGTTTTCGCGCCAGTCGGCCATCTTGTGGTCCGACTCATCCAGAATCTCAGCGCCTTCCTGCAGGAATATCTCTAGCAGCTCATCGTCGATGTCGCCCAGATCCTCGAGCGCAACGGTCTCGTCATCGGGGACCGATACCGGCCCCGGCGCTTCGGCCATCTCCTCCCACGCTTCCAGATCGGAGGCGAGCTCAGCGATGGCTTCCGCGGCCTGCTGATCGGCCTCGTCCTCGGCGGACGGGGCTTCGACGGACGCCTCGGCCTCCTCGTCGTCGTCGGACTCCGCCTCAGCCTGAGCTTCGGTCGTTTCCTCTGGCTCGGCCTCCGCTTCGACATCGTCGAGCGTCGCGTCTGCCGCGTCGGCATCCTCGAGGGTCTCCTCGACGGCTTCAGCATCGTCTGCGGGGCTGTCCTCGAGCGAAGTTTCTTCGGCGTCTAGCTCAGCCTCAGGCTCAGCTTCGGCCACCGTTTCATCGTGCGCCTCGGACACGTTCTCTTCTTCGACGACCGACTCGTCCACGGCGTCATCCATCGCCTGCTCGTCTGGCGTCTCCGGCTCAGCATCGATCTCCTCGGCGACGTCCGTCTCCAGGACCTCATCGTCCGTCCCTTCAGCAGCGGCTTCGGCCGGGGTCTCCTCCTCAGCCGTAGCTTCCGGCTCCGCCGCCGCTTCGACTAACTCGTCTTCGGATTCCACCGACTCGTCGAGGTCCGCCGTTTCAGCGATCGCCTCGCTGTCCTCAGCCGCGTCCTCGGCAGCAGTGAGCAGCGTCGTTTCGTCGAACGCCAGATCATCCTCACCCAGCAGCTCCGGTTCGCCGTCTTCGAGCGAGACAGTGTCCGCTTCGGTTGGGAGAACCGCGTCATCCGTGGCCGAGACCGATGCCGTCTCGTCAGCACCATCGTCGAAGTCCAGGGAGGAAATCAGCTCAAGATCGTCTTCAAACCCGCCCTCAGAGATCGGCTGATCGTCAGCCGCCAGCTCGGAATCCTCGTCGAGCAGCTGATTGAAGCCGTCAGCGGACGGCAAATCATCGCGCAGCGAGGTCAGCCGCTCGCTCAGGGGCCGGGTGTCCGGCAGCGACAGCGTGTCGCTGTCCAGTCCTTGGGTGACCTCGTCGAGCAGGTCCGCCGTCTCCTTGAGCGCGGCTAGACCCGACTCGCCGGGGGTGTCTTCGGCCGAGTGCAGCCGCTTGACGTACCCCTCTAGCGGGGCCGTCACGGAGGCAAGCTCTGGGAGTTCAACCATGGACACCGCGCCATTGAGCGTGTGGACGGCCCGCAGCAGCGGTTCGTGGACACGCTCAGGGGATTCGGCGTCCTGGTTGTCGTCCAGGTATCGGCGCAGCACCACCACGTGGTCGGCAATCTCGGTACGCAGGATGTCTCGCAGCACCGGATCGATCGCTTCGCGGCTGGCGCTCAGCTCCTCCTCGGCGGGCGCCAGTTCGTCCCCGGCGTCAGACGTCTCGTCCAGCTCCTCTTCCGGCGCAGCCCCCGCTTCTTCCGCCGCTTCCTCCAGCGCCTCGGGCGACAGACTGTCCAGGAGCGCATCGATATCCAGCGCGTCGTCCGCGCTGAGCTCGTCAGCCTCGGTCGACGGCGAATCGCCCGGTTCGGGTTCAGCCAGGCCGGCCGACTTCAGCTCGGCCATCGCGTCATCCGCGGCCACTTCGTTCAGGAAGGACTCCAGGTCGTAGTCACCGACCTCATCCGCGGTGCGCTCCAGTCCGAGCACCGCGTCATCATCCAGCGTGAGCTCTTCGCCAAAATCGACCAGCGACAGGTCGTCGCCATCGCCTAAGGCCACCAGCGGGTCATCTGCCACCGGAGCCTCGGTCGAGTCGTCTACGGCTTCGACCGGCGCCTCTTCCGGCGACGGCTCATCACCCACCGAGAGCTCATCATCAAAATCCACCAGGGACAGCGCGTCGGCCTCGTCGTCCGCCGCCAGCGCGTCCTGCGTTTCGGCACCTTCGTCCTCGGCTAAAGCCTCAGCCGGGGCATCCTCCGCCGCCGAAGTTTCGTCCTCCAGCGGCACCAGCTCGAGGTCGTCCAGCCGGATCTTTTGCGTCGGCAGATCCGCTTCTTCGTCTGCTGACGCCTCAACATCGTCCTCCGGTACTGCGACTTCGGCAGCTTCAGCCTCTGTCGCTTCACTCGGCGACGCCTCAGCGTCCGAGTCGGTTTCAAGCGTCAGGTCGCCCAGGTCGAGGTCGTCCAGCGACAGGTCGTCGTCGTCCGGCGTTTCGACCACGGCGGTTCCCGGCTCAGTGGGCAGATCATCAAAGTCCAGATCGGAGACGTCAAAAGCCTCTTCCGGCTCGGCGGCGGTGGTTTCAGCTGACGCCTCCTCCGGCGCGGCCTCGGCCGACTCTCCCTCATCGCTGTCCGCCAACAGATCGTCGAGACTCAGCTCCTCCAGCCCGAGGTCCGGTTCGTCGCTGACCGCCAGCTCTGCGGCTTCGCCATCCGGGGTGTCCAGGTCCAGAAAGTCCAGGTCGAGCGGCTCATCGCTCTCGGCGGTGTCCTGAGCCTTAGTCGCTTCGTCGCCGACGGCCTCGGTGGTTTCCTCATCCGCCGCCAGCTCCTCGGGCTGTGGCTCGGGACGGCCAGTCGCCGTAACCGCTGCCAGCGACTGACCCTGATCAACACCGTCGTCATCGGGGTCAAGCCCCAGGTCAAATACGGCGCGACCAGCGTCATCACCCGCAACGCCGGAATCCGCCGCCTCTTCGCCCTCGAGTGGCTCCAGCGACAGTTCCAGCGGCGCTGAGGGCGCAGCGTCTTCTTCGTCGACGTCTGAGTCAGCTCCCTGATCGTCGACCAAAATCAAATCGTCGTCCGGCGAGAACGACTCTTCAGCCTCCGCCAGCGAGGCCGCCGCGTCGTCGAGCATCTCCAGCTCGCCACCCCCTTCAGTCGCCTCAGCCTCTTCGGCCTCGTCTTCCTCGTCGAGGTCGAGGTCCAGATCGAGGCCTTCGAAGGCCGCTGTCACCTCTTCAAGATCCGGCGTCAGGCTTGCTGCGTCCGGCGCCTCGGATATTGCTTCACCGTCCAGCTCTGCGATCTCGCTCACCGCCTCGAGCTCAGTCGTTTCCCCGCTTTCCGCTTCCTCCGGCAGTTCAGCTTCCACCGAAGGCTCGCTTTCAGCCGCAACAGCTTCGGCGTCAGCGGCGACGGGTTCCGCGGCTTCGTCCGCCGGCGCGCCGGCCACGTCAGACAAACTGACCTGTTCGCCCTCAGCCAGCCGTTCAGCGACCCGCTTGATGGCTTCGATGTCCTGTGTCGACCGACCCTCACCTTTGACGCCAGCTAGCAGGCCCGGGACAGCCGCCACGGCGCTGTCGAGCAGCTCAAGTACCTGCGGTGAGGTTTCGACCGTGCCGTCGATGATTCGATTGAACAGGTTCTCAATCTGCCAGCTAAATTCGCCGATCGTTAGCGCGCCGACGAGGCGACCACTGCCCTTGAGGGTATGGAAGGTTCGCCGCAGCGTACCCAGCGCCTGTTCGTCTTCGGTGTCCGAGCGCCACTTGGGGTACAGCTCGTTCAGCGAGGCGAGCTCTTCCTCCACTTCTTCGATGAAGACGTCGCGGATCTCTTCGTCGATATCGTCGGAGATATCGGCAGGGCCGTCGGCGGCAGCCACCTGGGGGGCCGCCGTCGGCGCGGCCGCCGTTTCGATGTTTTGCGCCTCGAGCTCAACGGTCTCCGCGGGTTCGAGATCGTCGGTCGAAGATTCGTCCGACGCGGCGGCTTCCTGTTCCGCGGGATCGCCTTCGCTCACCGCTTCATCAGCCGGCGGCGGCTCGGGCGGCGGTGCTTCCTCGATCGGCTGGCTGCGCCGCTCGGCAATCGCCTCTTCGCCGTAGTAGCCAAGCTGGGTCAGGCTTTGGCGAGCAACCTCCAGAATTTTGTCGCGGCCTGGCCGATGCTCCCGCACCGCCTCGAGGTAGTACTCGAGACTGGCCACCGCATCAGCGATGGTGTCCAGATCTTCTGCGCCCGGAACCGTGCGGCGCCGCAGCAGCTCGACCTCGGTGTAGGCCACAATGCCCCCGAGCAGCTCCGCTGCTTCGGTGAGATCGAGCATCTTGAGCGCGCCGACAATCTCTTCGAGCAGCGCCGGTGTGTCTTCGATTCGCTTGTGGTCCCAGGGCGCCTCGATAAACTCAACAATGTTTTGCTTGATGATCTGCAGGTTGCCGGAGGCTTCCTTCATCAACGCGTCCAGGATGCGCCGGACCTCCGATCTCGGCAGCTCAGCGGCGCCATCCGCGTCGCCATCTTCGCCGTCCTCATCAGGTGCCGGCACGGCGCCATCCGAGGTGCTGCCAAGCTGGTCAATGTGGTCGTCCAGGGAACCTTCCACGTACAGCAGCGATCCGGCGATATCCAGCAGCAGCGGCTCGTCGATCGAGACGTGGCCGGCCACGATATCGGTCACTTTTTCGCGCTGTTCCAGCACGACCTTGCGCGGCACGCCCAGTCCGAGCATGCCCAGCGTGTCGGCCACGCGATCGAGCGTCTCACCCTGTTCGTCGAAGCCTTCGACCGTCAGATCGCCCCGCCGTACTTTAAGGTCGAGCGAGTCTTTGACCCGCATCAGATCTTCTTTGATCGCCCCGGAAACCGTGCTGAGCAGCTCACGGTTGTGGCCCGACATCGCACCCTGCGCGTGTTCGAGCTCCGCGGCCTCCGGCAGCAGCGCGGCGAGGTCATAACGCTCCTTTAGGTCGTCGATGAGCCGCGATCCGGTCCCGCCGTGAGCGGCGTAGTAAAGCAGCCCACGCGTAAGCTCCTGCGCTTCGCCGGAATCAAAAAAGCTTTCACCCTTCAGCGCCA
>JBCDKA010000051.1:0-24376 GCA_038747195.1 Pseudomonadota bacterium
CGCCCAGGGGAGGTCGTAGGCCAGCGGCAGATGCCACGCCGAAACGTCGTAGAAGGTGTTGTCCGCAAACTCCGTCCGCTTCTCGAATAAGCTCTTGAGCAGGCGATATTTGGGCTGTTGAACCGGCACGATCCAAGCCCGGCCCGGCTCGAACGATTCACCGTCGATCTCGACCGGCGTCGCAAGCTCGTAGACGCGGATCTGGTGGCGCAGCAGCGTGCCGAGAAGCCCCAGAGCCCGCTGCGGATCTCGGTCATCGCCCACCACGTAAGCGGCATGGGGATCGGTTCGCGCTAGCTCGAGCGTGACGTCGTCGAAGCCGCGCTGGTAGGTCTTGAGCTCCTCCGCCAGGGCCACCGAGCCGCGCAGTGTCGACATCGAGGTGGTGAACTGATTGCGGATCGCAGTGCGAAAAGACAGCTCGCCGCGCCGGGTTGCCATCAGGTGGCCGCGGGCGCTGGCCTGCTCGAACAGGATGCCGATCGTGCCTTGTGCATCGGGATAGGTGGAGCCTTTGCCGTAGTAGAAATCGTCGAACCCCTCCTCCGAGTAGTAGCCCTGGCCCAGGGCGTCCAGCGCGCGGGCATGGAATCGGGCCAGCCCGGCGGTTAGATCGACGTTGCGCTGCGGTGTCAGCGGATGCCGGCGGCTGAGGACGCCAGGCTGAAAGAAATAGGTCTGGTCGCTGCCCATTTCGTGGAAATCGGTGACGACATGTGGCCGCCAGCGTTGCTGAAACGCCACGCGCGCCCGCGACTCGGGATGGACGAGCGGCAGCCAGTCGCGATTAAGGTCGAACCAGTAGTGGTTGAAGCGGCCGCCCGGCCAGGCCTCCTGGTGTTCGCGATTGCTCCGCTCAGGTACAGCCATGGAGGTGCTGCGGTGGCTGTTGACCCAGCTGGCAAACCGACCGAGTCCGTCCGGGTTAAGTACCGGATCGATAAAAACCACCGTGTCCCGGAGCGCTTCGGTGATTTCCGGACTTTGGCTGGCCAGCAGCAGGTAAGCGAACAGCATGGCGGCATTGGATCCGCTCGCCTCGTTGCCGTGGATGCTGTAGCCGAACCACAGCACCAGTGGCGCATCTTCCTCGCCGGCGAGATGGCGTTGACGCAACGTTTCAAGCTGCGCCAGGTTTTTCGGGTCCGAAATGGCCAGCGTCATCTGCGGGCGTCGCTCGTGCGTGCGGCCGATCTCCTCCAGCGTGGCCTTCGGTGAGGCGTCGGCCAAGGCCTGCATCACCGTCATCAGCTGATCGGGATGGACATGCCAGTCTCCCACCTGGTAGCCAAGCAGTAAGGCGGGCGTTGGGATGGATGAGTCAAGCGAGTGATCAGCGGGCAGAATCGGGTCGCGGGTCTGGGCATCTGAATGCCCTGGCGACAGTGTCAGTGCCGCGGCCAACACCGCCCCTATGATGCCGCCAATACTCAACCGCAGGCCGGTTGCACCCATCGCCCTGTCCCCTTTAGAAAAAGAAGCGGCAATTCTAACTGAACCGTCAGGATCGCGTCGGGCTTGCCGGTCCGTTGCGTGGTGCCAGCCTTTTGCCAAACCTCAGGCGGCGAGGCGCGCCATGATGTCGCGCCAGCTGACGATACCGACGGGCCGATTGCGCTCGTTGACAACCGGCAGGCAGGACACCCCGTGTTTGTTGAACAGCTTTACGGCGTCCCTGACCGTGTCGTTGGGACCGAGCGACACCGGGTCGCGCACCATAATCTGGTGGACCCGCCTTTTGAGCGTATCCAGGTCGCTGCGCGTTTCCGCTGCGGTGCCCACCCGATGGCTGATCGACTCGAGCAGGTCCCGGTCCGACAGGACGCCGCGCAGGACACCGTGGCGTACCACCAGCAGATGATGGAACTTCAGCTCAAGAAACAGGGATCGAACATGATCCAGCGTGTCGTCCATATCGATGGTGACGGGCGGCGAGCTCATCAATTGCTCAATCTTCATCGTGGTCACCCGGCTTGCCTGAGGTTTCCTTTCCTACGTCGGCTCCGGTGGCGCATACTTGAGGGTGAGCGGCCTGGCCAGCTGGCCGCGCTGCGCTTACCTGGATCTGAGACGGTATCGGCAGTTGTCCCGTCTCAAACAGAGCAAGATGAAGCTTATGGACCTTGAGTAGCGTAAACGCGCCTGCCGTGGATCAACGCCAACAGGAGCTGACCCGCGAATACCGGCGTTTGCTCAGCCAGACCGGCGAGGAGCGCCGCTGGCCGCCCATCAATTTTCATCCTCACCACGAGGGTGGCAACCACGTGCAGTGCAACGATGACGGCAGCTGGTCGCTGGTCAACAGCTCTCGTGGCCATGTCCATGAAACCCGTCGCTATACGGACCGACACGAGCTTCTATTCACCCTCTGCGCGGCGGCCTGCTGGCGCGCAGCCCACGAGGATGTTGAGGCGCCACGCGAAACGCACGTCGATGAACTCAGCGACCTTTTGCATCGTCGCCAACGCGAGCTGCTGGGACGGATCGATGAGTCCTGGTCGCGTCGATCGCAAAAGGAATGGGCAACCTGGACGCGATCGAGGAGTCGTCAGCGGCAGCGGGACGAGGTTACCCGGCCGCGGTTTCACTTTCCGCCGTGGGCCGAATATGTGGGTTTCATCGTCTTCGCGCTGGGGATGATCTACCTGGTCTACCTCACTCAAACGTGGCCCGAATGGCCCTTGGCGGATTGGTTCAGCTAGGAGACGTCAAGCGTTCTCAGGCGGGAGCCTCGACGGGGTGAGTGGCCTTCTGACAGCAGCCGACCTGGTTTCTGCCGGTTTGTTTCGCCTGGTAGAGGCCGTTGTCCGCCATCTGCAGCGCATCCTCGATGCTGCCCATCTCGGCGGTGAAGCTGCTGACTCCCAGGCTGGCGGTGATCTTGAGCGCCTGCCCCTCGTGCTCAAGAGACATCCGCTCGACGCTCTCGCGGGTGCGCTGCGCAAACTCCAGCGCCTGCTCAACGTTGGTATCCGGCAGCAGACAAACAAACTCCTCGCCGCCCAGCCTGGCGACGAGGTCGATGCCGTCCCGCACGCCGTGGCGCAGGGCGGCGGCAAGGCTCACCAGCACCGCATCACCCGCCGCGTGGCCGTGACGGTCGTTGATTTTTTTGAAGAAATCGATGTCCAGCATCACCACGCTCAGGGCGCTGCGGTTACGTCGGCAGCGCGCAATTTCCCGCTTGGCGGTATCCATGAATGCGCGGCGATTGGCCAGGCCCGTCAGCGGATCGGTGGTCGCCAGCAGCGCGAGTTTGGCGTTCGCATCCTTGTTGGCTTTGATCTGCTGCCGAAGTTCTGCCGTGCGGTCTTTGACCGCCCGCTCCAGCGATTGACGTTCGGAGTCGAGGGCCGAGAGTGCGCGCTTGCGTTCGGCCGTGCTGGCGTGCAGCACCAGGCTCGTGCACATCGCGACCAGACCGTAGAGCTGGACCGCCAGGAAAGCGCTTTCCGAGGCGTCGCCGGTGGCGGACAGCGTGAGCGCCAGCGAGCCGATCACGGTGACGGTCAGCAGCAGCATGCTCGACGGCGTGTGGCCGCGCCGCGCAAGCCACACGCACAGCGGCATCGTCAGCAGCACCGTCGGGTATTGGCCCAGGCCGTCGGGCATGTAGCCCGTCGCCAGATAGAGCAGCGCCAGCGACGCGGCGCAGACCAGCGTGGGCACCCATGTTTGTCGGGCCAGCATAGTCCAGAATCTCCGTCGGATACGACGCCAGCTGCCGAATACCGCGAGCAGCGCCGGGGCCACCAGCACGGCACCGGTGAAGTCTGAAAAGAACCAGCGCCAGCCGACCTGGATGAGCAGTTCAGCGGGGAGGCTGTACGCAAAGGAAATCACGATCACGCCCAGCGAAGCGGCGATGACGCTCATGCTAAAGGCCAGCACCACCACCAGCTTGACGATGCCGCCAACCGTTTTCATCGGATTTTTGGGTCCGCCGACCCGGCGGTAAAGGGCGGCGCCAAGCACGCAGGCAAGCGCGTTGCCGGTGCCTGTCAGGAAATAAAAGGCGAGGTTTTCATCCTGAAATGCCAGCGTGTAGGCAAAGCTTGCGCCGGCGATAAACGGCAGCGACCAGGCGCCATAATAAATGGCCATCGTCACGCCAAAACCTGCCGCCGGCCAAATCGCCACGACGCCGTTGCTCGCAAAGCCGAGGGCAAACGACGCAATGATCGTTAGCCACATACACACGCCCTGCAGCGCCATGGCCCACGGACGGCCGACGCGCAGCAGCCGGCTGCGGCTGGGGGGCGTGCGCGGGTTTACAGCGGCTTCCACGACCATTTAACGACTTCCGAGGGAAACGAGCCAGCAACGGAGCTAAGAACGGCTGTTCGATCCGTTTTCTTTAGTCCCCTGGGGCGTCATTTCGCCGAATGGTGTGGGGTCGTTCGACCCCAGGATTCAACCCGGCAAGGGCCGGTCGTGATGTGGGGTCAGCTGAGGCGCGTGGTCTGCAGGAAGATGCCGAGAAAGACCGCCAACCCCAGCCACTGATTGTTCAGAAAGGCGCGGAAGCACGCCTCGGGCTTGCGGTCTCTGATCAGCCACTGCTGATAGGCACAAAGCCCGGCCGCCACCGCCACGCTGGCGAAGTACACCGCCCCATAGCCCTGCTGGGTTCCGATCATGGTCAGCGTGGTCAGCAGGAGCAGCTGGAGCAGGCCCACGGCGGCGCGGTCCATGTCGCCCAGGGCGATGGCGATGCTCTTGATTCCAGCCTTGCGGTCTTCGGGCCGGTCAGCCATGGCGTACATGGTGTCGTAAGCGATGGTCAGCAGCACCGCCGCGAGAAATATCAGCCAGGCCATCCTAGGGACGGTCCCGGTCTGGGCCGCAAAAGCCATGGGTATGGCCCAGCCAAAAGCCGCTCCCAGCACCAGTTGAGGCAGATGGGTGACCCGCTTCATAAAGGGATAAACGCCGGCTAGCGCAGCGCCGGCTACCGACATCGCGATGGTCAGCGGATTGGTCAGCAGCACCAGACCAAACGCGAGGACACACAGGACCACAAACACCGCGATCGCTTCCCGGCCGGTGAGCTCGCCCGTTGCCAGCGGTCGATCGGCAGTCCTTGCCACCGCGCCGTCGACCTTGCGGTCGGCAAAGTCGTTGATGGCACAGCCCGCCATTCGCATGAGCAGCGTGCCGAGCAGGAAAATGATCAGCACGTCGGTCTTGGGCCAGCCGTCCGCGGCTATCCAGAGCGCCCACAGGGTGGGCCAGAGCAGCAGGTATATTCCAATCGGCCGGTGGAGCCGGGTCAGGCGCGCCACCGCCCGGCGTTTGTCGGGGTTGGTCAGGAGGTAGAACATGACAGGTCGCCAGTTTAGCCCACGCTCAAGCCGGGGGTCAGACATCCGCGTACTCTGACGCACGGCCGACCCAGCGGTCCACCAGCTCCTGCGCGTGCTCCGGCCAGGCTTCCAGCATCCGATCTGCACCCTGGCCCACCGACGGCAGGAGCGCGCGGTCGCGGGAGAGGTCGGCAATCCGAAACTGGGCCTCGCCGGTCTGTCGGGTGCCCAACACCTCGCCGGGGCCCCGCAGCTCCAGGTCCTTGCGAGCGATCTCAAAGCCGTCGTTGGTTTCGCGCATGACGTTCAGCCGCTGGCGGGCCATGTTGCTGAGCGGCGGCTGATACAGCAGCACGCAGGACGAGGCGTCTCCGCCCCGGCCAACCCGACCCCGGAGCTGGTGCAGCTGCGACAGGCCGAGCCGTTCGGCGTTTTCGATAATCATCAGG
Source organism: Pseudomonadota bacterium (assembly GCA_038747195.1). Lineage (GTDB taxonomy): Bacteria > Pseudomonadota > Gammaproteobacteria > Xanthomonadales > SZUA-38 > JANQOZ01. The sequence continues at coordinate 5,756 of JBCDKA010000051.1, forward strand.
GTGGCCTCGGGCACGTCGACCCCAACCTCGATCACGGTCGTCGCTACCAGCACCTGGAGCTGCCCGTCTTTAAATTCCCCCATCACGGCGTCTTTTTCCGCAGCCTTGAGGCGCCCGTGGATCAGGCCAACCGCCAGGTCGGGCAGGGCGGCCGTCAGCGACTCGGCCAGATCGGAGGCGGCTTCAGCCTGTAGCGCTTCCGACTCTTCGATGATGGTGCATACCCAATAAACGCGTTGCCCGCCGGCGCAGGCTGCGCGGACCCGTTCGATCAGCACATCGCGTTTGCTGTTGCTCATGGCGACGGTGGTGATCGGGATTCGTCCGGGCGGCAGCTCGTCGATCGTCGAGATGTCCAGGTCGGCGTAGGCGGTCATCGCCAGCGTCCGAGGAATGGGCGTGGCGGTCATGATCAGCTGGTGTGGCGAGCTGTCGACACCGCCGCCCTTCGCGCGCAGCGCCATTCGCTGATCCACCCCAAAGCGGTGCTGCTCGTCGATCACAACCAGGCCAAGCTGACGATATTCGACGCCCGCCTGCATCAGCGCGTGGGTACCCACAATCAGATCCGCATCGCCGCTGACGGCCTCAAGCGCCTCGGTTCGCTGCTTGCCTCGAAGCCGGCCGGTCAGCCAGACCACCTTCACGCCCAGGGGATCCAGCAGCGCCTTCAGGCCGCTGAAATGCTGCTCGGACAGCAGCTCGGTCGGGGCGGCGAGCGCCACCTGATGGCCGGCATCGATGGCCTGCGCAGCCGCGGCGGCGGCGACCACGGTTTTGCCGGAGCCCACGTCGCCTTGCAGCAGCCGAAGAGTCGGCCGAGGCTGCGCCAGGTCGTCGCCGATCTCCCGGATCACCCGCTGCTGGGCGCCGGTGAGCTTAAACGGGAGCGACTGCACGAGCCGGTCTCGCAGCCCGCTGGCGGCGGCCATCACCGGCGCGCTGCGGCTGCGTTCACTTTCTCGCCGAAGCCGCAGGCTGAGCCGGTGGGCGAGCAGCTCCTGAAATGCCAGGGCCTGCTGCAGGGGGTGTGCCCCTTCGGCCAGTGCCTCAACGTCCGCCTCCGGCGGGGGTTGATGCACATACCGCAGCGCCTCGTTGAGCGACGCGCCGGCATCGACCGGCGCACCATCGACCACCTCAGCCGGCAGCGGCGCCAGCGAAACCTCGTCGAGCCGCTTGAGTGCCTCGGGCACCAGCTTGCGCAGGAGCTTCTGCGATACGCCGTCACCCGAGGGGTAGTGGGGTGTGAGCGCCGTTGCCAGCGGTTCACATTCGTCGACCCGGCGGTATTCGGGGTGGATCATTTCGAGGCCCCGCTGGCCCGCGCGCACCTCACCGTAACAGCGAAAGGCGGTACCGGCTTTTAGCTGGTTGAGCTGCGAGCGGAAGAAGTTAAACAGGCGCATGGTGAGCCGCCCCGAGCCGTCGCCGAGCGTCCACAGCAGCATCGGCTTGCGGCCCCACACGATGCGGCTGTTGATAACCTCACCCTCAACCTGCGCTAGCTGCCCGGGTCGCAGCTCGCCGAGCGGCCAGATCCGCGTCCGGTCCTCGTAGCGTAGCGGGAGATGAAACAGTAGGTCTGAGACCTGCTCGAGCCCGAGTCGGGCCAGCTTTTCAGCGACCTTGGGCCCAACGCCCGTCAGCGCGGTGAGCGGGTCATCCAGCTCGCCTGGGGATTTGCTGCGGCTCAATCCAGAACCAACACCGCGTCCATTTCCACCACCGCACCTTTGGGCAGCTCCGAGACGCCGAGAGCGGCGCGCGCCGGAAAGGGCTCCGAGAAATACTGCCCCATCACGTCGTTGAGCTCAGCAAAATGGCTGAGATCGGTGAGAAAGATATTGAGTTTGGCAATCTGGTTGAGGCTGCCGCCGGCCGCCTCACAAACCGCAGCGAGGTTCTTAAAGGCCTGATGCGCCTGCGCCGCAAAGTCACCCTCCACCAGGGTCATGCTGACCGGATCGAGCGGAATCTGCCCCGACAGGTACACGGTTTGGCCACATTTCACCGCCTGACTGTAGGTGCCGATGGCGGCGGGGGCGGCGGGGGTATGGATAATTTCTCGGCTCATGAGCTGCTCGTACAAAGTGGTGGTGGGTAGGTCGGCGAACTTTAGTTGCGTTCCCGATGGACCGCCAGCACCACCGGGGAGTTTTTGATGCGGCGCATGACGCGCGCCAGGTGTTTACGGCCGGCCACGGAAATCGTGAACTCCAGCTGACTGGCCTCGCCGTCGCGCTCCTGGTTGGCCACCTGCTCGATGTTGGTGTTGGTCTCGGAGATGGCGGCCGCAACGGTCGCCAGCGCGCCGGGCCGATTTTTGGAGTCGACCCTCAGCGTGACGCTGAACAGGCCTTTTTCTTCCGGGTCCCAGGCGACATCCAGCAGGCGGTCGGGGAACTTCCGAAACTCCCGGACGTTGGCGCAGCTGATGCGGTGCACGACGATCCCCTTACCGGCGCTGATATACCCGATCACCCGGTCCCCGGGGATGGGATGGCAGCATTTGCCGTAGCTGACCACGTTGCCCTCCAGGCCGGTCAGCAGCAGCGCTTCTTCGGTCAGATCTTCGTCCGATGACTCCTCGCCGCTGTCCATGTCCTCGGTGAGGCGCCGGGCCACGATCGCGGGAATGCGGTTGCCTAGCGCCAGGTCGGCCAGCAGGTCCTCCAGGTGCTCGAGCTTCGCCTCCTCGAGATAGGCGTTGAGCTGCTGTTCGCTGATGGCGTCCAGCGAGACGCCCCTGGCGACCAGCGCCTTGTCCAGGATCCGGTGGCCCACCCGCACGGCGTCAGCGCGCGCCAGCCCCTTCAGATGATGACGAATGGCCGTCCGGGCTTTACTGGTAACCACAAAATCGAGCCAGCTGGCCCGCGGCTCAGCCGAGGGGGCCGTCACCACCTTGATGGTCTGGCCGCTCTCGATTCGGTAGTGCAGAGGCCGCACGGCCTTATCGACCCACGCGTGCGTGGCGGTGAGGCCAACCTGCGTGTGAACGGCGAAGGCAAAGTCGAGGACGGTCGAATTGCGCGGCAGCTCCTTGATCGCGCCATTTGGCGTGAACACGTAGATCTCGTCGGGGAACAGGTCCACCTTCAGGTGTTCCAGAAACTCCACGGAGTCGCCAGCGGTGCGCTGCATGTCCAGCACCTGCATCAGCCACTGCCGCGCCCGACTGGTCGTAGCGGCCTGCTGATCGTCGTTTTCTTTGTAGATCCAGTGGGCCGCGATGCCACGTTCCGCTACCGTATGCATCGCCTCGGTGCGGATCTGGATCTCCACCGGATCACCGTAGGGCCCGAACAGCACCGTGTGAAGCGACTGATAGCCGTTGGATTTCGGAATCGCGATGTAGTCCTTAAAACTCCCGGTACGGGGTTTGTACAGGTTATGCACGACGCCCAGCACCTGATAACACTGGCTGACGCGCTCCACCACGATCCTGAAGCCGAGGATGTCTGAGACGTTTTTAAAGGTGCCGCCGCGACCGCGCATCTTTTGATAGATGCTGTACGGCGTCTTGACCCGCGCCTCAACCCGGCACCGGATGCTGGCGCCGCTGAGGCGCTTGCGCAGCGCCCTCGCGATGATCGCCAGCTTTTCCTGATTGCGACCTTCGGCCAGGCGCACATGATCGCGAATCACGCGGCTGCGCAGCGGATAGAGCGCCTGAAAGCCCAGCTCCTGCAGCTCCCGGCGGACGTTTTCCATCCCAAATCGATTGGCGATCGGTGCGTAGACTTCGAGCGTTTCCAGAGCGATTCGACGCCGCGAATCCGGCGACATGGCGCCGATCGTCCGCATGTTGTGAAGCCGGTCAGCGAGCTTGATCAGGATGACCCGGATATCCCGGGACATGGCCATAAACATCTTGCGGAATGACTCCGCTGCGGCCATCTGGCGCGTCGAGAAGTCGACCTTCTCGAGCTTGGTGACGCCGTCGACCAGCGCCGCAACCGTTCCGCCGAACTCCTCTTCCACCTGCTCTAGCGTTAGCGAGGTGTCCTCCACCGTATCGTGGAGCAGCGCGGCGGCGATGGTGTCGTCGTCCATGGTCATGCGAGCCAGGATCTCCGCCACCTCGATCGGATGGTGGATATAGGGCTCACCGCTTTTGCGGGTTTGGCCGGCGTGGGCTTTGTGCGAGGTAAAAAACGCGCGCTCGACGCGCCGGACCTGACGACGGGTCAGATATTTGAGCTGACGCCTCAGCGTGCGAAAAGCGTCCTCCGGACTGACGCCGGAGGCGGTGGTTGGGTCAGGTGTTGCGGCCTGGACCAAGGGCGGACACTGCCGTTGGGGGCGACCCGATCAGGTGCCTTCCAGGGCCTCCCGCGTCGCTTCCGCGAGGGCTTCAGCTTCCATGATCTCCTGCTCGCGCTTCTCAAGCTCCTCGAGCGTGCGGGCATTGACCTCACCCCCGGCAATCTCGCGCAGGGCGATAACGGTGGGTTTGTCGTTCTCCAGCTCCACCAGCGGCTCAGCACCTTTGGTGATCTGACGGGCGCGGCGGGTTGCCAGCAGCACCAGTTCAAAGCGATTGTCGACCTGCTCGAGGCAGTCTTCTACGGTAATTCGAGCCATAACAGCAAATTCCTGAGTATTCTCGGCCCTTTTCGGGCGCACAGCCTTTCGATTCTACGCGCCCGATGAGGGTATTGCCACCCGGGCCGCTCAGGGCCCGCTGGCAGCCCGCTAACCTCCCAGCAGGTCTTTCAGCAGCGGCGCGAGCCTCGGGGTCTGCGCGGGGCGGCTCAGGCGGCAGGCGCGGATGATGGTTTTCAGCTGCTCCAGCGCCTTGTCGAACTCGTCGTTGACGACCAGGAAATCGAATTCATCCCAGTGGCGCATTTCCGCGACGGCCCCGGCCAGCCGGCGGGCGATCACTTCATCACTGTCCTGCGCGCGGGACCGCAGCCGTTTGGCCAGCTCGGCGCGGGATGGCGGAAGAATAAAGATGGAGCGGGCGTCCGGGATCAGTTTCTTGGCCTGCTGGGCGCCCTGCCAGTCGATCTCCAGCACTAGATCGAGTCCTCGCTCGGCGGCGCGCCGGACCTCCCCGCGGCTGCTTCCGTAGCCGTTGCCGTGCACCTCGGCGTGCTCAAGAAAATCACCCTGATCCACCATGGTCTGATAGGTGTCCAGATCGATGAAATGGTAGTGCTCGCCGTTGTTTTCTCCGGGTCTGGGGTCGCGGGTGGTGTGAGAAATGGACATCACGATCCCTGGCGTTTCACTGATGAGTGCGCGAACCAGCGACGTTTTACCCGCGCCCGAGGGGGCCGCAACAATAAAAACCTGACCGGCGCCCTCGTTACTCAATGTTCTGCACCTGCTCCCGCATTTGCTCGATCAGCACCTTAAGGTCCACCGACCATTGAGTCGTGCGCTGATCGATCGACTTCGCGCCTAGCGTATTGGCCTCCCGGTGCAGCTCCTGCATCAGAAAATCCAGCCGTCGCCCCACCGGTTTGCTTGCCTTGAGCTGGCGCTCGACTTCCGCGACGTGGCCGGTCAGTCGATCGAGCTCCTCGTCGACGTCCATTCGCTGGAGCAACAGCGCCACTTCCTGTTCCAGCCGATCCGAGTCGAGCTGCTGGGTCAGTTGCTCAACCTTCTCATGCAGCCGGTCGGCCAGGCGCTGGCGGATCTCGGGGAGCGTTTCGCGCACGCTCTCAACAATCGGCCGGACCTGCCGGAGCCGCTCGTCGAGGGTTTCGGCCAGGCGCTGACCTTCACGCTGGCGCATGGTTCTTAGGTCACCCAGCACGCGCTCGAGCAGCGCCTGTGCGGCTGCCGCCAGCGCCCCAAGGTCGGGATCAGGGTCCTGGACCACCCCCGGCCAGCGGAGATAGTCCAGGTCGGAAGCCCTCGGTGTATCGGTCACCACGGAGCGGGTTTGGGCTGCGAGTTCGGCGAGGTTGCTGAGCAGAGCCTGGTTGAGTTGCATGCTGGCCTTGGTGTCGTTGGCACCGCGCCGAAAGCGCAGGGACAAATCCACCTTGCCCCGGCCGAGCTGCTCGCCGAGGGTTTCACGAAAGCCGGGCTCCAGGCTCCGGAGCTCTTCGGGCAGCCGGATGAACAGCTCGAGGTAACGATGATTGAGGCTGCGCAGCTCCAGCGTCAGATGGCCCCAGGGCGTATCCTCGCTGCCGGTGGCGAACGCGGTCATGCTGTACATGGTGGTTTTCACGACGAGAAAACGGCAATGGTAAACTCATCGCTCAGCTGAACAAAACCCGCCTCAAGGACTGACCCCCAGCAATGAATGACCAGCCACCGACCATCCGACCCAGCGGTCGACAGCCCGACGAGCTGCGCGCCGTATCGCTGCAGCGGCACTTCACGAAACATGCGGAAGGCTCGGTCCTCGTGAGCACCGGGGACACGCGGGTACTGTGTACCGCATCGGTCGAAGATCGGGTACCGCCGTGGCTGCGGGGCAAAGGCCGCGGTTGGGTGACCGCCGAATACGGCATGCTGCCGCGCTCGACCGGCACCCGCACGGGCCGGGAGGCGGCGCGCGGAAAGCAGGGCGGGCGGACCCTGGAAATCCAGCGCCTGATCGGCCGCTCGCTGCGGGCGGTGGTGGACCTCGCGGCCCTCGGTGAGCGAACGATCACGCTCGACTGCGACGTGCTGCAGGCGGACGGCGGCACGCGGACCGCATCGATCACCGGGGCGTTTGTGGCGCTGGTTGACGCCTGCCGTTCGCTCGAAAAAAGCCGGCAGCTCAAGGCGAGTCCGATCCACGGGAGCATCGCGGCCGTGTCGGTGGGTATATATAAAAACACCCCGGTCCTGGATCTCGATTACGCCGAGGACTCCAACGCCGAAACGGACCTCAATCTGGTTATGAACGACGCCGGCGCAATCGTCGAGATTCAGGGTACGGCAGAGGGCCACGCCTTTCGCCGGGATGAGCTGGACGCGATGCTGAATCTCGGCGAGCTGGGCATCAGCCGGCTTGTCGAGCTGCAGCGCGCTGCGCTGGCCGAGTGAGGCGCCGGCGGTGACCGGCCGCACATGGGTGCTGGCCACCGGCAACGCGGGCAAGGTTCGGGAGTTCAATCAGCGCTTCGCGGAAAGTGACGTCACCTTTCGCGCCCAAAGCGAGTTTGGCCTCAGCGGCGTTGACGAAACCGGTACAACCTTCGTGGAAAACGCCATCCTGAAGGCACGCGCAGCCTGTGAGGCCAGCGGGCTGCCGGCGCTGGCTGACGATTCGGGGTTGCGGGTACCGGCCCTGGACGGTGCCCCCGGCGTTCACTCCGCCCGTTATGCCGGTGAGAACGCCAGCGACGAGGACAACAACCGGCTGCTGATCAAGAATCTGGAAGGCGTCGAGGATCGGCGGGCGGAATTCTGTTGCGCTCTGGTGCTGCTGCGAAGCCCGGCGGATCCGCTGCCGCTGATCGTGCAGGCAACCTGGGCGGGTACGCTCATCGAGTCACCGCGCGGAGCGGGTGGCTTCGGCTACGATCCGCTGTTTGAGGTTGCCGGTGGAACCGTCACCAGCGCGCAGCTGCCTGCGGAAACCAAGAACCGGCTGAGCCATCGCGGGCAGGCGATCGATCAACTGCTCGCGCTCCTGGCCTCCTCGTCGGGCGGCTAGCCTGACCGCCTCCGGGTTCAGGCCCATGCTCAACGGACTTCCGCCGCTCAGTCTTTATATCCACCTGCCCTGGTGCGTGCGCAAGTGTCCCTACTGCGACTTCAACTCCCACCAGCTGAAAGGTGACGCGCCGACGGCGGATTATGTCGACGCGCTTCTGACCGATCTGGAGGCCGATCTGCCCCTGGTTTGGGGGCGTACGGTCAGCACCATATTTATTGGCGGCGGCACGCCAAGCCTGTTTCCGGCCAGTGACATCGAACGACTGCTTAGCGGCGTGGCGGCGCGGATTGCGGTCAGGCCCGGGGCTGAGGTGACGATGGAGGCGAACCCCGGAACCCTGGAGAGCGGCCCGCTGGCTGACTACCGAGCGGCCGGCGTGACGCGTCTGTCACTGGGTGTCCAGAGTTTCAATGACCGGCTGCTGGAGAAAATTGGCCGCATCCACAGCGCCGCCTGCGCGGAGCAGGCGGTTCGGGACGCGCTGAAGGCGGGCTTTGAGGGCATCAATATCGACCTGATGTTCGGCCTGCCGGGGCAATCCACGGCCGAAATGTTGGCGGACCTGGAGCGCGCGCTTGCGCTCGACCCGGGCCACATTTCGCACTATCAGCTGACGCTGGAACCCAACACGCTGTTCCACCGTATGCCTCCTTCGCAGCTGCCGGATGCTGACCTGTCATGGGAAATGACGGAGCAGGCCCATCAGCTTCTCGCGGATGCCGGCTACGAGCGCTACGAGGTGTCGGCTTTCGCCCGGCAAGGCCAAGCCTGCCAGCACAATCTGAACTACTGGCGCTTTGGCGATTATCTGGGCATCGGCGCGGGCGCCCACGGCAAAATCACGAGCGGCGCCGAGGGGACGGTGAAACGCTTTGTCAAACAGCGCCATCCGGCCACCTATCTCGCGGGCCCGGAGCGGGTTATCCAGACCACCACGCTCGGCCCCGACGACCTCGTATTTGAATTCATGCTCGGAGCGCTTCGGCTACGAGCGGGCGTTGCGATCAGCGACTTTACCCGGCGCACGGGGCTGTCGCTGGCGCAGCTTGAGCCGGAGCTCCACACCGGTGTCGAGAAGGGGTGGCTGAACGTCGACGCCGACCGCATCGCGCCCAGCGAGCTGGGGTATCAGTATCTCAACGACGTTCAGGGGTTGTTTCTGCGCGATGTATGAACAGCTCAGCGAGCGAGATATCCAGTGCCCTTACTGCTGGGAATCCTTCACGATCTTTCTGGAGCCCGAGCTGGACCGGGACGAGCAGGTGATCGACTGCGAGGTGTGCTGCCGACCGATTGTCGTGCTGGCCGCGTTTGGAGAGGTATTGTCGGTCGACCGGGAAAGCTAACCAGCCCCTAAAGACACCTTCGAACCTTATGCTTGGCCCCGTTCCCCGGTGCCGACAAGGGCAACAACCAGATAGGTCAACAGGTGCACGCTGATCATCAGCTCCTGGACTTCCGCCAGGCGAATATCGAAAGGGGACTGGCCCGCCGGGGCCCACAGCTCAGCCAGGCGCTCCGGCAGTCGGCTCAGCAGAACCGCCAGCCCGGCTGACGCGCAGGCGATGCCAGGCAGCGCCCAGTCCCAGGGCTCCCTCAGGGGTTTTCGCCGTCCGCCGGCCCAGCGGCCCAGCGCCAGCAGCGCGCTGAACACCATCCAAAGCTCCAGGGCCAGGCGGGGCTTCTGATCGAGCCAGCTGCTCATGTTGTGGAGATTGGTTTCCTGTTGGTCGTTCAGTCGAGCGATCGCGTCGGGCGTTGACCAGCCCGCAAGGTGCTGCCCCCAGCTGAGTTCTTCCCCGGCAAAATAGATGCAGCCAGCGACGACGAGGGCGTACCAAAGTCGCTGGAGCGGCCGCAGGGGCGTTCGCTTCAGCAGCAGCGCGCCGACCGCGATGGCGATGAGCAGCAGGACTACCGTCCCGAGCTCGATCGGTCCCAGCTCGCCCATAAATCGGGCCCGAAACGTCTCCACCGGCAGCGAGGCCCGTGACCCAAGAATGGTGAGCAGCAGCAGCCACGGTAACAGCTGCAGCGTCAGCAGTGAGGCGCGTTTCATGGGCGGATTGTAGCGCTTGCTGCGTTCCGCGTGTCGCGATAGACTAGCCGGCTTTGCCGCGTTGGGCTCAGCATCAGCCCGAAGCGTCCACTAATAACCGCGCTACCGCTCGTCGGTAGAGGCAAACAACGGCAGGCTGCAGGCCGACGCAGGATTCGGTCGCCAGCGAAGAACGATTATGAAACAAGATACGCATCCGCAGTACCGCGAAGTGGTTTTTCAGGACATTTCTTGCGACTTCTCCTTTCTGACGCGGTCAACCATGTCCAGCAAAGAGACGATCCAGTGGGAAGACGGCAACGAGTACCCGCTGATCAAGGTGGAAATCTCCAGTCAGTCTCACCCGTTTTACACCGGAAAACACAAAATTGTGGACAGCGGTGGTCGGGTCGACAAGTTCAAGCGGCGCTATCGTCGCGGCGGCAGCAGCTGACGCGAATCCGCTCTGAGGCACGGGCGAAGGCCGCTACTTCGCCCGCCCGCGATGGCGCCGGATTCTGCCGGCGCCAAAATTAAACACTTGTTGGAAAAAACACGCTCCGCGCCTTGAGCTGTGGTATCCTTGCGCCCCCCAAAACGGTCCACAGGAGCGACAAGTGCCAGCCGATAAACTGCTGATTACCGATCCCAGTACGGGCTCAGACTTAGAACTGCCCGTAATCAGCGGCTCCGCGGGTCTTCCCACGGTCGACATCAAAAAACTGCCTGGCGCCCTGGGCTATTTCACCTACGATTCCGGCTTTGCCGCCACGGCGGCCTGCCGCAGCGCGGTGACCTACATCGATGGTGATGAGGGCATCCTCCTATATCGCGGCTACCCCATCGAGCAGCTGGCGGAGCAGAGTTCGTTTACCGAGGTTTCTTACCTGCTGCTGAATGGCGAACTGCCTGACGCAACGGCGCTCGAAGATTTTCGTCAGGAAATCCGATATCACACGATGATCCACGAGTCGATGAAGACCTTCATCGGCGGCTTTAACTACGACGCCCACCCGATGGCCATGATGATGGGGATCGTGGCGTCGATGTCAGCGTTCTATCACGACTCGCTCGACATCGATAACCCGGCTCATCGGCGGCTCGCCGCGATCCGCATGATCGCCAAGATGCCGACCGTCGCCGCAGCGTGTTACCGACATTCGATCGGCTGGCCTTACGCCTATCCGAGCAACGCGCTCGGCTACGCCTCGCGCCTGTTGCACATGATGTATTCGGTGCCGGCGGAACCCTATGAAGTGGATCCCGTGGCGGCTAACGCGCTGGATCTGCTGTTTATTCTCCACGCTGACCACGAGCAAAACGCCAGTACCTCCACCGTCCGGCTGGCCGGCAGCACGGGCGCCAATCCGTACGCCTGCATCGCGGCGGGCTGCTGCGCCCTCTGGGGCCCGGCGCACGGCGGCGCCAACGAAGCGGTGCTTCGCATGCTGAACGAAATCGGCAGTGTGGAAAACGTGCCGAAGTTCATGGTGCGGGCCAAAGACAAAAACGACCCGTTCCGGCTGATGGGTTTTGGCCACCGCGTGTACAAGAACTTCGATCCCCGCGCGACCATCATCCGCAAGACGTGTCACGAAGTGCTCGAAAAAATGGGCATCTCCGACCCGCTGCTGGATCTCGCCATGAAGCTGGAAGAAATTGCGCTGCAGGACGACTACTTCGTTCAGCGCAAGCTCTACCCCAACGTCGATTTCTATTCCGGCATTATTTACAAGGCGCTGAACATTCCGACCAACATGTTCACCGTGATGTTTGCGATCGCCCGGACTGTCGGCTGGGTATCCCAGTGGCTGGAGCAGTGCGAAACGCCGGAAACCCGCATCGGCCGGCCTCGGCAGGTCTACACCGGGAACGCGGCCCGCGACTACGTGCCTCTGGCGGAGCGCAGCTAAGCCACCGCAGGTCCCTCGCCAAACGCCCTTGGCCCCGGCCAAACCGCCGCTGGCGGCCCGCAAACCCTTCAGGCACCCAGCCCACGGCGGCTGGCGAGATGATCCCTGGCACTGGCTGCGCGACGACAGCCGCACCGACGAGGCGGTCCTTGATCATCTGAGCGCGGAAAACCGCTACACCGAAGCCGCGCTGGCGCCGCTGGCCGGACTTCGCCGAACGCTCGAGCAGGAGCTGATCGGTCGGGTGATACGCGATGATGAGAGCGTGCCCTATCGCCGCGGGCCGTTTGAGTATTTCACCCGCGTCAGCGGCGATCTCGAGTACCCCGTCTTTCTGCGTCGTAGCCTGCAGCCCAACGCGCCGGAACAGGTCATCCTCGACTGTAACCAGCGGGCGCAGGGACATCCCTACTACGAGCTCGGTGACCTCGCTTGCAGCGACGACCATCGGTGGCTGGCGATCACGGAGGATCGGCTGGGTCGCGGGCTGTACGCGCTCACGTTGCTGGATCTTGAAACCGGAGGCGAGGTCGATCCGAAGATCGAGGGGATCGACGACGGGGTCGCCTGGTCGGCTGACGGGCGCTACCTGTTCTACGTCAAAAAAGACCCCGAAACGTTGCTGCCAAACGAAGTGTGGCGCCACAGGTTGGGTCAGCCTGCGGCTACCGACCAGCTGTGCCGTCGCGAAGCGGATCCCGCGTTTTATACCAGCGTCAGTCGGGGGACGTCGCGGGAGTATCTGTACATACACCACGGCAGCACCCTCAGTGATGAGGTCTGGTGGCTGGCCGCGGACGAGCCTGAGGCAGCCTTTCAATTGTTTGCGCCACGGCGGGCCGGACATGAGTATGGCGTCGACGACCGGGACGGTCGATTTTTTGTTCACAGCAACCTGCGACACGAAAACTTCGAGCTGTTCGAGGCGGAGCGCTCTGCTTTCTCCACGCCAGAGCAGTGGCAGCCCCTGATCGTCGCCCACGACCAGGTCCTGCTGGAAGATTTTGCGCTCATGGAAAGCCGCGTGGTGGTCGCTGAGCGACGCGACGGCCTGCCGGCGCTGCGCGTCCATCCGCTGGACGGTGAATCACCCTGGGTGGTTACCATCGACGGGCTGCAGCCCGCCGAGCGACCCTGCTACTTCCTCGACGACAACGGCCTCGATCAGCCGGAGCTCCGCCTCGGCGTCACCTCGCTGACCCGGCCCTATGAGATTTACGACCTCGATCTCGCAAGCCGGCGCACGCAACGTCGCAAACGCACGCAGGTGGGTGGCGGCTATGACCCGGCTGGCTACGCCAGCGAGCGGCACCAAATCCGCGCCGCGGACGGCAGCTCAATACCCGTGTCACTGGTCTATCGCAAGGCACCCGAGGCGCTGGCGGAGCGGCCGCTGCTGGTCTACGGCTACGGCGCTTATGGGTCCTGCATCGATCCCGAGTTTTCGGCTTCTCGCTTAAGCCTGCTCGACCGGGGCGTAATCTTTGCCATCGCCCACGTGCGTGGGGGGGAGGACCTTGGCCGGCACTGGTATCACGCCGGCCGGCGGGAGCACAAAACCAACACGTTCAGCGATTTTATCGACGTTCTGCGTGGACTGGCGGCGGCAAAGATCGGCGACACGAGCCGGGTCTTTGCCATGGGCGGTTCTGCCGGCGGTCTGCTGGTGGGGGCCGTGCTCAATCAGGCCCCCGAGCTGCTCTGCGGTGCGATTGCCCAGGTCCCGTTTGTCGACGTGCTGACGACCATGGAAGACTCTGGGATCCCGCTGACCAGCGGGGAATATGATGAGTGGGGTGATCCGACGGATCCGGTCGACTACGACCGCATGGCGCTGTGGTCACCCTACGACAACGTCTCGCGGCAGACCTATCCGCACCTGCTGGTGACCGCCGGGCTACACGACGGTCAGGTTCAATACTGGGAGCCGGCCAAGTGGGTAGCCAAGCTCCGAGCCATGAAAGATGGCGATCGGCTGCTGCTGCTCCGCACCGAGATGGACGCTGGCCACGGTGGGGTGAGCGGCCGCTACCGCCAGTATGAAGAACAGGCTTTGGAGTACGCGTTTCTGCTGGGGTTATGCGAAAAGCCGGCAGGCTGGTCGGCCGGAGCTTAGCCAAAAAAAACGCCGGCGGGCGGAGCCGGCCGGCGTCTCTAAGCCTTCAAGGCTCCGCGGAAGCGCTCAATTGCCGCCGTCGGTAGCTTCCTCGACCGCGTCTTCGGCTTCTTCCATCGCCTCGTCAGCTTTGTCCATGGCGGATTCCTTCAGCGACTCGCCGGCGGCTTCCAGCTTTTCCCCGGCCTTGTCCATCGCGTCGCCGGCCATTTGCTTGGCGCCGTCCATCGCGTCGTCAGCCATCTCACCGGCCTTGTCCATGGCATCCCCAGCCATTTCCTTGGCGCCATCCATCGCTTCACCAGCGGCGTCTGCGGCGTCGCTGGCCATCTCACCTGCCTTATCCATCGCGTCGCCGGCGGCTTCGGCGGTGGCCTTTGCGGCGTCCGATGCAGCCTCTTTGGCCGCTTCAGCGGTCTCAGCCGCCTTTTCTTTCATGGTGTCGCTATCGTCGGAGCTGCAGCCAACCAACAGCCCAGCCAGCAGCGCAATTACGAAAAAATGCCTCATGATTTTTGTCCCAAACGTGCCCACAAGAGCCGCGCATCATGGCTAGCACGGCGCTGGTTTGCAAGCGGCCTCGCTATCGCCGGGCTGAAGGTGTGCCGAAGCGCAACGATTTGGGCCATAGGCCCGCCAGGCAGTTACAATGGCGCCCTTTTTCTATCCCGCCTGAGGAGAGTAAGACCATGAGCGGACGTCCCGCCCCGGCAGACCACCCGATTGAATCCATCATTTCCGAGCGCTGGAGCGGTCGGGCCATCGACTCGCGACCGGTCGACCGCGCGACGGTCCTCAGCATGTTGGAGGCAGCCCGCTGGGCGCCGTCGTGTTTTGGCGACGAGCCTTGGCGCTTTCTGCTGTGGGATCGCGAACGCCAGCCCGAGGGGTGGGAGGCGGCGCTCAACACGCTTGCCGACAAAAACCAGCAGTGGGCCCGTCAGGCACCCGTGCTGATCCTGGTCATGGCCGACAGCGAGTTTTCGCGCAACGGTAAGCCGAACCGCTGGGCGCAATACGATACGGGGGCGGCCGCTGAAAACCTGCACCTCCAGGGCGTAGCGGCGGGTTTGGTGGTTCATCAGATGGGCGGCTTTGATGCTGACGCGGCCCATCTGGCTTTTGGTATTCCGGACCGCTACGTGCCGATGTCGATGATCGCGGTCGGGCATCCCGGCGAGCTCAGCGATCTGGACGAAGACTTCCAGGGCGGCGAAACCGGCCCGCGGCAGCGCCGACCGCTGTCGGAGCTGGTTTTTGAGGGCGCCTGGGACAACCCGCTGCTGGAAGGCTAGCGGCTCAGCCTATTCGACGGCCTGCGGACCGCGGGCCGTTTCCTCCCAAAACTCCCGGGCCCGCTGACGGGCGATACCCAGCAGGCTGTCTGCCGGGTAACCGTCGTCGCTCCATTGACCCACCTCGCGGCCGGTGTAGAGCGCCAGCGCCTGCTCAACCGAAGACACAGCGTAGACCGCAAATTGTCCGGCGCGGGCCGCCTCAACAATGTCCTGTCGCAGCATGAGGTCACCGGCATTGGCGCTGGGGATAATCACGCCTTGGCTGCCGGTCAGCCCGAAGTGATCACAGATGTCGAAGAATCCTTCAACCTTTTCATTGACACCACCGATCGCCTGGATGCGGCCATGCTGGTCGATGGCGCCGGTCATGGCGATGTCCTGGCGCAGCGGGACGTCCGTCAGCGCGGACAGCAGGCAGCAGATCTCCGCCCCGGAGGCCGAGTCGCCGTCGATCCCGCCGTAGCTTTGCTCGAAGGCAATCGAGGCGTTAAAGGCGAGCGGGTGATCGGTTTTGAGCAGGGTGCGCAGCAGGCCTCCAAGGATGTGAAAGCCTTTGGTATGAATGGAGCCGGACATGCTGGCACGGCTTTCGATGTCGATGACGCCCGCGCTGCCCGGGCCGATTGCTGCGGTGATTCGGGCCGGGAAGCCAAACTTGATCGGGCCCGCGCTCATCACCGCCAGGCCGTTGATCTGGCCGATCCGGGCGCCTGACGTCTCGATGGTCACGGTACCGTCCTTCAGAAAAGACTGGAAGCGGGTGGAGGGCAGGCTCGCGCGCCGCCGCGTGCGGGCCACGGCTTCGCGCACGTCGTCACCGCTGATCAGCTCCGCGCTTCGCTGGCCCGCGACCCAGTCCGCTTCGCGCGCCAGATCGGCGATGCGGCCAAAGCGGGCGGTCAGCTTGCCGGCTTTGTCGGCTACGCGCGCACCGTGCTCGACGAGCGCGGCGACGCCGCAGTGGGTCAGATGCTTCAGCCCTTCCTCCTGGCAGATCTGGGCCAGGACGCCGGCATACTGACGCAGCGCTTCGGGGCCACGATCCAGGACTTCGCTGAAGTCGGCCAGCACCTTGAACTGGTGCGCAAAATCGTAGTCCAGCGCGTCGAGCCGGTAGTACAGTGAGGCGCTGCCGATCAGCACGACCCGCAGCGACACGGCGATCGGTTCCGGTTTCAGGCTGACTGGTGAAAACGGTGAGTTGTACTCCCGCGGCACAATTTCCAGCATGCCGGTGCGCAGGGTTCGCATCAGGATCTGCCAGGCGCCGGGTTCCGCCAGCACGTCGTGTGCGTCCAGGATCAGAAATCCGCCGTCCGCGGCGAGCAGCGAGCCGCCGCGAACCGACCGGTAGTCGGCGCTGCCTTGCCCGCCGGCGTCCCAGACAGTCTCGATGTTGCCGAGCAGGTTGGTCAGGCTGGGGCTCGTTTCGCGCACGACCGGGCTGGCGTCCTGATGGTGCTCCAGCAGAATGTTGATGCCGTAGCGGGTCACCGGGTCAAAGTCTTTCCCGCCGCCGCTGAGCACCTGGTCCACCACGTCGTCAACGACTTCGTCCAGATGCGCTCCGAGGGCGTCGTGCGGAAACTCCTGCTTGATTCCCAAGGTGGTGCTGCTCATCAGGCTGCGCAGGCTGTTCTCGTTCAGCTCCTGAATCTGCCGCGCGTTCTGCCGCATCACTTTGCTGATCTTTTGCGAGATTTCCGACAGTCGCTTGGCAAACCCTTCGATGCGGGAAAAGATCTCGGCCTGCTGATCCGTGCTGATGTCACCTTTTCGCACCAGCGCCTGAAACTGTTCGGGCTGGACGGGCTGGCCGTCGAGGAGCGGGAAGATCGCGGCCTGATTGCCCTGCGGCGTTTTGACCTGAACCAGCGCCAGGTCCTGGGACCGGAGCTCCTCTTCGAACGGGTTGGTGATCTGGTTGACCTGCTGCTGAGCTTCTTCCTGCAGCGTGCTTCGAGCCGCCTGCAGGTGCTGGCTGTTCATGGCGTCGCCCAGACCGCTGGCCACAAAATCCGCCATTTCTCGCAGCGCGCGCCGCAGCGGGCGCGCCTGGCCGCGCGGCAGATCGATCAGCCTGGGGCGATCGGGCTGGGCGAAGTTGTGGACGTAGCAACGGTCGCGCTGATCCTGGCAGCGGGGCTGCAGCTCCTTCAGCACACCCTCCACCATCGTTAGCCGTCCGGTCCCGCGGATACCCCGGACAAAGACATTCTGTCCGGGTGCCTTGCAGTCCAGACCGAAGCGCAGCGCGTCCGCAGCCAGCGGTTGACCGATCACCTCCGGCTCGGGCGTCACCTCAGCGGTTGAGCGGAAGCTGAGCTCAGCTAAGTCTACGCACCAGCGCAGCGCGTCGGGGGGCAGGGCTTCTGTCATGCGTTTTTCCTTGCAGGAGGTTTCAGAGATGTTGGCCGCTGATCGGGTGATGATGCGACCCTCGGATTCAAAGGATAAAATAGGACGGGGGTAAGGAGCACGTTTTTTTGACCGACGACCATCGCACAACCGAGCGTTTCTACAATCTGGCGGCCGCCGCCACCGAGGGAGTCAGCGCGACGCTGGTGGTGATCCGCGGTGAGCCGTTTGGTAAGTCGTTCGAGCTGAGCCTGAAGCCCGTCACTATCGGGCGCTCCAACGCCTGTGATCTGCAGTTTGGCGAGGAAAGCGTATCGCGCAAGCAGTGCCAGATCGCCTACGACGGCGAGAGCTATTACATCACCGACCTTAAGTCGACCAATCGGACTCAGGTCAACGGTGACGACATCACCCGCTGTCAGCTGAAAGATGGTGACCGGATTGCCTTCGGTGGTGTGGTGCTGAAATTTGTCGCCAGCGATGCGGTGGAGGCGGCTTATCACAGCAACATGTACGCCCGGGCGAGCTCCGACCCGCTAACCGGCATCGCCAACCGACGGGTCTTCGACCAGGCGCTCGATCAGGCGGTGCGAGCGCAGCACAAAACCCGGAGCGGACTGTGCCTGGCGATGCTCGATCTGGATCGATTCAAAGACGTTAACGATCGCTACGATCATCTGGTGGGGGATCAGGTGCTGAAGAAGGTCACCGGGGTGCTGAACCGGCAGCGCGGCGAGGGCGAGCTGATCGCCCGTCTCGGTGGCGAAGAGTTTGCGATCATGCTGCCGGGCCTCTCGCTGCGCGAGGCGTTTGGCAAGATGGAATCGCTTCGCCATACGATCGCGCGAGCGCCGCAGCTGATTGAAGACCACGAAATCACCATCACGATCAGCGTTGGCGTCGCTGAGTTCTCGTCCCGCATGCGCAACCAGCAGGCATTGCTGCGGGCGGCGGATCAGGCGCTCATTGAGGCGAAAGCGGCCGGTCGCAACTGCGTTCGTATGGCCGAGAGCCAGCCGGTCTAAGCAGCCCCCGCCCGGTTAGTCTTCAGGCAGAGGCCAGCCTCGGATCAGCGCCGCGCCGCGGATCTGGTCAATCTCCCGCTGCAGCCGCGCTTCGTTGAGGGCCGCGCCGGGGGCGGCGGCATCCAGCGACTCGCGCTCGTCGAGCAACGCGCGCAGCTCGATACCCAGATTATGTGCCTCTCGCCAAAGGCGACTGTCGGACTCATCGCAAGAACCAGCCATTGGTTCGCCGCTCAGGCCCGCCTGCCA
>JBCDKA010000052.1:0-24278 GCA_038747195.1 Pseudomonadota bacterium
GAGAAGACACGGTCGCTCGTGCGGTCTCCCGGCTGCGCCGCGCCTTGGGCGATTCGGCGCAGGCGCCGCGCTTTATTGAGACGTTGCCCAAGCGAGGTTATCGGCTGATTGAGACGGTTGAGGCGCTCGCGCCGGAAAACGTCCGACGGTCAATGCAGGGTACGTCCCGCTGGCCCCTGGCCGCGGCCGTTGGACTGCTCGCAATTGGGTTGATTTGGGTCCTTTGGGTCTTTGACGGGCCCGCGCAGGATCCCGCCGCAGGTTTTAACCAACAAATTGCGCGTGCTGACGATCTTTATATGCGGTTTACCCGGGCTGACAATGAAGCCGCCATCGGGCTGTACGAACGCGTGCTCGCCGAACAGCCCGACCACAGCGGGGCCCAGGCGGGACTGGCCAACGCCCTGGTGCAGCGTGTGGTTCGCTGGCCCCGAAGCACCTCAGTCGAGGGTGCCAGTTCGCTGGGTGAGGCGTTGGGCCGTGGCCTGACTCGTGGACCTGAGGCCCGGGCGATCCTGACAAGAGCGGAGGGGATGGCCGAACGAGCGGTCCGGCAGGCGCCCGAGGATCCAGACGCGCTGAAGGCGCTCGCGTTCACGATCACCGCTAAAGGAGAACTCGATCGAGCGGCGGCGCTCTACCAGCAGGTTGTTCAGCTGGACGGGGACGCCTGGGCAGCGCAAATCAACCTTGGCGAAATAGCCTCGCTGCGGGGCGAGCCGATTGTCGCGATCAAACACTATGAAGAGGCCTGGGCGTCCATGACGCGGGCGTACGACTACGAGCCGCAGCGGGTGGGTCCGTGGCAGGCGGCCCTGGGTGTGGCGATCGGTGAGCGCTATGATGCGCTCGGCAAAGCCGCGGATGCTGAACTTTGGTATCGCCGGGTGCTGACCTTGGCGCCGTTTGAACCGGAAGCGACATCCCGTCTGGCGAAGCTCCTTGCCGACGCCGGTGACGCTACTCAAGCCAAAGCCCTTTGTGCGGAGCTCGCTGAGCGAGTAGGCGTGTATCCGGGCTGCGCGGCAGGACGCTAGGATTTCTGTCGGTCTGACTTTTGGATCTTTTCACCGGCGTCCGGCTCCCCTAGCCTGGCGTACTTTTACGGAGGGTTTGTTGTGCGCCAACTTTGCTGCCTCGCTTTTCTGATCTCGCTGTCCGCCTCGGCCCAGGAGGCGTGGCCGCCACTGTCCGGTCCTTACCTCGGCCAAGAGCTGCCGGGCATGAAGCCGACCGTCTTCGCGCCGGGCCTGGTTTCTCTCGAGGGAGAGCGGGAGCTCAACGCGGTCTTTTCGCCTAACGGTCGGATCTTCATGTTTACCCGGACGATCGATGGCACCTTCAAGATGTTCTATAGCTCTCAGCAGGGGGACGGCTCCTGGCGCGAGCCGCAGATGGCCCCGCCATCAAAAACCTACCCTGCCCATCGAGACGCGGACATGGCTTTCTCGCCCGACGGCGGCTGGGTGTATTTCATTTCCGATCGGCCATTGGCCGGCTACTCGCTGGATCGGTACAACATCTGGCGCAGTCGGGTAACGCGTCACGGGCTGCTGACCCCGGAACCGCTGGGGTCCCACCTCAACGGGCCCGGTCATGAGCTCTATCCTGTGCTGGTCGCTGACGGCAGCCTCTATTTTTCAGCCGAGCGCGATGACACACTCGGCCGGCGTGACAGCTACCGTGCCCAGTACAAAGACGGCGAGTTCGAAACGCCGGTCAATCTGGGGCCTGGCATCAATGGTCCGACCGACGAAGGCGATATCTACGTCAGCCCCGATGAAACCTACATTATTCACGTGTCAGCGGAACGGCCCGACAGCCTGGGGAGCGGTGATCTGTACGTCAGCTTTCGTCAGGACGACGGCACGTGGGGCAAAGGCATTCATCTCGAAGACGGCATTAACTCCGAAGAATCCGACTACTGCCCGATGGTCACGCCGGACGGCAAATATTTCTTCTTCACTCAGGGCGACGACATCATGTGGATGGACGCCGCGGTAATCGACAAATACCGGCCATGAGGGGCAACCCGACAATAGGTCGGAACCGGTTTCGACTCCGGCTTGCCGTCGCCGGCGGCTCAAAATTTTGCCAGGTTGGCCGATTATTAGTGAATGAATGTCGATTTGATCAGTCCAAAACGCATGACTGAGTCCAGCTCAGACTCCGGAGCGACGAGCGAAACGAAGTCTCCGGCGGTGCCGGATCCGTCTGCCTGGATTGCGCGTTTTAACTTTGATCTGCGCAACGGGCTCAACGCACTCCTGAGCGCGGCGACCCTGCTGAACGACACCTCGATGGACGGCGAGCAGGCTGAGCTGGTGTCGGTGATCGAGAAAGAGGGTGCGGATCTTCGCAACCGCATCAATCAGCTGATCGACCTCAACGATATTGAAACCGGGCTCGCCGAGCTCGAAGACGCCGAGATTTTTGTGCCCAACCTACTCGAGGAGCTCGTGGACCTCTATCGGGTCCAGGCAGCTGATCGAGATCAGACAATCCGGGCGCAGGTATCCAGGGCCGGGTCGCGCTGGGTTCAATGTGATCCCGGACGGCTTCGGCAGGTTCTCATCAACCTGGTGGAAAACGCGGTGCTTTACGCCAAGCCGGGCGAGATCCGTATCGCGGCGGGGCGATCGACCGGGAACGTCATCATCAGCGTCCGTGATCAAGGGCCAGGGTTGCCGGAAGGGCTCGTGGACCTCATCAACGGCAAACCCGGACCCGGGCTGGCGGTGGAGCCTGGCCTTGGGCTTTATGTCGCAATGAAAGGGGCGGCCATGCTGGGCGGCAGGCTGCTGGCAAAGGCGAGTGATGAGGGAACCCACATCAATTTGATCCTGCCTGGAGCGATCGTCACGCCCAAAAAAGATGGCGCGATGAACCGCCTGCGCCAGGCAGCTCGCGAAACCCAGGTTCGTCTCGCGAATGTCGCCGCGGAGCAGGAGACAGGGCTCACCGATTTACTCGGCGACTGGGGTTTGAGCCGGGAGCGAGAATCTCGCTCCGAAGCTAGGGCTGTGCTTGTCGACCCACAATCGTCAGATATCAACGACGTGTTGGCGGGAACCGAGGCCGAGCTGGTGGTGGTGCTCTGCACCAGCGACGAGTCGCTGAACGCGCTGCAGGCCAATGAGCATCCGAGCGCTTTTATCTTTCGCTACCCGGAATCGAACTACCGACTCCTGCGGCAGATCCTGCTGCCTCAGCACGAACGTGAACGGGCCGGCTTCTGGGGTAAAGACGACGACGGCGGACGGCGAGTTCTGGTGGTCGACGACAGCACCGCGAACCAGATGGTGACCGCCAGCATGTGCCGCAAGCTCGGCCATCGTGTGACCACCGTCAGCTCTGGCCGGGAGGCGATTCAGACGGCCAAGCAGGTGCCGTTTGACGTGATCCTGATGGACATTCAAATGCCGGGCATGGACGGCATCGAGGCATCGAGGGAGATTCAGCGAGATGCCGTCGGCAAAAATCTCGCGCCGCTGATTGCGGTGACGGCCAACACCCTGTCTGTCGATCGCGAGGCCTGCGAGGAAGCCGGCATGGTTGACTACCTCGCCAAACCCGTTGACCGGGAAAAGCTCAAGCAGACCATCGAACATTGGGGCACGCGAACCCAGACGATGCGAGACCAGGAGCAGCTGCGCGAGCTCAACGCGATCCCAATCTTTGAGCCGGGTGATCTGAAGCGGCTGGAGAAGGAGGTCGATCGGTCGATTATTCCTGAGATCGCCAACGCGTTTCTCAAAGAAGCGCGCGTGCGGCTTGCGCAAATTAAGCTGGCGCTGGCCGAAGAGCGCGTCGAGGAAATTCCGCGTCATGCGCACCCCATCAAGAGCGCAGCGCAATCCTTTGGTGCCAGGCGCCTCATGCAATGGACTCAGTATCTGGAAACGGCTGGGAAAGCGGGCAACCGGCGCGGCATTGATGCGGTATTCGCCGACGTGGAGAGCTGTCTAGCTCGCACCCAAGAGCAGCTGGTGGCTCATCTGAATGACCAGGAAGAAGCTGGTTCTTCCTAGCTCGATGGGTCGCTCAGACGTTGCTGTTGTAAAGTAGCGCTCCCAAAAAAATGCCCCGAAGGCGCTCGGCCTCCGGGGCATGAGTCTTACGTTTGCGGTACGACTTAGAGATCGTGCTTCATATCGAAGCGGTCCAGGGTCATCACCTTGGTCCACGCGTCGACGAAGTCACTCACGAATCGCTCCTGGCTGCCGTTGTAGGCATAGCTTTCGGCGATGGTCCGCAGCTCGGCGTTGGCGCCGAAGACCAGGTCGACTGACGTCGCCGTGAACTTCTGCTCGCCGCTGGCCCGGTCAAGACCGCGATAGACGCCTGGCTCCGAGCCCTTCTCCCAAACCGTGGACATGTCCAGCAGATTGACAAAAAAGTCGTTGGAGAGCGTGCCGGGCTTGTCCGTCAGGACCCCATGGGCAGCGCCGCCAGCGTTGGCGTTCAGCGCACGCAGGCCGCCGATCAGCACCGTTGTTTCCGGCACCGAGAGGTTCAGCTGGTCAGCGCGATCCACCAGCATCTCGGTCGGGGAACGGTAGGCCTTCTCAGCGTCAAAGTAGTTGCGGAACGCGTCGGCTTCGGGCTCAAGGAGCGAAAAGGACTTCACGTCGGTCTGCGCCTGGCTGGCATCGGTGCGGCCCGGGACAAATGGGACATCGACGTCCACGCCCGCCGCCTTGGCAGCATCTTCGATACCCGTGGCTCCCGCCAGGACAATCAGGTCGGCGAGAGAAACGTCGGCGCCACGACCTTTGTTGAAGTCCGCCTGAACGGCTTTCAGTCGGGTCAGGGTGCCGGCCAGCGCTGCCGGATCATTCGCCGCCCAGTCTTTCTGAGGCGCCAGAGCGATCCGGGCACCGTTGGCGCCGCCTCGCATGTCGCTGGCCCGGAAGGAAGACGCTGCCGCCCATGCGGTGCGGACGCGTTCCTCAACCGTGACGCCGGAGTCGCGGATCGCCGACTTCAGGCGAGTGATATCGCGCTTGCTGATCACCGCACCTTCCTGCGCCGGTACCGGGTCTTGCCAGATCAGCTCATCCTTGGGGAACGCATCGCCGAGGTAGCGGTTGCGCGGACCCATATCGCGGTGGGTCAGCTTGAACCATGCCTTGGCAAAGGCCAGCCGATACTCTTCCGGGTTGGCCAGAAAGCGCTCGGCGATGGCGCGATAGGCTGGGTCAGCCTTGACCGCCAGATCAGCGGTGGTCATCACCGGCGAGTTGAACTTGCCTTTGACGTGCGCGTCGGGCACAGACTTGTGCAGACCCTCGTCAACGGGGATCCACTGGATGGCACCAGCCGGGCTGCGAACCTCCTTCCACTCGTTGTTCAGCAGGTTGGAGAGATAAAGCGTGGTCCACTGCGTCGGGGCCTGAGTCCAGGCGCCTTCCAGGCCGCTGGTGACCGTGTCTTCCGAGTGTCCTTTGCCGCACTGGTTCTTCCAGCCGATGCTTTGATTTTCGATGCCGGAGCCGGCGGGGTCAGCGCCGACGCAGTCGCCGGGCTTGTGCGCACCGTGCATCTTGCCGAAGGTGTGACCACCGGCGATCAGAGCGACGGTTTCTTCGTCGTTCATGGCCATCCGGCCAAAAGCGACGCGGATGTTTCGCGCGGAACCCTGCGGGTCAGGCTTGCCTTTCGGACCTTCCGGGTTGACGTAAATCAGGCCCATGTGGGTTGCGCCGAGGGGGCGCTGGAGCTGACCGTTTTTGTCTTCGCGGTCGCTGGCCAGCATCTCAACTTCAGGGCCCCAGTAAACCAGGTCCGGCTCCCACTCATCGGTGCGGCCGCCGGCGAAGCCATAGGTTTGGAAACCCATGTTTTCCAGCGCTACGTTGCCAGCCAGAACCATCAGGTCGCCCCAGGACAGGCGCTCACCATACTTCTGCTTCACCGGCCACAGCAGGCGACGGGCCTTGTCGAGGTTGCCGTTGTCGGGCCAGCTGTTGAGCGGGTCAAACCGCATCTGGCCACCGTCACCACCACCGCGGCCGTCGAGCGTGCGGTAGGTGCCCGCGCTGTGCCATGACATACGAATGAAAAACGGGCCGTAATTGCCAAAGTCCGCCGGCCACCAGTCTTGTGAGGTGGTCAGCAGCGCGTCGATGTCTCCTTTGACTTCGTCCAGATCGAGCTGCGCGTAGGCTTCGGCATAGTTGAAATTTTCGCCCAGGGGGTTGGAGCGGCTGTCATGATCGCGCAGCGGCGCGAGGTCCAGCTGATCAGGCCACCAGAACTGGTTGGACTTCGCGGCGGTCGGCTGAGCCTTGCCCATACCCATCTCGCTCTCCTGGCTCAGCGCAACCTGCGTGCTGAGCAGGGCCGCGACGGCGGCGGCCAGCTTCAATTTCTGAAATCTCATGGTTATTGCTTACTCCCGGTTTGGTCGGCGCAACGCGCCCGAATATGACTTGCAGAGGTCGTGGTGAACGCAGGTGAATGTAACAGCCGGGCTTCTATAAATTAAATCTAAAGTTTTTATGGGGTCGATAGGGTCGGTATATGAAAAGCGGTCAGTGAACGAAAGATCAATCACTTAGCCGTCGGTTTATGCCGCAAGTCGGGCCAGCGCGATTTCCTGGGTATCAATCCCGCGAGACCAGATCATGGTTTTCCAGTCGTCGGCGTCCTGATAGAAAGCGTCTCTCGCCTGACGCTTGATTTGCTTGCCCAGGTCGGAGTTGATCTCGCCGTGGGCATGGAGCCAGTTGTCGGCCCGCAGCGCCGTCAGCACCTGTGACAGCGGCTGGGTGCCGTACTCCAGTACGGTTGCCGTGACCTGGGCATGGGACAGATAGCGGACCCAGGCTTCCATGTTGGTGCCGTGCAGCGGGGCGGACGTCGAGCTGGCGTCATGAATGGACGTGACGTCGCCCCACCAGTCCTGGGAGCGGTCCCAGGCGGGTTCCCCGGGGCTGCCAACCCCGATCCGCTCGCCGTAACCGCGCGGGCCAAGTCCCGTGTGATAGTCGATGAGGGCAATCTTTTTGGCGTCGGCGAGATACCGATCGAAGATGGCTTCCGTCGTGATTCGCGACCAGCTTGGCTGCTGACCGCCATAGAAGATGCCTTTCGGATCAACGTATTGACCCGAGGAGAGGGCGCCCTGCATCACCATCGGTGGAAGCTCGTCAATGAGGCGATTGATTTCGCTTGTGGTCTGGTCAGCAATCTCCTCGGACCACTGGTCAGGACAAATCAGATCGCGGTATTTCTCGTAGCCTTGGTTGACCGGCAGCGGTTGATCGAAATCGACGTAGTTCCGATTGATGTCGACGTTTTCTTCCGTGGTTCGGCGCAGCCAGGCGAAGCCGAACGGATTGACGGCGTGAATCTGCAGCAGGGCGGTGCCTGCCGGTAAGCGGCCGGCCCGTCCGCTGCGGAACCAGCCAACCTGGACGCCGGAGCCACAAAACCCCTCGGCGCCGTGGGTGCCCGACAGGGTGACCAGCACCCTGGACGCATCTTCCGGGCCCAGCCAGGCAACGTCAGTGGAAAGTGCTTCCCCCGTCGGTCCTTTGGCCGGGTTGTCGTAGCGAGTCAGCGCTGCACCGGCGGCCTTGGCGGCCGCCAGAAACTTGTCGCGCGCTTCTGGATAGTCGCTCGCAAAATAGGTCGATATGGTCATACGAGTGGCACCGGTTGTGAGTCAGGAGCTCGGTTTGGGGGAGACGGCGAGCAGGCCTGACTCGCTAGCGAGCTGGTTGTACGCCGCGAGATCGTTATCGAGGAGCTCGCGCAGCTGCCCAAGCTGCTCGGAGGCCTGTTCCCAAAGGAGATCGCGGACCTTAAGGGAGGCGGCGGTCGGCTGGTTGTCTCCAACGTTGGCCAGCGACATCACGCCGGCGAGCTTGTCGTTGAGCTTGATGGGGAAGTTGAGCGGGTCCTGCCGACTTTCCATACGAGTCTCGTACAGCGCCTTTTCCACCGTTGTCAGCGCTTCGGTCAGCGCTTCACCCCGTTCCTTCAGCTGAGCGAACGCCGGATCGTCGCCGACCCGGGCGCCGATCGCCTTGATCTGGCCACGGACCTCGCGCAGCCGCCGGATGGACTGATGCACTTCGGTGACTTTGTTCCTCAGATCCAGGGCAAAATCGAACTGCTGCTGAAAGTCGTCGGGGGACGCGGCAGACCGGGGGTCAGCGCGAACGGTAAAGCTCACGGTTTGCGATTGGTCGTCCATGGTTAAGGTGGCTCGATAGGTCCCCGGAACGGCCTTGGGTCCGCCGAGCGAGCCGTTCCAGAGCACCATCTTGTCGAACGTTTCAGCTCCGGGATAGCGCAGGTTCCAGACAAAGCGATTAAGGCCCGCTTCCGCTTCCAGGATCCGATCGTCGTCATACAGGTGCTTGGGGTGGTCAGCGTCCTTGTCGTCGTCACCCTCGTCCGGTTTCCGGCTGAAGCGCCGGATCAGCTGGCCGCTATCGTCTTCGATATCGATCGTGAGCGCCGTCTCTGAGTCGAGCTCGTCACCCAGCAGATAGTGGAAGACCACCCCGGCGGGCGGGTTTTGACCGCGGTGTTTGGGTGCTTCCTGGCTGCCGTTCTGGAGGCGCCAGCCGTCTCGCGGCGGAAACAAATGAGCTGCTTTTTCGAAGACGTCGTCATCCAGATTTCGGAGCAGCGAGATGTCGTCCAGCACCCAATAGCCTCGGCCCTGGGTTGCGGCGATCAGGTCACCCTCTTTGACCGCCAGATCGGTGATCGGCGAGACCGGGAGGTTTCGCTGGAACGGTATCCAGTCTTCGCCGTCATTGAAGGAGGCGTAGAGTCCCGCTTCCGTGCCGGCAAACAGCAGGCCTGGGCGCTCATTGTCGGCCCGAATCACTCGCGTGAAGTGGTCGCTGGCGATACCGTCAACCACCTTCTTCCAGCGCCGCCCGTAGTCCTCGGTGCGGTAAAGGTACGGGCGGAAGTCATCGCTCTTGTAAGCCGTTGCCGCCAGGTAAAGCCCGCCCGGCAGCGTCGGATGCGGCTCGATGCTGTTGATTTGAATATCCTTCGGCAGGCCCGACGGTGTCACGTCGTCCCAGTTTTCGCCGCCGTCGCGGCTGATGTGAACCAGTCCATCGTCGGACCCGGTCCACAGGACACCCGGTTCGACCAGCGATTCGGCGATGGCAAAGATGGTGCCGTAGTACTCCACCGAGGTGTTGTCTTTGGTGATCGGACCGCCCGAAGGCCCCTGCTGGTCTTTGTTGTTGCGCGTCAGGTCCGGGCTGATCGCGCGCCAGGTCTGACCTTCATCGTCCGACGCGAACAGCACGTTGGCCGCCGCGTAAAGACGGTTGGCGTCGTGAGGCGAGAACTGTAGCGGGAAGTTCCAGTTGAACCGGTATTTCAGCTCCGCTGCACCCCAGCCCATCGGGTTGTCGGGCCAGACGTTCACAGCTCGGCGGTTGCCGCTGCGGTGATCCATACGGATCAGGTAGCCGCCGTACGAACCGCCGTACACGATATCCGGGTCGTCAGGTTTGGCGACAATGTGGCCGCTTTCACCCCCCGCGGTCGGCTCCCAGTCCCGGACGCTGATCGAGGACCCAAAGGCCGACTCCGACCGAATTCTCACGGCGCTGTTGTCCTGCTGTCCGCCCAGCAGCCGATAGGGGAAGGCATTATCGACCGATACCCGATACATCTGTGAGGTCGGCTGGTTGCTCTGCGTCGTCCAGTTGAGCCCGCCGTCAAAGCTGACGTTGGCGCCGCCATCGTTGGACTGAATCATCCTTTGGGGGTTCGCCGGATCGATCCACAGGTCGTGATTGTCGCCGTGAGGTGTCGGTACCTGCTCGAAAGATTTGCCGCCGTCACGCGACCGGTGGAAGCGCACGTTCAGCACATAGACCGTATCTTCGTTGGCCGGGTCGGCGTTGATGCGCGTGTAGTACCAGGCACGCTGCCGCAGCTTTCGTTCTTTGTTGACCCGCGCCCAGGTTTCACCGGCGTCGCGCGATCGAAATACCCCGCCTTCTTCGGCCTCGATGATCGCGTACACGTTATCCGGGTTACTGGCGGAAACCGATACGCCGATGATTCCGATCGGCCCTTCGGGCATCCCGTCGGCGTCCATCAGGTTCTCCCAGGTGTCACCACCATCGGTAGATTTCCACAGCGCAGAACCTTCTCCGCCGCTCTCCAGGCTGTAGGGGGTTCGAAGAATCCGCCAGGTGGAGGCATAGAGAATCCGTGGGTTGGTGGGATCCATCGCGAGATCCACCGCGCCCACCTCATCGTTGACAAACAGCACCTTTTCCCAGGTTGCGCCGCCGTCGCGGCTGCGAAAGACGCCGCGCTCATCGTTCGGCCCGAACAGGTGTCCCATGGCGGCCACGTAAACCAGATCAGGATTGCGGGGATGGATTCGTACCCGCGGGATGTGCCGTGAATCCGCAAGCCCGATGTTGGTCCACGTGCGGCCCGCGTCGCTGGACTTCCACAGTCCGTTGCCGTGAGACACGTTGCCCCTGACGGTTTTTTCGCCGGTGCCCACATAGATGACGTTCGGGTCCCACTCGGATACGGCAACCGCGCCGATTGAACCGCCGAAAAAGCCGTCCGACACGTTGCCCCACGTTAAGCCCGCGTCCTGGCTTTTCCAGACGCCGCCACCGGTGCTGCCAAAGTAGTAGGTTTGTGGGTCCTGCGGAATGCCAGCGACGGCGGCCGACCTGCCTCCGCGGTAGGGACCAACCTCCCGCCACTGCAAGCCCTCGAGCCGGTCGTCAGGGAGTTCGCTGACCTCGGCGAAAACGGGAGATGCGGCAAGCCAGGACAGCACCGCCGTCAGCAGCAGATGAATTTTCATGAAAGCCCCTCGGTAAAGAAGATAGAAAAACCTGTGGCGCCGGCATTCGTTGCCCGGCGCCAGCATTATGCCGATTTAGCGCTGGCCGACCAGATCGTCTACCCAGTCCTTCTGAAACGCGAGGGCGCGATCGCCAGGCTGCTGAGCACCAAAGAACTCGGTCTCGGGGTCTTCCACCAGCGGCTCGCTGCCGCTCAGCGCCTCGACAATGGCCTGCCCGCAGAACGGTACGTAGGCCTCGGCGTAGCCCCCTTCATGAACGATGGCAAGCTTGCCGCCGCAAAGCCGGTCGGCAGTCTCCATCATCATGCTTGTCATCGCCCGATAGCTCTCGCCGTAAAGCATCTGGCGCGCTAGCGGGTCTACGGCGTTGGCGTCCAGGCCGCTGGCCACCACAATCAGGTCAGGCGTGTGAGCGTCAAGCGCCGGAATCACGAGCTTTTCCATCGCGTAGAGATAACACTCGTGACCGCTGCCGGCCGGGAGCGGGATGTTCAAGTTAGCCCCTTCGCCTGCGCCGGCACCGCGATCTTCAAAGCCGCTATAGCCGGGTGGGAAGCAGCGGTCCTGATGTAGTGAGATCGTCAGAACGTCACCGCGCTCATAGTAGATGGCCTGCGTGCCGTTGCCATGGTGAACATCCCAGTCGACTACCGCAACGCGCTCGACCCCATGGCGGGCCTTCATCGCCTCAATGGCAATGGGAATGTTGGCGAACAGGCAAAAGCCCATCGGCTCCTCGGCCAGGCAGTGATGTCCTGCCGGCCGGCAAAGGGCGTAGGCATTGTCCGCTTCGCCGGTGGTGACCGCCTCCAGGGCAGCGATGGCCAGGCCGGTGGAAAGGGAAGCGATCTCGAAGCCACCTTTGGAGAACGGGGCAAAAACGCCAAGCTCGCCGCCGTTTTCGTCGCTGAGCGCCTTGAACTCATCCAGATACTTGGCTGGATGAACGCGCAGCAGGTCATCGCGCGTGGCGGGCTTTGCAGAACGAACGCTGACCACCTGGTCCAGGCCGGAGGCGCGGATCAGGTTGACGATGCGACGCTTCGATCCGGGCGTATCAGCGCCGTAGCTTCCGGCTGGTGGCTCGACCCAGTCGCCGATCGGCATAAACAGGGCTTGAACGCCCGTGCTGTGCCAGAAGGTGCGTTCATCCGAATAGAAGTGCGTTGTGTTCATGGAGCCTCTCGCAGCCGGTTTGATTGATTCTTGGGATCAGGCG
This sequence comes from Pseudomonadota bacterium, assembly GCA_038747195.1. GTDB lineage: Bacteria > Pseudomonadota > Gammaproteobacteria > Xanthomonadales > SZUA-38 > JANQOZ01. The sequence goes on from JBCDKA010000052.1 coordinate 12,051, forward strand.
ACACCGTGCGACGTTCGGCGAAAATGTTCAAGCCTCAAGGGTTTGTAGTTCCCTCACGTAAGGTGACTATCCCGTATGGCCTTGCCCGCTGGTCGCCGATTCAGCGTCCCCGAGGGCGGGCTGCTGCTGGGTCATACAGTGCATACCGCCGCCCCACCAGTTGATTGGCAGCGGGTTAATTCGCACCAGCTTACGATCGGGAAACAGCTCTGCGAGGACTTCACCCGCCCGCTGGTCGTCGGCTCTGACCGATTCGGGCAGGCCGTCCTGCCAATAGGCCGGCACGATGACCTTGTCATTGGTGATCACAAAGTTCATATAGCTGACGGCCGGCACGTGGGTCACCATTTCACTCGGCTCGAGGCCGGCCAGCGTCGCCCAGCCCGGTGGGATGGAAGGCATCCCTAGCGGCGCCTGGTAGCCAAACATGACGGGATTGGCTGCGGGCATGGTGATGACGTTCAGCGGTTGGTCGTCGACCGTTCGGGCCGCTCTTAAATCCGCCAGGTTGCTCCGCAGGATTTCGGCGTCCTTCGCCGCGAGCGGATCGTTCTCCGGTACGTCTCCTACCTGGGCGATGACCACGGTGGTTTCGTTGACGAAACGAGCGTACTCGTCCACGTGACCGTTCGCGCCCCAGCCAAAAACCTTGCCGGCCTTTTGGCCCGGTCGATCCGAGACCGGCGACCGGCTGAGCCAGATCATTTTCTGTTTGCCGTAGGTAGCCAGATAGTCCGCTTCGATCTCCGCCTGGGTCATGCCCGGGTTGCGCTGCATCGCGGTGTCGAGATAACCCATGAGCAGCGTGTCGGTAGCGTCCAGCGCACCGCCTTCGGATACGGCTCTACCCTTGACCATGCTGAGCGAGCGCTCCTGCGCATACCGATTGGCGGTGTCTTCCCGCGCTAGGCATTCCGCCAGGTAGGCGCCGATGACCTGCGGGTCGTAGCCATAGCAGGTCCAGGGTATGTCCAGCACCCCTAGCTCCTTGCCATTGCTGGCAAAGCGAGGTCCAGCGTCCCGAACGAAGGGGTCGCTGACGGGGGCGTAAAAGAAATCGATGCGCTCGAGCGGCAGCTTTGCCTCTACCAGCATTTGACGGGCATGAGCTTCGTCGGCCGCTTTCGAGACGAGCAGGGTTACGCGGCTGCCGCTCAGCATCTCGCTGATCAGCTGAACGCGAACCTGATTTTGGGCTGCCTCCAGCTGTCCGCCCGGCGAGTTCGGGGGTTCAGAAGGTGCCATCCAGCCCAGCCAGACACTCTCTTGTTTCTCCCACTCCGGCGGGTAGGAGAAATCGTCGGCAGCAGCGGTAGGCAGCAGTAGCAGGCTAATGAGGGAAAGCATGGTTGTCAGAATGAGCTTCTGTGTCATCGCGGGTCTCTTAAGCAATCCGGTGCAGGTCGATCTAGACAAAGTGAAATCGTACTCATAAACCACAATGCCAATCGCGGGAGAAAAGCACACCACCCTCAAAGGAAACTCGCGAGAGCACTCTTCCAGCCGAACTCGCTCAGCATACGCTCGAATGCTTCACCGGGCTTCGCTTCGATCGTGAGGGGGCGGCGGGTCATGGGGTGTGCCAGTTTGATGGCGGTACAGGCCAGGAGCAGGCGATGACAGGCGAAGCGACTGGCAAAGAATCGGTTGTGTACACCTTTGCCGTGGGTGCTGTCGCCGATTATGGGATGACCGAGGTGCTTCATGTGGCGCCGAAGCTGATGCTTGCGGCCGGTCTTGGGCTCAAGGTGCACCAGCGAGTAGCGGGTGTGCGGGTAGCGATCTACGCGGACCGCCAGTTCAACTTCGGCTACTCGTCGATAAAAGGTCTCCGCGGCCTGGGCCGGTTTGTCGCGGGTTGCCTTTTTGTCGGTCATTTTGTCCAGCTTTTCTTTGAGCGGGTGATTGATCACGCCCTCATCCTGGCACACCCCTCGCACTACGGCGAGGTAGCGCTTTTGTACCAGCCTCGATGCAAAGTGACCCGATAGCTCTCTCGCCCCCTCGCTGGACAGGGCAAACAGCAGCACTCCGGAAGTGGGTTTATCCAGTCGATGGACGGGGAACACTCGCTTACCCAGCTGGTCGCGGAGCAGCTGCAGGGCAAAACGCCTCTCGTGTCGGTCTACGGCGCTGCGATGGGTCAGCAGGCCGGGGGGCTTGTTGATGGCGACGAGATGGTCGTCAGCGTAAACGATTTCGAGGGCATCCTCAGGCACGAGCCGGAGCCTAACACGCGGTCCGGCGCTCAGCTGCACGGCGTGGTTCGCGTGATTTAGGGAACAGCGGGCGCTGAACCCCCCGTCGAATCCCGATATGATCTTGAGCCCGGCAAAGCACCGGCCCATAGCGCGGCGCTACACACATTAGAGAGTCATCATCTTGAAGCTAGAAATCCGATCGAACCTTGCTCATCAGCCAGTCAAACAAACCCCTTGGCGTTGGGTTTTCGCCGTCTGCTTTGTGCTGGCCTCCGGAAACGTTATCAGCCAGGAATCAGAAACTATTGCGGATGCGGCCAAGGGACTGAAGCTGCGGAGCATCGGCCCGGCGCTCATGGGAGGGCGAATCGCCGATATCGCCATCCATCCAGACCATAAAAACCTCTGGTACGTCGCCGTGGGCTCTGGCGGAGTCTGGAAAAGTGTCAATGCGGGCACCAGCTGGACGCCGATCTTCGACGATCAACCGTCCTACTCGATTGGCGATGTGGCGGTCGATCCAAGTAATCCGGACGTTGTGTGGGTGGGGACCGGTGAAAACGTCAGCGGTCGCCACGTCGGCTGGGGCAGCGGTGTCTACAAGAGCGGCGACGCGGGCGCGACCTGGACCAACCTGGGTCTCGGTGAATCGGAGCATATCGGAAAGATTCTGATCGACCCGCGCGACAGCGACGTGGTCTACGTGGCGGCCGAAGGACCGCTATGGGCGGCAGGCGGTGAACGAGGGGTCTACAAAACCACAGACGGCGGGACCAGCTGGGAGGCGGTGCTGCAGATCGATGAAAACACCGGCGTCACTGACATCGAATTTCATCCGGGCAATCCCGACGTCATCTACGCTGCCGCCTATGAGCGCCGCCGCCACGTTTGGGGTCTGATGGCTGGCGGTCCCAACGGCGGTGTCTACAAATCTACGGACGCCGGCGCCACGTGGAGCCGAAAGAGCCGAGGGCTGCCGGAAGGTGACGTCGGCAAGATTGGTCTGGCCGTCACCGCGGCTGACCCGAGCCGCGTCTATGCAACCATCGAAGCCGGGGACAAAGAAAAAGGGTTTTACCGGTCCTCCGACTCCGGCGAGAGCTGGAGCCATCAGAACCCCTACACCTCTGGCGGCACGGGTCCGCATTACTACCAGGAGCTGGCCGCGTCGCAGCAGAATCCGGACCTGGTCTTTCAGATGGACGTGTTCTTTCGGGTCACCCGCGATGCCGGCGCAAGCTTCTCGGTGCTGGGCACCGGAAGAGAAAAGCACAGCGACAACCACGCGCTGTGGATCGATCCGGCGAATGATCTACACCTGCTGGCGGGCACGGACGCGGGGCTGTATGAGACCTTCGATCAGGGCGTGACCTGGCGCCACTTCCCGAATCTCCCGATATCGCAGTTCTACAAGATTGCGGTAGACAACACCGAACCTTTCTACAACATCCTGGCCGGGGCCCAGGATCTCGGCACGCTGTTTGGCCCTTCCCGCACCATGATCACTGAGGGTGTCCGCAACCAGGATTGGTATGTGCCCCTGGGCGCGGACGGCTACGCCGTGGCCTTCGACCCGAGCGACAGCAACATCGCCTACATGGAATACCAACAGGGCTACATGTTTCGCCATCACCGCGACAGCAATGAGCTGGTTCATATCCAGCCACAGCCCGGTCCGGGTGAGGACCCGGAACGCTGGAACTGGGATACGCCGATCCTGATCAGCCCGCATGATCCGGCGAGGCTTTACGTCGGCTCGCAGCGAGTCTGGCGCAGCGACGACAAGGGCAACGCGTGGCAGGCGATCAGCGAGGACCTGACCAGCGCTGACAACCGTTACGAGCTGGAGTACCAGGGCCGAAGCTGGAGCGTCGACGCGCTTCATGACTATGGCGCCATGTCCAAGTACGCCACGATCACCGCACTCACCGAATCGCCGGTGACAGAAGGGGTGCTCTACGCGGGGACGGATGACGGGCAGATCCACGTGTCCGGTGAAAGCGGGTCACAGTGGCAGTCCGCGGCGGCTTTGCCCAGCAAAACGAGCCCGCTGTTTATCAATGACCTAGAAGCTTCACAGCACGATGCGTCGACCGTCTTTGCCGTGGCTGACGGCCACAAGCTGGGCGACTTTGCACCTTACGTCTTTGTTAGTACCGACCAGGGCAAGAGCTGGCGGTCGATCGCCGGAGACCTGCCCGAGGACACGATTGCCTGGGCAATCCAGCAGGACCATGAGAACGCGAAACTGCTGTTTTTGGGCGCTGAGTACGGCGTCTATTTCAGCCTCAACGGCGGCGAAAACTGGCACAAGCTCTCCGGTGCACCGACGATTGCGTTCCGCGACATCAAGCTGCAGCGGCGCGATAACGACCTGGTCGGGGCTACATTCGGCCGCGGAATCTACATTCTCGATGACTACTCCTCGCTTCGATCGATGGCCGGGAAAGCCTTCGGCGAACAGGCGACCGTATTTCCGGTTAGGGATGCCTGGTGGTACGTGCCGTCGGTTCCGGGGCAGGCCGTTGGGATGCCGACCATGGGCAGCGACAGCTTCCGCACCCCGAACCCGGACTTTGGCGCGACGCTTACCTATTACCTCCCCGAGGCTTTCAAAACACAAAAGCAGCTTCGCCAAGATGGCGAGAAAACGCTGCGCGAGGAGGGCAAAGACGTGGCGTTCCCCGGCTGGGAGGCTCTGGGTCAGGAGGCCGTCGAGGCGGAGCCGCGAGTCCTGCTCCGGATCAGTGACGCCACCGGCAAGCCTATTCGGTGGCTTCAGGCCAGCAATCAGGCGGGGACACATCGCGCGACCTGGGATCTTCGTCTGCCTGCACCCGACGCGGTGGACCTCTCAACCCCAGAGTTCACGCCGCCGTGGGTCAACGATCCGCTCGGCCCGCTGGCGGCACCGGGAAACTACACCGTCCAGCTCTTTGCGATCAGCCAGGGAGCCGCTGCGCCGCTGGGCCAGCCTCAGTCATTTGCGGTGAAGCCCGTTCGGGTGGCGCCTGACGGCACCGACTATGCTGACGTTGCGGCGTTCCAGCAGGCGACCGCTGAGCTGATGAGACAGGTGGTGGACGCCAACGAGGAGCTGTCGCGAACCCAGGATTTGCTGTCTCACATGAAGGCAGCGGCCCTGCGCGCGGCTGGCACGGAGCCGACGCTGCTGATCCGACTCGACGCGATGACGGTGGCGCTCAGCCACTTGCGAACCCGCCTCTCCGGCGACAGCATTCGCCGCGGTCTCAACGAGGCGACCGCGCCGTCGATTGGCGGACGCGCCTTCAACGCGGCAACCGGCTGGAACAACACGCTCACGCCAACCGCAACGCAGCGGGCAGACTTTGAGATCGCGGGTCGGGAGTTCGCCGCCTTCCGGGTGGACCTGGATACGCTGCTGAGCGGCCAGCTCGCGGAACTGGAGACCGCGCTGCGGGACGCCGGCGCACCCAGCTGGCGCTAGCCGCGCCAAGACCGCAAAACGTCAGGCCGCAGCGGCGCCAAAGGGTGCCCTGCCGCCTGGCGCGATGCGAGGCCGAAACTTTCGTAACACCGCGCTGAGCGGCGATTCATTGCGGCCCTGCGCGGCCGCGCTGGCGTAACCAAACGCTCGCCGAACCTCCTTAACAGTTCTTGGCAGTTTCACCGCGTTACCTGACTTTCACGTCGCTACGCTTCTCCCATCGAGCAAGTGATGGAGGTTTTCGACATGTCAGGTTTACGATTGATTGCTGCCTTTCTTTTGGTTTTTAGCGCGCTAGCCAAGGCCCAGGTGCCGGCTCCGAACGCGGCGAGTAACGTTGTTGGCTCCGGGATCGCCGGCCTGTGGTTTGATCCCAGCCTCGACGGTGAAGGTTTCAGCGTGGTTGAGTCCGAAGCGGGCGTGACGCTCTATTTCTACGGCTATGACGCCCTAGGCAACCCGCTGTGGCTGGTGAGCGATACCGTCCCGTCACTCATGGATCTCAATGCTGAGGCGCCCGCCATGGTCTACCGCGGCGCCGGTGGAAACTTTCAGGGGCCCGTGCAGCAGGTGGTGCTGGATGTCTGGGGCACCGCCAGTGTTTCACTGGAAGACTGCGGGAACGCCGTTTTTGAGTTAAGCGGTCCGGACGGCTTCAAAGTATCTGATGCGGTGAGGCTGGCCGCCGTTGACGGGGCCTACTGCAGCGTCCGCGGCGAAAGCGGAAAGGGGGCACAGTATTGCGAGATTTTGTTGGGTTTTATCGGTGACGCTGGCGCAACGGTTGAGGTTTGGGGAACACAGTTTGTCGATGAGTGTCCCGATGAACGGTTCTCCGCGCTCGACGCTGAAGCCATCCAGGCGGAGTACGGCGCTGATTTCATCAGAATGAACGGGCCGCGACAGGGCCTGGCTGACGGTGGTCGCTTCGACTCAACCGGCGACGTCATCCGTACGTACGGAGACCTCCGGATGGCGCGTCAAGCCACTTTGCTTGTGAGCCAGGAACAGCTGAGCGCCGGCGGGCCGTATCTCGAAAACACGGTGCTGCGCGAAAATGTCTTTGAGCTCTGGGCGGGTTCGGAGATCTACCGGCTGACGGCTGATGACGGTAAGCAGTACGTCATGTTTTCTTTCGCCAAAACCGTCGATCCTGATCTGTCTCTTGAACGGCTTCCGGGCCTTGGTGCAGAGCTATCTTTGCCGGCCGGCTGGCGGTGGGAAGCGGTAACGCTGGATGAGGATCTCATCATCGAGACGCGCGCTGAGGCCACCGTCATCCAGGATGATTTTGAAAACTCATACCAACTCCTGACCCTCGACAATGAATTTCGCTTTTCGGGGCTGTGGTTCGAGCCGTCGCGCGATGGCGAGGGCTTCAACGTGATCGAGTCGGAGTCCGGTACCACCATCTTTTACTACGGCTATGACGCAGCGGGCGAACCGCTATGGCTGGTGTCAGAGACCACCGCCGAACGGCTGGGCCCCGGCGATGCCAGCGTGCTCAACGCCTTTCGTGGAGAGGGCGGGACGTTTGAAGCCCCAACACCGGGCGGCGACCTCGACCTTTGGGGAACCATCATTACCGTTGCCACCGATTGCACGACAGCGCGGTTCGAACTGAGCGGGTCAGACGGCGCCAAAGTTTCCGAAGCCGTCAAACTCGCTGAAAACGAAGCCGCGAGCTGCGCTGACGCAGAGATCCTCGAAACCGAGGAGGGCGTCAAGTTTGTCCGCACGCCAGACAGCGCGTTCGACAACCTCCCGGACTGGCCCTACCCGCCAAATTTTGTGGAGATCGACGGGTTACGCCAAGCGTATGCAGAGGCCGGTCCGGCCACGGGAGAGGTGGTTTTGCTGCTCCACGGGCAGCCGAGCTGGTCTTACCTCTATCGAAAAATGATCCCGGTGCTGGCGGAGGGTGGTTACCGCGTGATCGCTATGGACCACCTGGGCCTCGGGCGATCGGACAAACCCATCGACGTCGATGCGTACACGTACATCGGGCACTCCGACCGTTTGGAAAAGTTTATTCAGGCGCTGAGACTGGAAGACATCAATCTGTTTGTGCAGGACTGGGGAAGCCTGATTGGGCTTCGCGTCGCCGGCCTCAATCCGGAGTGGTTTGCGAGCATTGCGGTGGGCAATGGCAACCTGCCTGATATCCCTGCAGACTTTGAGCCTTTTCCGGCGGTGGAAGATACGGATGAGGTGCTAGTTCTGGCGTCTCCCTACGGAGCGATACCTGAGCAGCAGATGCCCTTCTACGAGGGGTGCGATTTGCTGTTCGATCAGGAGGACAGCAGTTTCTTTGGCAACTGGATGATCTACGCCATGAAGGGAATATCGTTTCGCCCCGGCGATACGCTGGAAGCATTGACCTGGTTCGAATTACCCGCAGCTGAGGAGGCGGCTTACGACGCGCCGTTCCCGAGCCGGCTCTACATGGCCGGCGTTCGGGTGTTTCCGTCTTTGATTAACGAGGTGCCGGGGGAAACGCAGGCCGCACTGGCGGGCTTAACCTCCTTTACCCGACCGTTCCTGACCCTTTGGGGAGCCAACGACGCGGGGTTGCTAGGGTCCTGTGAAACGCAGCAGTTCTTCATCGACAACGTGCCCGGTGCCGCCGGTCAAGCCCACGACCGTCTGCCGGAAGCGGGACACTTCCTGCAGGATGATCAGGGAGAGGAAATCGCTCGCCGACTGCTGGAGTTTTACGAAGCGAACAATGTTGGCGGCTGAGCGACCAGCAAGGGCGCAACCTGCACGGATGTTAGCAACCGGACTGTACTCCTATTGTTCAGGCGAACGCTATCTGCTTGCTTTCGCCTGCCTGAGATTGCTCTGACATGTTCAATCGCTGTTACCGGGTATCGCCTTTTATGGCCGCTTCGAGCACCGCCCGGATCTGTGCAGCGTTAGGTGTGTCTGGTTGAATCATGTCGGCGGGTTTCCTTTGCTGGAAGCCCACGGCGCTCGGGTCGGCGCCCAGTTCGAGCAACTCTCGAACCAGCTCAAGGTGACCGTTGCCCGCCGCCGCATGCAGTGCCGTAAAACCCATTTCCCGAGTGTCTACGTCAGCGCCCCGGGCCACCAGTTCACGGATTTCCTCTCGCATGTTGTAACCGGCAAGCTTTAAGAGCACCGTGGCCTCGACCCGGGCTCTTTTCTTGATGTTGATGTCGGATCGGTAGAGCACGGGGATCGCCTCAACGCCTCGGCGGGAGCGGCCCATCGTCGAGAAAAGGCTCTGAAACTCGTAAAGATCGCCGGCTCGGTTGGCCATTGCGATTCCTTCCGCCGTCAGTTCGCCATCGCGGCTCAAATCTTCTGAGGCGTGGACGGCCAGCGAAAGAGCATACTGCTCTCGTTGCCGGACGCTGAGTTCACCGTCAAACCTTTCGAACTGCCGCGCCGCAACCATCGTGGGCAGACCGTTCTCCATCATCGACTGCGTGTAAAAGGCGATTAGCCGGCCACCTGGTTGCCGGCTGTTCATATGTGCTTCCAGCACCGTGCCTAGCTCGCGGGCGTTTCCCGGATTTACCACAAATGTTGCAAGATGCCAGAACGCGCTTTCGCTGAACTGGTTGCCCGCGCCGGTCAGCCCCTGGATTCCATAATTCTTGGCCCGATCCAAGTCGCCGATCGCGATAGCCAGCGCCATTCGGTAGCCTGGCAGGCGTTCATGACCAGGCGAAAGCGCAGCCGCCCTGTCGAATGCGAGATCGGCGGCCTCGAAGTTGCCAACCTGCATCTGGTTCCAGCCAAGAAAAAGGTGCGCATCCGTATAGTTGGGGTTAATGTCCAGCGCACGGCGCAGCAGCTTCTCGGCCCTGTCAAAAAGTGTCGGATCGTACTCCGACAGTGGCGAGCCCGGCCGTCGTGAACCTCCACCAACCGCATGATGCGCCCGAGCCAGCGTTGTGAGTGCTCGGGGATCCGCAACGGTGTCAGGGAATCGCTCCTGCAATACTCTGAGAAGTTCTTCGTTGCCCTGGCCCGCGGTCAGTCCCTGATTCGCCAGGTCGAGCAGCGACTCGTCGGTCAGGCTCTGGATAGCCAGCTCAGACTCCTCAGCCCGTTGCCGGGCCTGCGCTTCCGTCCGAGCAACCATTTGATCGGTGATGTCGGGTACGTAGTCTCGGATTACCTGATGTGCTGCTGCGATTGACTCCCTGGCGGCCATGCCCGCTGCGTCGCCGAACCAAAAGAACACGTCATTTGAGCCGCGCAGCGTGATAAATACATAGAACTGCTGCAGATCATCATCGGAAAGATCGGCCAGCAGAAGGGGAAGGAAGGACTGGGTGATGGGTTCGCGCCAATTGACCGTCGCGGCTTGTACCTGCGTTTGCACATCGGCGTGCGCGCCGCTCAATTCTTCAGCAGACATAAAGAGCCCTTGGGTCACAAGCTGTGGGCCGTACTCCATCTGCAGCTGATGGCTGGCAAAAAACCGGGTGCCAGCGGGTTGGCTGCTGATACGTCCATAAATCGCCGCGCGATCTGGTGCAGGAGGTGCCACAGGAACAGGGTTAACGCTGAGGTATCGATACCAGTTGTTCCAAACGGGAGTTATCACCCGGCCAACCGGCGACTCGAGCCATGATGCCACTCGACGGTAGCTGGCCGCCTGCGTGGTCCCTTCAAGCTCGGTCTGCAGTAGCGTCAGGATTCGATCGTCGCTGAGCTTGCGTTCGAGTTCGGGTCTCCACTGTGCCGCCTTTTCCGGGGCAAATTCGAGCAAGAGCTGCTCAGCTTCCTGACGAACTTCAGCGGTTTGAATACGCAGGGAGTCGGCTACACCCAGCTCTTCCATAACCCAGCGAATAAGCTGCTCCGTAGTCGCGCGATTCAGGTCGAACGGCCCGTCCGGAGGCAGGGATTCAGACACAACGGGCTGAACAATCGGATTTGCGTCGGCGGTCGGGGTGCGGTCTGGCGTGAAGGGTTCCCACTCGCCGATCGCGACAAACTCGTCAGTGGACCACCGGAACTCCTTTTTGACCGTTTCAGTGCCGCCCTTGTAGCAGGAAACGCCCACCGCACCGTCGGTAACGTGCACGATGCCTTGATTGTTTCGGCTGGCGCACCAGTCCATATCCGTAGGCGGATAAAGCTCAAACCCGGCTGCCGAGCGAATCAGCGGAACTAGTGACCAGGTGTGCTGTTTTCGGGTCGCCCTATCTGCAACGCTTGCCACAGCGACTAGGTCGGGGAGCGAGTCACCGTTGACGTTTCCCCATGCGGTGTCGAACACGCGAACCTGGTTAACATCGGAAGGCCAGAACCCATCTAGCATCTTTAACGCAAACTGCCTTGGCGTCGATTCGTCGAGAGCGCCGGCAGGGTTAGGCCCAAGGCGAGACTTCAGGAGGTTGATCTCATTGTCGGTAGGTCCGAAAACCCGGCATTGATCCGTTTCCGCCGCTCCGTTGTCCAGCCTGGTCGCATAGATCAGCAGCTTTTGGCCCGGCTGGAGGCTCATGCCACAGTAATCGGCCTGCTGGGCGTACTGAAGGGTCTGAAGGTTGCCGCTGCCCAGCAAGACCTGGTCGATATTGAGCTGCGCCTGGTTGACTGGGCCGGTCACGCAACCGAAGCGAGCTGCCCGCGACCTGCAGACTTCGCCGGTCCCTTCTTGCTGCGTTTGCACGGTCGCCGTGTAAACCAGCCCGTTTTGGGAGAGCAGCCTGTCGACCCGATCGTCCAGCCTGTTGGCCGGGCTACACGGACAGCTTGAGGCTAAGTTACTGAGCAGGAGCAACGACAGTCCGAAAAACAGCTGTTTCATTTGAATAACTTTCTTGAAACGTTGGTCACAAGAATACGGCAAAAATCCCTAGAAAAAGTAGACCCAGGCCTCACCTCAAGAGTCCACATGACCGGCCTCTGACTGCCGACGTCTAGTCAAGTGATTCCAGACGAAGATTGGGAGGCAGGCCTTCGGTACAACACGTTGTGATCGCTGCTGAATCAGTCTTCGAACTTGTCCGGATCAAAGAACATCTCGGCTTTGGTCGTGTCGAGCGGCACCTCGGGTAGCGAGAATGTGCGCACTTGCCCCGACGGAATGATAGACGTCGGCAGCCACCCCTTGACGTGCCCCCACCGCGTCCCAGGCCTGAAGCTGTCTCGCTTCAAGCGCTAGCGGTGCCGGCGATTCGTAGGGCGTGAGGGCGCTGAGGTCTGGCGCCGGGACCTCGGTCTGCCCGAGGGAAAGCACTGCGTGTAGGAGGACGCTAGCGATGTTCATGTCTGATTGGCCAAATACTGCGGAGCGAACAAAACACCGCAAGATAAGGCTGAAAGATGAACGCCAGATTACACAGCCGGCGAGACCCGTTTCGGTTCAGAGCGGTGTCGATCGACACGCCGGAGCCTTATTCCTGAACTGGCTCCGGCTTCCCCAACCTGACCCCTCTCATCGGAACGCTGACTTGCTTATCGGGTCTGGGTCTTTGGTCGACTGCCCGAATGCGCCTTGTTGGTTCTCTCATCCAGCACTTCTCGCAGCAAGGTAGACAACGCCTGCAGACTGAATGGCTTATGCAA
>JBCDKA010000053.1:0-24111 GCA_038747195.1 Pseudomonadota bacterium
GTCTTCGGCGTATTCTGTGATCTTGCCGACGGTGCGAATCCACTGCCAGTCGCCCTGTTTGCGTCGCATCCGGATGGATGTATGGTAATCCGAACGTCGACCGCTCAGGTGCATTTCCAGCGCTTCGCTGGCACCGTCGAGATCTTCGGGATGCACCAGCTTTGCCCAGGTTTCTGTCGTCATCGGCAGCTCACCCGGTTCGTAGCCGAGCATCGTGTACCAGGTGTCGTTGTAGTAGGTGGTCTTCGTCGGTACGTCCATATCCCACAGCCCGGTACCCGAATTGGACAGGCCGTGTTCGAGGCGCTCGGTAACCAGCGTCGCTTCCTCGGTGGCCCGGCGCGCTTCTTCCTGTGCGCGTTTCTGTTCGGTGATGTCGAACCGCCAGGAGATGAAGCGCTCGATGGTGCCGTCAGGTCCTACCTGCGGTACGTTGGTGGAGCCTACCCAGTAGAGAGAGCCGTCTTTCGCCCGGTTGCAGATTTCGGCGCGCCAGACATCGCCAGCACTGATCGTGCGCCACATGTCGTGCCAAAATTCTTTGGGGTGGTGGCCGGAGTTGAGCAGCCGGTGGTTCTGGCCGATGAGCTCGTCCTCGTCGTAACCGCTGATTCGGCAGAAGCCCTGGCTGACCTCGATTATCCGACCGAGAGGATCGGTCACCGAGTAGATGGTGTGCGTGTTGATGGTGGCCCGCATCGTCTCGATGTCCATGTGCTGTCGACGGATGCGCCGAATCGCCGGCTCAAACATGAAGATGGCCACCAGCAACAGAACGACCAGCGTTGAACAATAGGCCATGGTCTCGGCGCGACGCATCTTCGAGATGCGCACGCTGAGGTTTTCCTCAAACAACGACACGTTGTCGTTCAAAAGCGGCAGCAGGATATTCGTGTACTGGACAATCTGTTGTGCCACGTAGAACGAGCTGTCCTGCGAGATCGTCGCTTGCGAGTCAATGGACGCATACAGCTGGTTTACGAGCGAACGAATTTCCTCGAGGTCACCGGTGAGGGCTTCGAGTGCGATCTGTTCTTCGAGCAAGTTGGCACCCTCCAGACTCATCGCTCCATTGCGGGAAATGAGTGCTTTGTGGCTGTCGAGCCAGAGGTCAACGGACCGGTTGAGCTCGTCGCGGATCGCGCGAATCTCAGCCGGGTCGTTTCCCGCCGAGGCCGTCAGGAGCTGCAGGCTGAAGCTCGCGATACGCTGGCTCAGCATGCGCTGGCGACCAGCCACATTGATGACCTTGCCATCGCTTTCAATCGCCTTGTTGAGCGAATCCAGCACGTAGTGTGTGGTCACCGAGAGCGCGGCCAGCACGCCCAGGGCTAGCATATAGAAAATGCGTAGATTTCTTGGATTGTTGATTGATGCCAGCATGCTGCCGTTGGACCTCTGCCGCACGTAGGAGCACGTCTGACGCAGACCCACCTACAGGTTTGATATCGGCGGCATGCCGGGTAAGTTAAGTGCGGGTTTTTCCTATCCTGACCGAGTGGTCAGCGGATGAGTCCCTGGTTTTTCATCGCGCGCTGAACACCTGGGTCCTGCTCCCAGTGATCACAGTGAAGGATGGCGTCAGCCTGGTTGTAGAGCCTGCCGTCGTGCTGAAGGGCCAGCACAACACCCAGGCGCGACTCAAAGGCTCGGCCCGTTGCGGAACGGCGGTTAGCCCCTTACCGTCGTTCAGTTTCTCTGAGGTTGCTCGGTTCTCCGCTCCTCAATCAGCGTGCGTCGCAGCAGCTTGCCGTCTTTCATGTATTGCGTTGCGCGCAGGCGCTCGTCCAAGTTGTTAGGGTTTTGACTGATGATTTCTGATACGGAGATGCCCGATCCGTCTTTGAAGTTCATCGTAAAAGCGTAAGTCAGGCCGCTGTCGTCAAGGTCCAAGTCTTTTGACCAGCCTTCCAGCCGGTCATTAAAGAAGTGGAGGCGGTCAACGTTCCATTTGCCATAGCTTTCAATCACCTGCTCATTGCTCTCACCGAGACGATAGATGTTGAGCTGGTGGAAGTCGTATTCGTGCCCGTCAGGCAGAAAAGTCGCGATAATCTTGGTGGGGAATGTTTCCAGAACCTTCCCCTCCGGATCAACCCGGGTGAACGTACCCTCCCACGTTCCTTCCATTCCGCCGCTCGCCGGCATTCTCCTCATTAACTGTTCTTTTGAAATGCGATCGCCGTTGGCCAGCTGTGGCTCGTCCGACAAGCGATCAAATCTCAGCCAGGAAAACCCGTCGATCTCTCCGCGGATCGTTCCGTCGGAGATCATCATTGATCGGTCTCGATAGAGGAGCTGATGCCGGGTCAGGATCATGTCGAACTCAGCGTAGACCGGCCCGCTGACAGGATGTTCGTATTTGCACGCCTGCGGGCGCATTCCGCCCTTGAACCGATTGAGGGCAGCCTCCCACTGGAAGTAAAGATCGCAGCCGGGGGCAAAAGTGAAGTCTTTGGCCTTCAGCGCGGCCGCCGCTGAAGCGTCCATCAAAGGACGGTCGTAGGTTAGCTCCGCAGCGAAGAAGTGCTGAATGACGTGCACCTCCTGGGATTCCTTCAGCCACTCAAAGGTCATAACTCGTTGGCGGTGAGCCAGCGTCGGCGCGTCAGATTTGATTTCCTGAAGAAACAGGGCCGTATCGCCGAGCTCCGAGCCCTCGAGCCGATGGACTCTCATGTCCCGACTCAGGCGTACCAGCTCCGGAAACTCCGGCACCAGGCGATCTTGATGCAGCAAGACTTGTCGTTCATTGGAGAATGAGCCGACCCAGTAGCTGATGAACCTTTCTAGCGTCTGCTCAGCAGAGCTTTTAACCTCAGCCTCAGCATGCTGGGCATGCGCTCGTAAATGAAAAGACACCCCGACCGCAAGCGCCAACACTAACCAGCCCATTGAATTTGCTCGATTTGTCATATTTCTCCTGCTCTTCCAGCCTAGGAGCTGGATCGATCTGCCTACCTGGCAATCGCTGAGCTTTATCGTACGCGCCCCATATCACTGATAAAACCTCCAGGTTCACTATGAAATTAATGAACTGAGATCTCGAAAAGCGAATTTGTCTCGAAGGGACTATTTACTCATGGGACAGATCGGGGCATCTTGTCGACTAGCTTGCGAGAATCTGACGATGGCCTTGTATGAATCGCGCGACGGATGCACACGACTGCCGGTCCAGCTTGCCCGTCTTGACCTATCCGACGATCACATTTTGTCTGCGGCAATTCGATGGGCGCACGAGCCTTACCAATCGGAGGTCGGTCCAGAGTCTGTGATCTTAGCGCGCAGCCCTCATTGCGTTAGGCCGCTCAGCTGCCTGCATCGTCCGCTACATTACAAAATCGTAACGTGCCAAGTTCGCTCGCGGGTCTAGAATCTGACGCGATGCACAGCGCCAGAAAGTACCACATGCTCAATCGCTTATGCGCCGTCCTGCAGGGCCAATCGCGCGCAATCTCGGCTAGATCTCATGTGGCCGAGGCCCAACGAATTCGACTAGGTTGTTTCATATGAAAAAAGCATCTCTGGCTTTCGCTATTTCTGCTGCGCTTAGTCCCGGCGTCCTGATGGCCCAGCAAGCGATTGACCTTTCGAGCCTCAACGGCGCCAACGGCTTTGTTGTGAACGGGATCGACGCGGGCGATTATTCGGGTCGGAGAGTCGCTGGCGCGGGCGATATCAATGGCGACGGCGTTGCCGATGTGGTCGTCAGCGCGTCGGGAGCTTCGCCGGGCACCCAATCCGAGGGCGAGACATACGTCATTTTTGGCAGTCGGACGGGATTTTCCGCCAGCATTAGCCTCGCCAATCTCGACGGCAGTAACGGCTTTGTGCTGAACGGCGTAGACGCCAACGATGCTTCCGGTCGCGATGTCAGCGGCGCCGGAGACGTTAACGGTGACGGCGTTGATGACTTGATCATCGGTGCCGTGTACGCAGATCCAGGCGCAGATGAGGCCGGCGAGGCCTATATTGTGTTTGGCGGCACCACAGCGTTTCCTGCGGACTTCGATCTATCCAGCCTCGACGGCAGTAACGGATTTGTCCTCACCGGTACAGATATGGGCGACCTCGCAGGAATTGCGGTAGACGGTGCCGGCGATGTTAACGGCGACGGTATCGCGGACGTCATCATCGGCGCAGCGGGCCGCGGGCCCGGATCGAACTTCCAGGGCGTGAGTTACGTTGTCTTTGGCAGTCGAAGCGCCTTTCCAGCGAGCATCGAGCTAGCGAGCCTGAACGGCAGCGATGGCTTTGCGCTCAACGGCATTAATGCCGGTGACATCGCAGGGATCTCGGTCAGCAGCGCGGGGGACGTCAACGGCGACAACATCGACGACGTCCTGATCGGCGCCCCGAACGCCGACCCTGGCACTAACAACGAAGGTGAGACGTATGTTGTTTTTGGCAGCTCGGAGGGGTTCGCCGCAGGCATCAATCTGGCAGATCTAGACGGCAGCAACGGGTTTACGATTTCTGGACCGGACCTGGGCGACAACTCAGGCACCTCGGTTAGCCACGCGGGAGACGTCAACTCGGACGGGATAGGCGACATCCTCATCGGCGCACCTCTGGCTAACCCCGGCGGTAATAACGAAGGGGAAAGCTACGTGGTGTTTGGGCGAGAAACGGCATTTTCAGCCAGGGTCTCGCTGGCCAGCCTTAATGGCAGTAACGGGTTTGTTCTCAACGGCGTTGATGCCGGCGCCTATACGGGCTTTTCCGTCAGCAGTGCGGGCGACGTCAACGGAGACGGGATCAGCGATGTCATTTTTGGCGCGCCGTTTGCCGACGCACAAAACTCTGACGATGGAGAAACCTATCTGGTTTTTGGTCGCGAAACGGGCTTTGGCACCAGCCTCAACCTCTCGGAACTTTCCGGCCCCAATGGCCTTGTCATCAACGGCATCGATGCGATGGATTTCTCGGGTTCGGTGGGTGCCGCCGGTGACGTTAACGGCGACGGTATCGATGACGTGATCATCGGTGCTTACAGCGCGGGCCCAAGCGGCAATAGCGCCGGCGAAAGCTACGTCCTTTTCGGCAATGCCGCGCCCATGCGTGCGGCGGGCCCCAACGCTGTCCTGTTTGATCAGCTGGAAGACGACGTCAATGCTCCTGGCAGCCAGCTCGACCTCTCTCTGGCGCAGGAATACCTGGACGTCGACCCGTTTGGTGGCGTGGCCATCATTGGCGATGGCTCAGCTCTGAGCCAGGGCCGGTGGCAGTCATCGCCGGACGGTATCACCTGGGCGGACCTACCGAGCCCCTTAAGCGACTCGTCCGCGCTGGTATTGGGTGGTGGTTCGTCCGTGCGGTTTGTTCCGGCCGCTGACTTCAACGGCCAGCCCGGGGCCTTGAGCGTTCGCCTGTGGGATGGACGCTGGCGAACGCCCGGCGCAGCCGTCGACATCACCACAGCTACCGGCGCCCTGGGCGGGTTTGCTGGCAACGACAACCTCCTGGCCGTCACCGTCAACATCAC
This sequence comes from Pseudomonadota bacterium, assembly GCA_038747195.1. GTDB lineage: Bacteria > Pseudomonadota > Gammaproteobacteria > Xanthomonadales > SZUA-38 > JANQOZ01. The sequence goes on from JBCDKA010000053.1 coordinate 5,486, forward strand.
CCCGGTGAACGACGCTCCCAGTTTGGTCGCCGCGGATCCGCCGGCAGTAACCGATACCGACGGACCTCAAACCGTCACCGGCTGGGCTACCCTCTCGGCCGGTCCAGCGGACGAGGCTGGACAGCAGGTTTCCGTCGCCGTAATCGGCATCACGAACCCGAACCTGTTTTTGGTGCTGCCGGCGGTCGATGCCGACGGCAATCTCACCTATACCCCTGCGCCAGGCGCCAACGGCAGCTCCAGCTTCACCGTGGTCGCTGGTGACGACGGCGGCGTGGCCAACGGTGGTCAGAACACCTCACCGCCCCAGACTTTTCAGATCACGATCAGCTCTGACGTGGTGTTCGCCAACAGCTTCGAATAGCGAAGAACAAAATGCCGGCGAGCGACCACACCAGGAAAATGCGCATAAGGCAGCGAGGGCGTGCGAGAGAAGTAACCCGCAAGAATGACCGGTCAAGGAGGACTGTCGCTGGAAATCAGGTGGTTGGGTGACGTAAGTCTGTCCGTTGCTGCGTCCATCACCGTAAGGTGGGCGCACCCTGAGACCATCATTGACGTGGCCGCTCCCGAAGGATTAGCGGTCTTCGGGCTTTCTAGGGCCGGTTGACGACCGGTCCTGACGAGCCGATCACAGGAGTTCAATCATGCCGAGAAATCGTTCGGCGCTATTTCCAACAGCATGCCTGCCGAGATCACTGCAATCCAGCATCCGAACCACGTTCACCAAACCGCAAATACATCGCCGGCACGACAAGCATGTTGAGCGCCGTTGAAGTGAGCAGCCCAAACAGAATCACTAAAGCCATAGGAGCCTGTATCTCGCTGCCCGGCATTCCTTCCGAAAGCGCCAGCGGCACGAGAGCCAGAGCTGTGGCCATCGCCGTCATCAAAATGGGTACCAGCCGCTCTTCAGCTCCTTGCCGGACAGCATCACCCACCTTAAGTCCACCGGAATTTATCAAACGGGTTACGTGATCAATTAGGATTACGCCGTTTCGGGTCGCGATTCCAAATAGCGCAATGCAGCCGATGATTGACGCGACCGTCAACGTACCATTGCCTACCCACACCCCAGCAATCCCGCCGATAAGGGCCAGCGGCAAGTTAAGCATCACCAGCGATGCATTCCGAATCGACCGAAAAGCGGCGACGAGCAGTAGAAATACACCAACTACAACGATCGACCCGAGCAATAGCAGCCGCGCACCCGCCGAAGCTGCACTCTCAAACTGACCTCCATATTTAATGGCATACCCAGACGGCAGGACAACGCGATCCGCTATTAACGTTTGGATGTCTTTGACCACACTAACGACATCGCGCCCGGATACATTGGCCATTACGACAATGTTTCGTTTCACGTTTTCGCGAGTAATCGAATTGGCACCCCGCGCCTGCACAATTTTTGCGACTGACTCAAATGGAATCAGCGCGCCTCCAGGCAACGTCAGCAGCGTCGTCTGCACAGATTCGATGGATCGGCTTGCTTCCTCCGGCAGTCGGACTACCAGATCGAAGCTGGCATCACCTTCCATCACCCGATCGACGGTGGTTCCGTAGAATGCCGTTTCCAGTGCTTCCGCTGCTTGGAGCATCGTGATTCCGAAATTTGACAACGCAGCACGATCAAACTCAACCTGAATGAACGGAATCTCTGCCTGTTCTGCGGCCGCCACATCAACCGCGCCGGGAATCGCGCTGACCAGGGTTTCGATGGTTTTTGCCAGACGCCTCAGTTCCGAGAGGTCGTCGCCAAAAACCTTAACGGCAATACTCGCTCGCGAGCCCGACAGCATGTGATCGATCCGGTGCGATATCGGCTGACCGATCACGACATTGGTGCCTGGAAGAGCTGCAAACTCCCGACGAAGATTCGCAAGCAGCGCCGGTTTACCGTTGCCTATCTCGTTGAGCGTGGCATCGATCTCCGAGGCAAAAACCTGTTGCGCATGTGGGTCCAGCTCAGCGCGACCGGTTCGTCGAGCCGTAGCCCGAATTTGGGGCTGCGTCAGCAAAATGGACTCAACATCGCGGCCGATCTGATCGGACGTCTCCAGCGCTGTGCCCGGCAGGGAAACAACGCTGAGCGTCAGCGTGCCCTCGTTGAATTCGGGCAAGAATCCTCTGCCAGCCGCCAACGCACCCACCCCGGCTGCACCCAGCATTACTATCGCTGTGCCGGCCAATACGCCCGGATGCCGAATAGCGCGCTCGAGCATTGGGCGATAAAGGCCCTTAAGGACTTTGACCAGCCGGGAATCCTGAGTGCCCTTTGTCTTTGCATCGCGCGCCAGGCCAAGGCTGCAGAGCACCGGAGTCACCGTCACCGCAACCAGTAGGGACGAACCAAGCGCCATGACGTATGCAACCCCCAGCGGATGGAGCAACCGGCCTTCAACTCCTGACAGGAAAAAGAGAGGCAGGAAAACCAAAATGATAATTAGCGTGGCAAACACAATTGACCGTTGAGTTTCCTGCGTAGCCGTGAGGGCAACGCGCAGAGTTGACTCTCGGTCTGCGGTTGGTTTGTCGCGATTTTGCCGCAGCCTGCGAAAGGTATTTTCCACGACAATGATCGCATCATCGACCAGTGCCCCAAGCGCAATCGCCATTCCCCCCAACGTCATGGTATTCAGGCTCCCGCCCAACCAACTGATCGACAGAATCGCAACGACTAGTGAAAGCGGAATCGCCAGCAACGCGATGATCGTCGCCCGGATACTGACCAGAAAAATAAACATGATCAGGGTGACCAGGATCGCTCCGTCTCTGAGCGCGGAAATCAGGTTACGAATAGCAACATCGATAAATTCAGCTTGCCGAAAAGCGTCTGTTTCTATTCGCATTCCCACCGGCAATGAAGCCTGCAGCTCTGCGATTGTCCCGTCGATCCGCTCGGTGAGTTCTAGCGTGTTGACATCGGGCTGCTTTTGGACGCTTAAGACGACAGCGCTTCTGGCACGGTAAGACCCGGTGCCGCGTCGGGGTGCCGGACCGATTCGCACGTCTGCCAAATCGCGGACAAGTACGGGAACTCCGCCCCGCGTAACCACCAGGCCACTTTCAATATCAGCAATTGTCCTTATGCGTCCCAGCCCTTGAATCAGAAACTCCTGGCCGTTTTGCGTGACAAAGCCCGCATAAGCGTTCTGGCTCGCCGCGCCCACCGCAGCACGAAGATCACCTAGCGATACACCATAGGCGGACAGCCGCTCTGGGTCGGCGACCACCTGGTACTGGCGCGTCTCACCGCCGATCGGAATCACCTGAGCTACACCCGCGACAGCGAGCAGTCGCCGACGTAGGGTCCAATCCGCGACGGTTTTGAGCGTCATTTCATCATGCTCGTCAGAAACCAGAGCAATGAACATGACTTCGCCCATAATCGACGTTACCGGGGCAAGAATCGGGGATGGAATGTCGTCAGGTAGCGCGGAGCGCACTGTCTGCAGCCGCTCGGCAATCAGCTGACGAGCCTGATAAATGTCCATAGACCAATCAAAGTCGACGGTGATGACGCTATTTCCAACGCCCGTAACCGACCTGACCCGGCGCACACCAGCAGCACCATTTACCGCCGTTTCAATCGGAAACGTCACGAGACGCTCGACATCCTCGGGAGGCATGCCATGCGCTTCAGCCACAATGGTCACCGCCGGAGCCGTTAGGTCGGGAAACACGTCGACAGGCGTATCAGCCGACCGCCAGCCGCCCCACAGCAGCAGGATCATCGCGGAGGCAAGAACAAGAAGTCTGTTGTGCAGCGACCAGCTGATAAGGTGGCTAATCACGATCGCGGCTAGTGCGCGTGTCCGTGACCGATATCATCGCCGCCCGCGGAAGCCAATCGAATCAGGTAGGCACCGTCGCTGACAATCCGTTCCCCGCCGCTCAGACCCTCAACAATTTCAACGAGCGGCCCGTCGGTGATACCGAGACGGACAGGCCTGCGCAAGAACAGCTCTCCGCCCGTTTGCTCGTAAACGACCATTCGACCACCGTCCTCAATGAGGGCGGTGCGCGGTACAGCCAGCCGCTCCTGCGGCGCGGTGATAAAGACATTGACAGCGAACCGAGATCCAATGGTCGACGGTCCCGTTTCTGTTTCATACTCAATGACAACGCGTGACGTGCGCGAACGCGGTTCTATTGCGCCATCAACCTGTACTACCCGAGCACCATTGCTCGCGTCCAGGGTCACGGAAGAGCCGTCCACCGCGGTTAAGGAAACGCCAGACGTCTGAGCAAGATTATCGGCATAGCGCTCGGGCACCCTTACTTCCAGCCACCGCCTTTCCGGAGCTGAAATTCGAAACAGGCGATCCCCTTCACTGACGTACGATCCCACGTGGACATTGGATTCGATGACCGTGCCGGCAACCGGCGTTCGAACGCCGATTCCGGCAGCTTCGCTTCCACGCTGGTATTGATCCACCCGGGCGCGTGCAGCTTCGACTTCGGCGCTCGCAACGTTGACATCGCGAAGCGCCTCGGCCAGCTGGCGTTCCGAAATAGCACCGGTTTCCATTAGACGCTTAAATCTTTCGACGTCCTTGAGCGCAATCTCGTAGTCCGCTTGGGCTGTTTCAAATTCAACCGACAGCGAACCAAAGTCTTCGTCCTCTCCCAGGCGAGGAATCAGGTAACCCAGCATATCGCCGGTATCAACCGATGAGCCTGCTCGAGTCAGCTTTGCCGAGGAAAAGTATCCATCTTCGGGGGCACGAATCTCAGCACCAGCATCATCGGGCGCTTCAACAACGGCGAAGCCAGGAACGGATTGCCGGAGCGGTTTTGCCGTCGCCACGGTTGTTCCGAATTGGCCCTGCCACTGCTGCTCCTTCAGGAACCCGATGTCCCCGACGCTCTGGGGTTGGCGGACAACCACATCCGACCGTTTATCGAAAACAGTAATCGACCCCAGTTCATGCCTGGCCTTGCGGCTGTCATAATCGACCTCGATGACCAGGTCGAATTCTCCCGCGTCTCGCGGCGTTACGCTCGGCGTAAAAATACCTGGGCGCGACGGTTCTCGTACGCGGAATCGAGCAACAGGTTGACGGTCCCTCTCCAGGACAACGTCGAGCTGCCCTTTTAGCAGCGGCGCGTGGTCGGATAGCTCGGTGACGTGCGCAGCAAACCGCGACTCCTGATCGACGACCAGGGCCGCAAACTCAACGAAGAGCTCGGTATAGTCAGTGTAGTTTGTAAAAACGAGGCGCTGCTCTTCACCGTGCGCATCGACCGGGGCTACATCAGTCCAGGCAGCTTGCTCACACCCGCAGAAGGAAACAACGATCAGCGGCGTCAGCAGCAGCCTAGTGCTCATGCTGATGAGGCGTGTCGGCATCATCCTGGACAGATTGCACTGTCGCGTTCTCCGCTGCTGCGTCTTCGTCAGTCACCGCTGCTGTTAAAGCAGCGGCTTCCCCGTATAGCGACTCGGTTTCTACCACGTCATCGCTGCTGACGGTGGGGGCATGCGAATGGTCAGCCTCATGACTATGCTCGGCGCCATCGCCGTGATGATGATCGTCATGGCAGGCGGAGAGCAGAAAAAAAGCAAACGACAGGCTTATCACCGTCAGCGTGTTCTTCATTTTAGTTTCCTCACGGGCACGGGCTTTGATGCAGGCCCAGAGCGTCATGGCAGCCAACCATCATGTCAAAGAGCGCCCATCAACGCCGCTGATGTTCCTTTTGAGGCCCACAAGTTGGAAGCCTTTCCTACGGCTCTCATGGAAAACCCGATGGTCCGGTCGCAATAGCGAGCCGTCTCGATCACGACGAGCGGATGTATCTTGCGAGGTGAAAAGCGCAAAGGTTGACGTCTTCTGGCTTGAGTTTTTTTCCGCTGTTTTCGATAAATGATGGCAAGGCCTTGGGTTCGAGCACCCAGACCGAACTCTGCTTCGCCTCCTGGGTTTTTTCGACGTACCAGCCAGGAAACACGACGACCGGGCGAATCGGGAATTGGCGGCCTGTCGAGCTCTCAAGCAAGTCTCTCAGCCACCGAGTCCCGGCGAGCACCTGAATAATCGGATTACGCGCCAGTTCAAACTGGCCTTTGAAAATCCTTTCCCCATTAAAGGTGAGCTTCGCTTGGCCACGATCAGGCTTTGAAAGGGTTCTGGTCTCGATCAGGTAGATTCCCGACACGTCGATCACCACATGATCCAGGTTGAAACCTTCGCCCGGAATGTCGTGCAGTACCAGGGCCCCGCGCTTGTGCAAGCGATCCAGATATTGGCCCACGGCACGTTCCCCCTCGAGGCCAAGTTTGACGTTTTTGGCCGTTTTCAGCGACTTCCGTATCTTGACTGTGGCAACGATTACGGCAATCGCCGCCGCCACACTGATATACCAGGGATTCGGAGGCTTCTGGGTAAACCAGATCAACCAATGCTGCATGGCAACCACGACAAGAAAACCCGCCGCCATGAGATAAACGACAATATCGTCGAGTAAAATATCGACGAGCCGGCGATCGAGTGACTGCCCCGGATTGCGTAGCGGCTTTGCCTTGATCGGCGACTTGCTCACCAGCGCGTCACAGCCAGCGCGCCGCCCACAGGCGCAGGCGCAGTCCCCACTCCCCGGGGAGCCCCAGCAGGCGGAAGCGAATCTCACCGTCGCTGTCGATAATGAAGGTTGTCGGTACAGCCATTACGTCGTAGAGACCAGCGAGATGTCCGTCAGTATCGACAATCGTCGGCATCGATAGAGACTCCGCTTCCAGGAAAGCCGCCACGTTGGCTTCATCGCCAGACTGGATGGCAACGGTCAGCACGTTTCCCTCCTTCGCCATGCGGTCAATCATGTCGTGCTCGAGCTTGCAGTTGGGGCACCAGTCCGCCCAGAAGCGGACCACCACCGGTCCGTTGTCAACATACTGCGCCAGCGAAATCGGGCCTCCCGCAAGGCTCTGTGCAGAGAATGCCGGCGCCGGCCCGCGGGCCTGCTGCGCAACCCACCACCGAGCGCCGAAAAACATCGAAAGCAGGAGCACCGCTTCGAGCAGCAGCAACCAACGCTGCCGCGCCTGGCGACTCCGGTCCACAGTTGTTCCTTGCTCCGCTGCTGAAGCTGTTCGTGCCTCGGACACCGTTTTACTCCTTCATGAAGCGCTTAGGGAATCGCGCCGGACGAATCCGTGCCCGCTGCGCTGAAAGGCGTCAGGCGACCGACGTCGATCAGCGCCTCCTGGACGATCTGTTTCAAGCCGAGGTTGCCCACCGCCTCGGCGTAGCGCAGCTGGTTGTTGAGCAGCTCCCGGAGCGCCAGCTTGTCGTTGCGGTCCCGGTAAGCAGTGCGCGCTTCGGCCAGCAGCGCAAGTCCCGCGCCCTCCTCTCCTGCGCTTAACAGCGCAAGGCCTGCGTCTGCATAAACGGCTGGATGGGTTTGTGCATCGGTGGCTTCGACAGCTTCCCGAAGTACCGCAAGCCCGACGTTCACATGGCCTCGGCTCAGCTGCGCCAGCCCCAACATGGCGAGCGCCTCGGGGCGCAGCTCGGTTTCCGCCAGCCCGATCAACATGGCGATCGCCGGCTCGTCCTGCCCCACCGCCAGAAATGCTTCAGCCTGACTCAGGCGGAGGCGCCCGCGGCTCGGATCGACGCCAACTTCGTTCTCCGCGGCCCGCCACGCCAACAGCGCCGCCTGGGGGGCATCACGGTCCAGCTCGACGCGGCCTAAGCGAGCGCGCAGGGCTCGCCGGGTCATAGAAGGGTTGGCATCGCCCGGTCGATTGGTCTCAAGCAGCAACCGCAGAGTCATTGGATCGTGGATTGCCGCCAGGGACAGTTGGCTCATGGCCAGATCGCGCACCCGGGTCGATGCGTCCAGGTTGCCTGCCAGCTGATAAGCCAGCGCCGCATAAAGGCGGGCCTGGGCGGCAACGCCGATATCCCAATTCAGCGCACGTTCGCCCAGCTGTTCGTAGAGCTGCGCTGCGTCCAGCGGACGACCTGCCGCGAGCGTTGCCGTCGCGCGAAGGCGGAGGGCATCCAGCTCAGCCCAGGGTGCAGGCGCGTCGGCGGGCGTTTCGATCGATTTTGCCGCGACTGCAACAAAATCGCCTCTGCGCAGGGCCGAGCGGGCCGCCGCACGCTCGGTTTCCCAGGCGCTATAGCGCTGCGGTCGATCGGCGCGATCGGCAACAAAGGCCGCCCAGCCGCCCGCAACAGGCGTCGCAATCACGTCAAGCCAGGCTGCGATCACGCGCTGAGTCTGAACCGGCGTCCTGGACGACAACAGGGCCTGCCTGGCGCTTTCAGGAAAGGTACGGACGAGTTCTCCAACCTGTTCATCGCTGCCCCGCAGCAGATGCTGCTGCAGCCGCGTGACAAAAACCTGCAGCGACAGCGGCGCACCAACGGCGTTACCCAGGACAACGGACTCACCGTCGATACGCAGCTGTGGACCCGCGCCGCCCGGTTTGGCCGCTCGAGGCTCGTCGAGCGACCTGCTGGGCACTTCCGAAGGCCCGGTGGCGCAGCCACCCAGCGCCATTACTACCGTCATGACAACGAGGCAGTGGCGCATTACCGTTGGCCTCCGTTTGCATCGCTTCGGTTGACCGACGGCACCGTGCGGAAGCGGAATAGATCAAAAATTGAACGGTCGAAGGGCGGCTGCTCCTCGCGGAAAACGCCCCAGTCCCCAGCGTCCCCGGAGCCTGCGCCCTCGCCCGGTCGGTACGGATGAATACTGAGCGAATCCAGCAGATTGCGGCTGATTTGATCGGTCTCAACCGGCGTGCTGAGTACATAGGGGCGCACCAGTACAATCAGCTCGCTTCGACTGATGACCGAAGAAGTGCGCCGAAACAGGACACCGATCAGCGGGATATTGCCAAGCACCGGAACCTGCACGCGCTGATCGCTCTCCGTCTCTTCAATCAGCCCGCCGAAGGCCAGCAGCAGACCGTCGCGGGCAACGATTGTGCCGCTTGCCGATTGGCTCTGCACGGTATCGATCGTCTCGGATGAAAAGCCAAACCCGGAGGGCACCAGGATGGTCGCACCATCCTGATTGATCTGGCTGGTCTCCTGCAGCAAACGCAGCGTGACTGTCCGATCGGCGTTGATGTTCGACGTGATCAGCAGATCGGTGCCGACGTCACGTAACTCGGTAACCGGCGTGGCAGCGAGCGTTGTAGTTGCGCCATCGCCGACGATCACCTGAGGCTCGGTAAAACCCGTCACCAGCGGCACCTGTTCGCCGGAGAATATTCGGCTGACCTCACCGTTGGCTGTCAACAAAATAGGCGTTGCCAGTGAGGTGACCCGCCCTTTGGTCTGGAGCACCTGGAGCCGAGCCTGGAAGTTATCCGAGACGGTCTGAAACACACCGGCACTCAAGTTCAACCCCGATCCGCCGGGCAACACCGAGCCGTCTGCAGGCGGACCGATTTCACCCTGACTGAAAATGCCTCCGCTTTCGCCGTCGCTGGACTGGTAGGCAAAATCAAAGCTCGTATCCAGCCCGTCTGACAGGTCAACGCGCAGCACCCGAACTTCCAGCAGCACCAGCGAGGTGGGAACGTCCAGCCGTTTGATGATCTCGCCAATATCTGCGAGCACCTGGTCGTCCCCTGAGCGGACCACAACGCGGTTGAGGCGCTGGACGGCCGTCACGTAGGTCGGGGCAAAGCGGGTTGCGACGCGTTCTGCAAGAGCCGCTGCGGCCTGATCGCCGAGCCGACCCTCAACAATAGCGCGGGCTTCCTGCGCCGTGAGTTCGGGCAGCTCCAGCGGCCGAAAATCTTGAGACTGGTTGTTGTTAAGGTTTCCGCCGAGGAAGTTATTCTGATTGTTGTTGCCTAGCCCGAACTGACCACCACGCAAATTCTGTACGCCGGTGCGGCCCGATCCACGCCCGGTATCGCTGAGGCCGCGGCTGCGACCCTCGATCACGTCAAAGCGGCGGAAGCGGTTTTGAAGCTCCTGAAACGACTGGTCGAAAAACTCGTTTTCTTCGGTAACGATGACCTGATCGCCAAAGGTGTCGCCGATCACGCGGACCACGTCCCGAGCGTTTGGATAGAGCAGCGTAAATACCTCGGTGCGCGTTGCCCGGAACGCTGCCAGGTCTCCACGGATATCCTCGGCCGTGGCGAGGAAATAGATCTCCCGATCCTCTTCGCGCCGGGTGACCAGGCCTTGACCTACCGCAATGGCGCTGAGCAGGCCGTCGAGATCAAGATTTCGCAGGGTGACCGTCACCCGTTGATCGGCCACGCTCCGACTGACCACAACGTTCGAGTTGGTCGCCCGACCGAGCTCATCCGCCACGCGGCTGAGCGGCACGTCGACAAAACGTGCCTGTATCAGGCGTTTAGGGTTCGCAGGGTCCTTTTTGATGTCGACCAGGCCCAGCGGCGTCGATGATCCCCGACCGGGCTCAAGAACGAGGTTGCGAAGCGCGTCCGGCGCTATGGTCGGATCGGTCTGGGCGGCCACCGGTCCTGTAGCCATGAGCGTGAGCAGGACGACAGGCAGCGCGCTCCAACCGATGCTATGCGCCACGCGGCTCACAACACCGCTCCGTAGAGGGCCATCATGAATGCGATGTAGACGTAGCCGACGATCCCACCGACGACGATGATCACCGCAATTTCGACAAGACTGGACAGCGTCCTGATGAGCGCCTCAAGGCGTTGTTCGTGGAAATCAGCACAGGCGATCAGCGTTTCGTCGAGATTGCCCGACCTTTCTCCGACCGCGACCATACTGCTGAGCATTGGGGTAAAGGTCTTTCGCGCCGCCAGGGCCGGCGCGAGAGCGCCTCCTCCGATGACCTGATTTCTCGCGTCGGCAATCAGGACGGTAAGACGGCGATTGCCGTGCAGCTCCTGGCAGGTGCGTAACGCCTCGATGATGGTGACGCCGCTAGCCAGCAAATAGGCAAAAGAGCGACTGAAAAAAGCGGTTGCGCTGGTGCGCAGGATAAAACCAAAAAGTGGCAGCCGCAGCGCGATGGTATCGATCAGCAGACGACCGACCGGAACCGCGTAAGCCACAAAAAAGCAGATAATCGCTAGCACCATCCCCCCGAGAATCATCGGCCAGGAGGTCAGAAAAAAGTCGCTGAGATCAACCAGCCCCTGGGCCATTGAGGGCAGCGGCCGGCCAAGAGCTGACAGGTATACCGAGATCCGGGGTACGGCAAAAATGAGCATAAAGATGGTCACGGCAATCGCGGCCAGCAGCACGATCGTCGGGTACATGAGTGCGGAGATCAGCTGAGATGTCAGCAGCCTGCGTTTCTCAAGCGCATCGGCAGCCCTCGCTAGCACGACGTCAAGGGTCCCGGTCTGCTCACCCACCTCGACCAGCTGCCGCACCATGCGCCCCATCCACGGATGACGTTCCAGGGCTTGGGTTACGGTTCGACCCTCCTGGACACGCTCAGCGATATCGACGAGTGCGGCTCCCATGAGCCGAGGCGACTGTGCGGCTGTCGCGCGGAGCGCCTCAAGCAGCGTCAGGCCGCTGCGCAGCATAACGCTGAGCTGCCGCATGGCTATCTCGAACGTTGCCATGCGCGGGCGGACAAAGGGCAGATTGCTGGCCCCCGCCTGCGGCAGCCGCGACGCGCGCGGCTGGTCACGTTCCTCAAGCCGCAAGAGTAAATGTCCGTCTGCTCGCAGAGCAGCAGACGCCGCGGTTGCGTCGACCGCTTCCAAAAAGCCCGACTCGGTCTGGCCTGATGGCGTTCGGATGTTATAAGCGAAACTCGTCATTGGGGTGGACTCTTCTTCTTAGTTATGGCCGGTCGGTATCGGGCGCATCAAGATGCGCGTCCCCCGATGCCTCCGTGCTGTTCGCCGTGAGATCCGCAAAACTCACCACGTTTCGGAGAACGTCAGAGATGCTCGTTCGGCCGTGCTGAAGCTTCTCTGCCGCGTCATCGGCCAGCGTGGCGAGGCCACGCTCGTCGATGTGGGATTTGATCTGGCCCTCGGTGGCGTTGGCGGTGATGAGCCGGGATAGCTCGCGGTCACAGGTGAGCATCTCGAACAACGCTAGCCTCCCCGTATATCCTCGATGACCACAATACAGGCAGCCGACTGGCTCCTTGATCATCTGGGCAGCGAGATCGGGCCGACCCAGCACGGCGGCATGGGCCGGATCACACGGCGCAGGCGTCGCGCAGGATGAGCACAGGCGACGGACCAGACGCTGGGCGACAACCATGCGCAGCGTTGCGCCCACCAGATAGGACGGGACGCCCATATCAATCAGGCGCGTGATTGCCCCAGCGGCGTCGTTAGTGTGCAACGTGCTCAGCACCAGGTGTCCCGTGAGCGCCGCCTTCACCGCGATGTCGGCGGTCTCGCTATCGCGGATCTCGCCAATCATGACGACGTCGGGATCATGGCGGAGCGTGCTGCGCATGGCTTTAGCGAAGGTCACCTTCTCAGCAGGGTCGACCTCCACCTGCGTCACCCCTGCGATCTGGTATTCCACTGGGTCCTCGATCGTAATTACGTTGAGGTCGGTTTCGCTGATCAGCTGCTGAATGGCCGCAAAGAGGGTGGTGCTCTTGCCGCTTCCCGTCGGCCCTGTCAGCAAGATCATTCCGTAGGGTTGCCGGATCGCCCGGCCGAAGTGCTCAAGCTGAGTCGGCGACATGCCCAGCGTGCCCAGGCTCAGATCGTCCGCGTCCTTTCCCAGCAGACGCAGCGTGACTCGCTCGCCATGCTTGGTCGGCAGCGTTGCTACACGCACGTCCAGGCGCACGTCGTCATTCATTTCGTGACGCAGTCGGCCGTCCTGCGGTGCACGACGTTCCGAGATATCCAGTCCGGCCATCACCTTAATACGGCTGATCAGCGACGTGCCGCTCTCCGGCGTCAGGTCTCGAAGGGTCTCGATCTGCCCGTCTACCCTTACCCGTATGCGGACGCGATTTTGAAAACTGTCGATATGGATATCGCTGGCGCCATACATCAGCGCCGAGGCGAACACGAGGTCGTAGGTGGCGACCGCATCAAGTTCACCCTCTGCCGGGCCGGCGGTTCCGAGCGCCAGGGCGTCAGCACCCGCGTACACCCGATCGATCACCCGGCTCAGGGCATCCGCGTCCACCATATGTGGCTTGATCTCCCGCCGGAAAGCCCGATTCAGCACCGTCTCTACCTTGGGTACCAGCGGGCTGGTCGCCGCCACCATGACGGAATCATCACTGGTCGCAAACGGCAGCACCTGCCATTGGCGTGCCCGCGCCGCCGGCAGCTGAAGGGCCACCTGCGGGTCGACCTTTACGCGGGCAATATCCAGCTGCGGCGTGTCCGAATCGAGCAACTTGTCGGATACGAACCTGACGCCAACTACGGGGCGCTCCGGCGCGCCTCTCCAGGACACCTCGGCTGGCTGTGGCGGGCTGTCGTTCGCGCCATCCAGCCGCTCAACCAGCAACCGCTGACCCACCGTCGGCAGCTGCTCCGGTTCTGCAAGTTCGAGCTCGGCGTCATCTTGCGCCTGGTTCATCAGGCGAGCCTCGCGACGGGCACCGTCCGCGAAATGCAGCCTCAGGCGGATGGTCGGCTCGGGCGCCGCGTGTTCGACCGGGTCGGCGGTCGCTTCACTCTCATGTTCCGACATCGGATTGGGATCCAAGGTGCTCATCGGACCGCGCTCTTGCCGGCTGTTCTGGTCTTGGTTTTCATGCGGCTCAGCTGCTCAACGCGGGCCCGCAGCACTTCCGGGCGCTTCGCCGCAGCTGCGGCTGAGCGCTCGCTGAGCTGTCCTGCGATCAGCAGGCGGGCAAGGTCCTGCTCGAAGGTTTGCATGCCGTAGCCTGCGCCGGCCTCCATACAGCTATAGATCTGCCCGCTTTTGCTGCTAAGCAGCAGATTCGAAACCGCTGGCGTGACCATGAGCACCTCAGAAGCCACCACGCGCTGACGGGCCATCGCCTGCGAGTGGCCCGCATGATCCGGTGTGCCGTCGGCGATCATTAATCGCTGGGAGACAACGCTCCTGAGCACCAGCGCCAGCTGCTGGCGGATTGAAACCTGTTCGTCGGCCGGAAACACACCGACCACCCGCTCAATGGTGCTAACGGCGTCGCCCGCATGCACGGAGGCGAGCACGAGGTGCCCGGTTTCGGCTGCGGTGATGGCTGTTCGGATTGTGTCCGTATCGCGTATTTCGCCCACCAGCACCACGTCCGGATCTTCGCGAAGGCTGTTAACGAGTGCATCATTGAACGAATCGGTGTCCATCCCGACCTGCCGTTGATTGACCAGGGCACGCGATGAACGGTGGATATATTCGATCGGGTCTTCGATGGTGATGACGTGGCAAGCATGGGACTGGTTGATCCGGTCGATCAGGGTCGCGAGTGTGGTGGACTTGCCGCTCCCCGTCGGCCCGCTTACCAGCACCAGACCGTACGGGAGATTGCACAGGTCATACAGCGATTCGGGCAGACCCAGTTCGCCGAGGCTGCGAAAGCGTTCCTCAAGGCGGCGCAACGCGACGGCTAAGCCGCCGCTGCGCCAATACAGGTTGAACCGGTAGCGTGTTCCGTCTGGAGCGGTGAACGCACCATCGACGCTGCCCGTCCCTCGCTGGCTGAAGCCGCTGCTGAGGGAGTCTACAATCGACACCATGGCCTCGTGCTCCAGCGGCGGCTCGTCGGGCAATACCTCCAGCGGCCCCTGCGTACGAAGGTAGGGCGGCATTCCTTCCGAGAGATGGATATCGCTGGCGTCAAGCTCAACACAGCGGCGGAGCAACCCGCCTAGGAGGGTCGCCGCCAGGGCCTGCGCATCCGTGCCGGTCTGCCGCTTTGTATCAGGATCCCGGGGGCTCATGGAACCACACCAGCATCCGTGACCGTCAGTTCCCAGCGGCGAAGGGGCGTGGCGCGCGAAGCGGGATCCATCGTCAAGGCCGAAAGTGCCAGCCCTGGTGGGAAGTTGTCGGCGGACATCAATACCTCACCCATCGCCGACCAGGTCGCCGCTGCGCCAACTTGCCAGCGGAGGTGCTGGATCGTGCCGGCATTCGTAAGCCGGCTGGCGCCCAAGCCACCCGGACGGTTACTGGTGTCAACTGCCGCACGCCGCTGTCGGCGGCTTAATCGGCGCGCCGGCGTGCCGCTGGTTGAGGCGCTCGATGCGGTGGTTGTTCTCGGTGTCGTGGCGCTCAGGGCGGGACGCGTTGTGCTAGCCAGGCGACCACTACCGCCCTGCGGCAGCATACCCAGCACCTGCACGCCGTTGTTACCCAGTTGACGGGTCAGACGATCCAACCCTTGCGCCATGGCCGACGCTCGACTACTGCCCGGTGCAAGCAGGGCGTCCAGCCTCGCCTGCAGCCGCTTCTCTCGAGCGGTCAGCGCGGCCAGCGCCTCCCGTCTATCGCGCAGCTCATCGGTCAATTCGCGCTGCTCTCGCGCCCGGCGCTGGACGGCTTCGTCACTGGTCAGCAGCGTCAGGCGCCGTTCCAAATCCGGAATTTCTGACACCTTTCCTTTTGGCAAGCCCATGGACACAATCACCACGAGCGCGGCCGGCAGCAGGGACACCAGCCACAGCTCTCGGCGCGAAAGTCGGTGTCGTTGTTTCATCGTTGCGCGTTCAACGCGGAAACCCGCTTTTCGGCGGGCGGATCCAGCAGGATGGTGAACTCCCACACGACATCCGCCGTTCCGGTTTGAGGTTCGATCTGCGCGGGACTTACGCGCCAGTGGGCGCTCAGTGTTCTACTCAGGTCGCTGGCCAGGCGTGACGCCGCCTCCGGCGTTGCGGCAACGCCGACCAGGTACTGCCGGGGCAAGCGGTACTCGATGGACCGGATCACAACATCTCCGTAGACCAGCTGGCCTACAGCCTCCATCAACGCTGCCAGCGCAACGCGCCGATCAGCGGCTGCCGCATTGCGCGGATCACGTCCCAGCCGGTCGAGTTCCTGCTCCAGGCTCTCGACGGCCCGCTCCTTCCTCGTGACCTGAGCCTTGATCGTCCTAAGCTGCTGGCGTCGGTCGGTCACAACCTGCTGCTCGCCCTGGGCATAATCGAGCTGTGCCTGCAAAACCGTCGCCTGCTTTTCGCCCTGACTGCGTTGAAACAGAACGGCGGATAGCGCCAGCGCGAAGGCGAGAACACCGACGGCTACCGCGGGCCATCGATCGGTCTGAGCGCTGGGCGGTCGAAGAATGGGGCCGATCTCCGGCCGCGCAGCGTCCTCTCCCGCAAGGCGTCGGACCCAGGCAGCGGCAAAGTTCGTTGCCGCTGCGTCGTCTTCGAGTTTCCAGGCCGACGTATCGACGACCTCGTCGTCGCCCCCTTCGTTAGCGGCCAGCCAGCGAGCAGCGCCGCTGTCCAGGGGCGTAAAAGGCGTTTTTTCCTGCCACTGGTGCCCACCGCGAACCTGGACCTCCGCCTCGATGAGGGTCTGCTCTTCGATCACCGGCTCGGCATCGCGCAGGTGCGGCGTTAGCGCCCGCCGCCAATCGCTCTGCGGCACGGCACCGAGCGGGATCAGCGTAACCGGCCCTGCAACGGCCTCCACAAAAACTACGGAGTCCGACCAGAACTCCAGCCGGCGCCAAGAGCCATCACGGCCTGCCCCTGAAACCGGATCCTCGGCCAGCGCCTCGGGAAGGCCGGCCGGGTGACCGATGCCCACTAAACGGGCGCGGGCACCGCGGACCGCTTTGGCTACCGCACTGACTTCGCTTCGCCGCGCCTGAGCCACAAGAAAGGTATCCTCCGCATCCACCATTCGCCGACGCTGGACAGCCGTTACCGCCTCTGCCGGCGTGATTTCGCTCAGCGCCTCGGCCTCGAAGGCCGCCGGTTCGACGAGCTCGCTGTCTGACAAACCGACGACGGCACCGCCAGGCAGGTCTACTGCGCCCAACCAAATACCGCTATCTAGCACCCAGACGCGTTTCGCCGCGGGTCCGCCTTCGCTGAGCGCGTAGGTGACCGCATCTGGCAGATCAGGCCAGGACCGGCGCCAACTCCGAACGGGCTTAGCATCGCCGCCCAGATCAGCCCGCAGCAGCAAACCCTCCGTACGAATCACCAGCGTGACATCCGGTCGAGATGACATCGTCAGCTTGCCTTCCTCAAATTCATCATTGCATCGACGTGGTCGTGCATCAGGGTATTTCCCTCAGCACAAGCTGTGACAGCGGCGGCGGCCCACCGGGTACGTTGACAAAGTAAAGCGGGCGGCTCACGCGAACGTTAGGAAAATTCGGGTTCAATTCGGGATTGAGATCTTCTTCGATGGTCGGTGCGGCATCGACCTGGTATGCGCGAATCACCCGGGGGCCAACGGTAATGCCAGCACCGGGTATCCCAGCCACCAAGGGCAGTGTCGTAGCACCAACTCCGGCGCCATCCAGGAATAGATCGTGTACAACCTGCGAAAGCGTCCGGACATCGCCGGTGTCTGGATCGGGGCCGTAGACCCGGATGACAACAAAAGCGCCAAAGGCCGCAATTTCGCCGATGTCGTCGCCCGGATCCGTGCCGTCGTCAACCACAACACCGCCAACCACCACGTTACCTTCAAACCGAGAGGGGATAACGCCAACCTGACCAGCCAGCTCAGGATTGGCGGCAGCGGCCGCTGTTGCCTCGAACACGGCAAACAGATCGCGACCAAAGCCTGCACCGCCTGCCAGCCGATCAGCGCCACGGCTGCGAAGGATTCGGAGATCTCCGATCGCGTCACCGTCGGCGTTGAGCTCCTCAAATTCCTGGCCCCAGCCATCCGTGAGCGCGGCGGCACCGACAGGCAATCGCAGGTAGGGACCCCGCCAGCCGCCGCCAACCGAAATTGCCGGGTCGGAATCACCAGGCGGTGTTTTGTCGTTGGCAAACGGCGCAAGCGGACCGATGTCCAATAGCTCGTCCAGCGAGTTGGGTGGCCGACCCACATCAGCCACAAAGCCCGTAATCTGACGCTGGCCATCTGGACCTCGCAGGTCCGCCTCACCAACCACCGCTGCATCAAGCCGCTCAAGAGTCCGAATGGTCGACTGATAGCGGGCATCGTCAGTAAGGCTGCCAGTCTGGGTAATGACAATCGTTCCCAGCGTTACAAGGATCGTCAGTACAACAATCAATTCCAGTAGCGTCAGCCCGGACTGGCGCAAGCGAATTGGGTTCGGCGGGGCTTTGCGGAGCGGCCTGTCTTGGATCATGCGATCTATTCCTGCCGAAACAGGTAAAGCGCCAGGTCATCGCCCTGGGCCTCGAAATCAGTGAACTGGGTATCCAGCACGCGGTTCGGGCCTGCTGAAATCAGCCGAACGCGGTCCAGCTCCTGCGGGTTGTCGATCTCGCCGTCGCCATCGGGATCGGGCCCATTGTCGTCCGGGTCATACCACTGGATCACGATTGGCCGGCCCCAGGCGTCCAGGGGCGTGATGTCGTCCGCGTCTCCCCCGGGCCCATCGCCCAGCCCATAGCGGGACGTAAAGGTGCCTTCCACCGTGTATCCCGCCGCTGAGCTCACGTCCAGCCAGGGCCCACGCCAGCCGATCTGCGTGAGCGGGTCGTAAATTCCCATGTCCTCAGGCACCACAAACAAATAGTTCAGCTGTGGATGATCTTCTCGAACGTTGGCAACCAGTTTCGGCGTCGGCCA
>JBCDKA010000054.1:0-23196 GCA_038747195.1 Pseudomonadota bacterium
GGTCACGTCGCCCGACATCGGACGCGGGTTCCGACCATGGCCCTCAAAGTCAAAGGCCAAAACGATGTAGCCGGACCGAGCGAGATTCAGGGAGAAGGGGTGCATCAGCTGTCGGGAACCGGCAAAACCGTGGGCGACCACAACGAGCGGTCCCCGCTGCTCCGGTAGCTGGTAGCGTGTCGCCGGCGTGCTGCCGACGCGCATGTCGGTGATTGTCAGCCCCGTCCGGGCTCCCTCGAGCTGGTAGCCCGCCAGCAGCACGGCCAGCAGGGCGGTCAGGCTCCAGGCCAGATGAGTCTTTCGGGTCATGGGCGTTCGGCGATCGCTGCGGCTCAGCTTTCCCTGGGTCGTGCTGAGCGTGCTGCTTCGCTGATTTCAGCCAGAAGGCTATTTAAGTTCGCCGCGGACCAAGGCTTGGCCAGCAGCCAGGTTTTTGGATCAGCACCGACGTTCATCAGCTTGCTTGTGTCGCCGCTGGACAAAATCAGCGGTAGGTTTTTATTAAGCTCGCGCACCACCTGAAGGACGTCCCCTCCTGCCATGCCCGGCATCGAGATATCGCTGATCACCAGGTCAAATTCCTGGTGCCGCTCTCGCAGGATGTCTACGGCCTCGGTACTGTCGGTATAAGACTCGGTTTTGACTCCGGCGCGAGTCAGCATCGCCAGCGTCAAATTGGCTACCAGTTCGTCATCATCGATGACCAAGGCGGTTCGGATGCTGTGTGGCTGATCCTGTTCGCTGGACGCTGTGCCCGATGCTTTAGGTGCGTCTGTTAACAGTGGAAAACAGCACTCGAAACGCGTGCCTTTACCGGGCTGGCTGTTGACCCGGATAGCGCCAGAGCAGCTCTTAACGATACCGATGACGGTTGCCAACCCCAGTCCATGGCCACGTTTTTGCTGGCTGAAGTAAGGTTCAAAGATCCTCGCGAGCAGCGCGGGCTCGATTCCGTGCCCACGATCCTCCACCGCGATACACATCCCGGTTTCGCTGTCTTCTGGTAGCCAGGAGTGCAGGCGGGGGTCGGATTCATCCCGATAGTCGGAAAGCGGTGTTCGGCGGCACGCAAGGGTGATCACGCTGTCTTTGGCTGACGCTTGGCAGGCGTTGAGTATGAGGTTGACGAGAACCTGCTGCAGCTGGCCTGCGTCCGCTCGCACCATGCCGGTTTCGTCTGCCAGGTCGGTTTCCAGTTGGCACTGGTTTTGGAGCGTGAGTTCAAACAAGTTCATGCTGTCGACCAGCAGTGCTTTGACGTCGACTGCGTCAGACGTGCTGTGGGCTTTACCTCCCAGGGTCAGCAGCTGTTTACACAGCGTCGCCGCATGATCTGTCGCGGCAAGCACGGCCTGCAGGTGCTCCTGCCGCTCGGTCTGTCCAGCGTTCATCGCCAGCTCGGCTTTGCCGGCGATAGAAAAAAGCAGGTTATTGAAGTCGTGAGCGATACCGCTGGCCAACAAACCCAGGCTTTCGAGGCGCTGAGCGACCTCCAGTTTCTGTTTGGTTTCGTGAAGCTCGGTCACGTCGACGCCAAAGCCGCCCACGCATCGTTCTCCCGTGGTGACATCCTCAACCGGGAATTTGACGTCCCAGATAAACCGCTTCTCGCCGGAAGCCGTCTGCACAGGTCCGGTCCAGCTGACCGGCTTGCCTTCACGTAGGACCTTCTGGTCAACGGTCTCAAGATAGTCCGCCGCCTCGCGCGTAAAAAGGTCGCTGGGTGTTGTTCCGACGAACCGGTCGAGCGTCGTACCGGCAATCTCTGCCGCCATGGCATTGCCGTAGAGATGCCGGCTCTCATGGTCTTTGATAAAGACTCCGGCAGGCGCCTGGTCAAAGAAGGCTCGAAACAGCGCTTCGCTTCTCTGCCGCGCCTGTCTGGCCTGAATGCGTTCGGTGATGTCGTGCACAAAGCCGAGCATCGTGATTCCCATCTCCTCGGTTTCGATCCAAAGCCCGTGAGCGTTAAGCCAGCGATAGTCGCCGCTACGGTCTTTCATCCGAACTTCAATCTGGTAGTCAGCGTGGGTGGCAACCGACTCGCCGACTGCACTCTGGTGCCGTTCACGGTCATCGGGGTGGGTGAGGGAAAAGATGTCTGGCGGTTCTGTTTCGGTGGCTGGGTCAAAGCCGAAGGTGTTCCAAAGGCCTTGCGACCACCAAACCTCGCCAGTCTCGGCCTGCATGACCCACATGCCGGCTGTCGCCTGGTCCAGGAGCTGCCACAGGTGGTCCTTCCCGAGCTGGGATGGGTCCAGGTTTCGACGATTGACCAGTAGGTTCATAGCGCTCGAACTCTACGTCACCTCCACATGTTGACGCCGTGAAAAGGACGATTCATTGGCTACCTCAGACGACCAGAGTCGCCAAAGAATCATCGGGGTATTTGGCAATTTTCCCCCTTTGACTCCGTCTATCTAACCACGACGGGCAATTTTTACGCCAGCGAATCCGAACAAACTCTCAATGGATGTACCGGGCAGGATAGGGCGGAAAACATCGCTGAGGATGGGTCGATACGTTTCGTCGGCGCCTAGCGATTGCCTAGGCAAAACGGGATTAGGCCGTCCCTGTATCGGTTTCTTGGGCGACAGCGGGCGGTGCCGACTGGCGTTGGCGGTAGGCGGACGCGCTGATCCCATACTGCTCTCGAAACGCCCGCCCGAAGCTGGACAGCGAAGAGAATCCCGCGCCGTAGCCGATTTCCGAGATCGAGAGATCCATGTCATCAAGCCACGCGCGGGCGACTTCCAGCCGAATGCGTCGCATGAGTAGCGTGGGCGTCGTCTGCAGCTCGCTTTTCACCTGACGAAACAGGTTGGATCGACTCATCCCCAGGGCCGAGGCGATACTGCTGACGCTGAGCTCGGGGTCGTCCAGATGCTCCATGACAATGCCGCGAATGCGCTGCTCCAGTTCGGGTCGCGCTTCGGGTTTGGATTCCTGCCCACATTCCGGACATTTCGGCAGCGATCGATCTCGAACTCGGTCTGCGCTGGCCATCACCGCGTTGACTCGGGCCAGCAAAACCTCGCTGTCAAAAGGCTTTGCCAGAAACTGGTCCCCGCCGGCCGCAAGCGCCGCGATTTCATCGTTCGCGCCGCCCCGAGCTGTCAGAAACACCACCGGAATCGCCGCCTCGTCACCTCCCTGACGTAGCTCGGCAACCATGGCCATGCCGTCCAGATCAGGCATCATGACATCCGTCACCAGGACATCGGGCAGCTCCTCTCGGGCCAGCTTGAGACCCTCTACGCCGCCGACGGCCTGCAGCACGACAAAACTCTCGTCGAGAATGGAGGCCACGTAGGTTCGCAATTCCGGGTTGTCGTCCACCACCAGTACTTTGCGCTGCCCGGTCGGGGCAACAGGCGGTTCGCTGAGGGGATCCACGGCGGGGAAATCCAACAGGAGCTTTGCGCCGCCCAGGGCTTCACTGCTCCGGATGCTGACCGACCCCTGATGCAGCTCGACCAGTTCCTGGACTAAGGAGAGGCCGATGCCGGTCCCCGGCTCGTGAGCGTCTCGCTTGAGTCGAGAAAAACGCGCAAATGCTTCGGCTCGGTCCGGCTCGGCGATGCCGGGCCCGGAGTCCTCGACTGAGATCAAGACCCTGCCATCGCTGGTGCAACAAGAAACCTGAATCTGGCCGCCTTTTGGCGTGTATTTCACGGCATTGGAAAACAGATTGGAAAACACCTTTTCCAGCTGCTCGCGGTCACCCAGCACGGGGCATCCATTGGATATGTCCAGTTTCCAAGCCAGGCATTTGTCAGCGGCCAGCTGAGAGAAGGGCTCAGCAACGGCCCGAACCAGTGCGCCGCAGCTGACCGGCTCAAGATTGAGCGCTATCACCCCAGATTCCACCCGTTCCAGGTCGAGTATCTGGTCGACCATTCGGCTCAGCCTGCGCGCGTTGCGCAGCATCATTGACTCATCTTCCGCCGTCACCGGCCGTCGCCTCCGCGACCGCTCCTCAAGAGGACCGAGAATCAGCGACAGCGGCGTGCGAAGCTCGTGGCTGATACTGCCGAAGAGCCGGGTCCGTGACTTGGCGCTCGCTTCGATCTCGTCCTTCTGCCGGCTGATCTGATCCACCGCCTTGGAGAGTTCGCTGGTGCGTTCATCGACGGCGAGTTGGAGCTCGCGCTGCCGTACGCTGAGCTGCCGGATTCGCCACCAGGCGGCGGTCAGAATCAGGCTGGTCACCAGCAGCGCCAGGAAGATCCGGAAGCCGAGCGTCTCATGAAGGTGGGGCAAAACCTGCAGAGTCAGCCGATCACGCTCACCTGACCAGCCCCCGTCTTCGCCGCTGGCTTCCACCTCAAAGACGACTGTGCCCGCCGGCAGCGATGTCAGGCTGGCGAAAGTCCGCTGCCCGGCTTCGAGCCAAGCGCTGCCTGGACCGCCCAGCCGATAGCGATAGCGAATCCGCTTGCGATTGCCGAAGCTGGCGGCGGAATAGCGGACCTCCAGGTTTCGGTTTTCCGGCTGAACTTCAAAAGTTGGGGTGATCTGCTGCGGCACCGAGTCATAGATGATTCCGTCGATTCGTACCCGGGTATCTGAAGGCGCCGCCACGTTGGCGGGTTTAAGGCCGGCAAGGCCTTCCTGGGTCGGAAACCAGAGCCAGCCATCGTCGGTTTTGACGCCGGCACTTTGGCCGCCGCCGTTGGCCTCCCGGTTCGCCATGCCGTCACTTTCATCGAACGCCATGCCCAGCAGCCAGTCGGCGGTGCCGTCGGCCACCGCGTTCAGCGAGCTCTTTGTGGCATAGAAAAGGCCGTCGTTGCTGGACATCCACAGCCGCCCCTGGCTGTCGTCGAGCATTTTGTGCACGCCGTCGCTCCATAGCCCCTGCCGGGTGGAGATGCAGCGTATGTCGGGCGCGGATTGCCAGCTCCGTATGCGGCAGATGCCGCCATCTTCGGTGCCGGCCCAAACCGAGCTGCTCTCAGCGTCAAAATGCAAAGACCGGATGCGATTGGATGACAGGCCGGCGCTGCTGTCGATCACGCGTGTTGCCACGCCCTCATCAAACAGCACAATCCCGCCGCCGCTGCTGCCGAACCAGACCGTGCCGTCAGGTGTTTCCAGGCCAGTGCGAAAGCCCACCTCCAGCTTCTCCCAGGGAAGTTCGACCAGTCTCCACAGGTTCGTTTCGTCCCGCAGGGCCAGTGACTGCTCCGCACCGACCCACATGTTGCCTTCGGAGTCTTCCAGCAGCGCATAAACGAACTGATGGCGCTGAACGTTGGTCAGGGAGTCAATGTTTCGACAGTCGTCCTGTCCCTGTGCGACTACGCAGATGCGGGCGCCGGCGCGCCACCGGTTGCCCTGGCTATCGGTCAGGAAGGTGTAGTAGCCATCTTCAGCTTCAAGTGGGTCCACGACGACGTCCGGGCCTGACAGCGACACCTGATACGCCACCGGATCTACGCTACCCGCCAGCAGCCTGTCGTTTTCCTGGGCGACGGCGTAGAGGTTGTCGTTGATCAGGCCCTGTTCCTGGCCGACGTTCATCACCGGTCGTGGCCGCAAGCGGAAAAGCCCGGCCCCGTTGGTCGCAATCCAGGCGTGGCCGTCCGCGGAGGAGACAAAATCACTGATGATGCTGTCAGTCTCAAAGACGGTCCGACCGTTTCGCTCAAGCTCGTACAGGTGGTTGTTCCACCAGGCGCCGTCAGGGCTCTGCATGACCATCGCGCCGGCATCGATCGGGTGCCGCGGCATTGATCCTGTCCGCACCCAGCGGTCTTTCTCCCAGCGGAGCTGATTGGGGTAGGCAAAAGCGAGCAGGCGATCTTCGGCCGCGATGACCCGCACCGACTCCATGGGTCCCTGTTCCACGGCGTAAAAGTTCTGGATACCGGTGCGGTCCAGCAGCGCGGCGCCGCCAGACGCACCAACCGCCATCAGGCCTTCGAAGTAGGCGAGGCTGCTGATCCCTCCGAGCCCTCGAGGCATGGGCAGTGAGCGTGGTGGCTGGCCCTCCTTGAGCAAAACCAGCTGTCCGTTCTTGGTGCCGGCAGCCAGTCCTTCGTTGGGCCAGTGGGCCAGCGACTGGACGGGGCCGGTGAACGACTCGACAAACGGTTCAAACGTGCCGTCTGACCGCAGCTTGGCCACGCCAGCCAGCGTTCCGACATAGAGCGCCCAATCGGTTGCCAGCAGCCGACCGACCTGCGGGTGGGGTAAGCCCAGCGATTCGTCCACCAGCTCGAACTGGCCGGGTGAAGACATGCGTACCAGTCGCTGGTCCGCCGTCTCGATCCACAGGTAGCCATGAGACCAGAGCATGCGCACAAACCGATTGCCGGGCAGCTCGGGATTGGAGGCTCGATCGAAGACGACAAACTGCTCACCGTCGAACCGGGCCAGCCCATCAAAGGTGGCGATCCAAAGGTAACCCTCGGGCCCCCAGGCGAGCGCGTTGACGCCGTTCACCGGCAGGCCGTCGTCCAAGTCGAACTGGTCGAGCAGCCAGTGCTCCTGTTTCAGGAAAGATTCCTGAGACCAGGCGTTCGATGCCAGGAGCAGCAGGAACAGTATGAATGGGGCGAGCCGGTCCATGGCGTGTCAGCAGCGTTTGCAACCTCCCGTTGAATGATCGCAACGTGGAGTATACCGGGCAGCACCGTGCCACGAGGGATAATTCACAGGCTGCCAAACATTTCAAAAAAGAGGTTCACCGCTGCAAGTGCGCGGCCTAAGAAACCCGGTTTGAGCTGGCGTTGTGTGGGTCAACGAAAGGATGTACGTCATGCGTAACCGCGGTCTTTCTGGTCGTGGAGTCTCCCTGTGTGGACGGCTCCTGGTACTTTCTCCCTTAGCCTTGCTGCTGCTTTCCCTAAGTGCTGGCGTGCAAGCCCAAACTACCTACACGGTTTGTCCGCCGGGCAACCCGTCCGCGCCCTGCACATACACTTCGCCAGAGGCGGCCCTGGCGGATAACGGCACCGTTGTTTCAGGCGATACGCTGAACATACTTAATGACACCTACGTTCTCACCACACCGCTCGTGGTGGACCGCAGCCTGACCCTCAATTTCAACGGCTCCATTGTTGACGCCAATGGAGTGCGCGGCGTGGACGTGGACGGTACGTCGACCATCGCCAGCATCAATGACGTCACCATCCGTAACGGCGAGGCGCCCGTCGAAGAAACCGGCGGTGCCATCCGCGTAATTGGTGGCTCCGACCTGACCCTGACCGGCTCAATTCTCGAAAACAACTTCGCCGAAAATGGTGGCGGCGGCCTCTCCAACGCCAATTCAATCGTGACGGTGATCAATACGGTCTTCATCGGCAACAGCACTGATGAAGACGGTGGTGCCGTTGTCACCATCGGGTCGACCGCCATAACAACGCTCAGTGAAGTCACGATCGACGGCAACGTCGCCAGGGTTCGCGGCGGTGGGGTCGCGGCAATTGCCGGAGGGCGAATTGATCTTGCCGAGTCGACGGTCTCGAGAAACGGCGCCATCGATCCGACGCTGCAAATCGATTTTCTCGCTGACAACGGCACGAGCGGTTCACCGCCCACCCCGGCCGGCCAGAGCTTTGTCGCAGCGGCCCCGGTTCTCACCAGCTTCAACTTGCGTGTGCGCCTGAATGGCGGGGCGAATCCTATTCCCAATGATCTCCTGGTGCCGGGACAGATTCGCGTGGGCGGTGATGGATCAGGCGCTCTCCTGGAGACCGCCAGCGGCTTTATCCCCGGAGGATTGGCAGGTGGGTCCATCGTGACCGTGACTTTTACTGCCGATAATCCGGTAGCGCTAACGCCGGGTGACGTCTATGCCGTCGAAGTGGCTTCGATAAACGGGGCCTTCAGCATCTTGCAATCCCAAACTCCCTATCCAGATGGCAATCTCTACACGCCCTTTGGCGCCGCAGGGGTTGACTGGGCTTTCCAGATTTTTGGCGGCACGCCTGGCGATGGTGGCGGACTCTATTCAGCCGGCGAGGTCAACCTCGTTAACGTCACGGTGTCGGACAACGTGGGCGACGGCGGCTTTGCCAGCGCCGGCAACAACACGCTGGCAGCGGCGCTGAGCACCATTGCCAATAACAGCGGCAACGGCTTAACCGCCGAAGCCGGAGGCTTAGGCCAGGGTGGCGTTATCGCTATTGGCGGCTCAATTCTCGCCGGCAACGGTGGCAATGACTGTAACCGGGAGGACACTGCGGCTTTTGCGATTTCGCAGGACTACAACCTGATTGGCGATATCGCGGGCTGTGACGGCGGTTTGCTCGTCCTCCAGGGGAATGACCAGGCCGGCGGCGGCGGTGTGGCTGCAATCGATCCGCTACTAGGACCGCTGCAGGACAACGGTGGTCCAACCTTTACGCGGGCCCTGGGCCCGGCCAGCCCGGCTGTGGATGCAGGGCTGAATGATCCGAACTGTGGGCTGAGCGTGACGCCGGTCAACGATCAGCGGGGCGTTGCGCGTCCCCAAGGCGCAGCATGCGATGCGGGTGCGTTTGAGCTGCAGCCGAGTGTTGGACCCCTGCAGGCACTAATCGACGCGGCAGCGCCGGGCGGGACCGTGGTGGTGCCCGACGGTACCTACACCGAGTCCATCACGCTCGCCAACAGCGGCATCACGCTGCAGGGTTCGGGGCCGGACAACGTTGTCATCGACGTCACCGGACTGGGCACGCAGGGCGTGTTCGCTACCGAGAGTTTCACCATGACCGGCATTCGCGTGACCGGTGCAGACTTTGCCGGCCAGGGCGCCGGCATCGACATCCAGAGTCCGTTTCTCGACGTAGTGCTCGACAACGTTCGGATCGACAACAACAGCGCCGGCGTTGTCGGCGGCGGAATCTTTGTTGAGTCGAGCAGCAATTTGACGCTGACCAACAGCGAAATTCTCAGCAACTCTGCCGGGACCAACGGTGGCGGCATTTACCTCGACGGCAGCCAGACGGTGGTCATCAACAACACGACCATCGCCAACAACACTGCTGACAACGACGGCGGGGGCATCTACTCGCAGGCGTCGACGCTGCAGATTGGTGCGCCGGCCTGCACGATTCCTGCGCCGGTGGGCCAGGGGACTAACTTTATTTCCAACAACCAGGCGGTGAACGGCAACGGTGGCGGGCTGTGGACTCAGGCTGTGCTCACGGTGACCTACACGCAGTTCTCCGACAACTCGGCGGTCAACGGTGGCGGCATCCACCAGGAGTCGCTGGCCAGCAGTCTGAACATGGACTGCGGTTTCATGAACCTGAACTCTGCCGATCCCAACATCGGGCAGGGTGGGGCCATCAATATCGCCGGCGGCCCAGCGACCATCAACGACACCACCTTTGAGGCCAACGACGCGGGCGGCGGCGGCGGGGCGATCAACCTCGTGCTCGGCGCCACGATCACCAACTCATCGTTCCTCACCAACGTAGCGCCTTTTGGACCGGGCGGTGCGATCCGGTCCCCCCTGGGCACGCTGAACTCAACTGACAACACCTTCAGAAACAACTCAACGACGGTTAATGGCGGCGCCATTTTTGCGTCGACGCTGGTGTCGAACACCGACGTCTTCGAGACCAATACGGCCCGTAGCGCCGGTGGCGCGATTGCGCTGGATGCTCCGGGCACTGGCCAGATGCAGCTCTTTGATGGTCTCCTGGTCGGCAATACGGTTGGCGAAGGCGGGCTGAGCTTTTCCGGCCAAGGCGGGGCGCTGGAGTTCCGAGGGATTATCGGGCTCATCGAGGACACCCAGTTTCTCAACAACACGGCACCCGAATCGGGTGACGGCAACGGTCTAGGCGGCGCGATCTATAACGCGGCGACGCTGGAGCTAATCCTGGCTGATTCCACCATCAGCGGATCAAACGCTGGCGACGGTGGCGCCATCTATAACGAGGGCATCCTTTCCGTGGCGCGTTCGACCCTGGTCTCCAACTCGGTGACTGATGGGAGCGTTGAGCCACGCGGCGGCGCCATAGCCTCGACGGGCACGCTGAACCTCTCCAACAGCACGCTCAGCGGGAACGTCGTAAATCCCGGTCCGGGTAACACCGGTGACGGCGGTGCGGTTGCCGTGTTTGCCGGCGGCAGCGCCAACGTGAACAACGTGACCTTCGCGTTTAATACGGCTCCCGATGCCGGTGCGCTTTATGCCGAGATCGGGCAGGGCCCGCTGAATTTCCGCAACAGCCTGTTCTCCGGCAATACGGGTGTGACAAGCGACTGCGACCAGGTGCTGTCAGGCGGTTTCAACATCTATGACGTCAATCCGTGCCAGATCCTGGCGCCGAACGATCTCATCGGTGACCCGCTGATCGGCCTGCTCGCCGACAACGGCGGACCGACGGAAACCCACGCGCTGCTGCCCGGCAGCCCGGCGCAGGATGCCGGTGGGCCATCCGAGGTGGTGTTTTTCGATTTCCCCGACCTGGCGGATTTTACGACCCGGGGTTCAACCACGCTGGTCGACAATCAGTCGCCGTTGCAGCCTGGCAACGAAATCCTGCTTGCCGGTTCCAACGCCGGCGGAACCGTTGGTTCCGCGTACCTGACCAACCCGGTGGACGTGACGTCCGACTTCGAGGCCCTGTTCTCCTTCCGCATTGTCCCCGGTTCAGGGGGGAATGCGGCTGACGGCCTGACCATTACCTTTACCGATGATCCGACGCTGCTCACCGATGGCGGCGGCGCGCTGGGTATCGGCTCATTCGACGACCTCGGCCAGCCAGGCTACCAGCCCGCCGGTCCCCAGGTACCTGGTGTTTCCGTCGAGTTTGATACCTGGCTGAACGGTGAGGGTGTCGGCGCCAACGAGCTCGACGAGGACCACGTCGGCATCAACGTCAACGGCAGCATGGACAGCATTGCGGTTCAGTACTTTGGCAGTCGCGGCGTCCTGTCCAGCGGTAACCGCTGGAACGTTTGGCTCGACTACGACGCCGATACCAACCTGCTCGAAGTCAGGCTGGCTGAACAGTCGGGTCTCACCGTGACCAGGCCAGCGCTGCCCAACGTGTCGGCAACGGTCGACATCCTATCGCTGGCCGACGTGAATGCCGACGGCGACGTGTTTGTCGGCTTCACCGGTGCGGCCAGCGTCCTGACGGGCATCGGCGGCGAACAGCGCATCTCGAACTTCCTGTTTGAAAGCGAGACAAAATGTGAACTGGTCGACCAACGCGGCGTCAATCGCCCTGAAGGTCCGCGCTGCGACATCGGCGCTTTCGAAGGATCCTCCATTCCGGCCACCATCGACAACGCGCTGCTTAGCGTCACAACCAGCACGACCCAGCCGGGTGTCGAGAACATCCCGCTGATCGATATTCCGATCGAGACGTTGACCGGCGTAGTGGGCGACAACGCCAATCCGCCGGAGGCAGCACCGCTGTCGTCGTTCCCGCTGTCATCCTTCCCGCTGTCGTCGCTCGACCTGCAGGCTTCACCGCTGTCATCGTTCCCGCTGTCGTCGTTTCCGCTCTCGTCATTTGCCGTCACCGGGGCCCCGCTGTCGTCATTCCCCTTGTCGTCGTTCCCGCTCCTGAGCGAGCCGGGCGGCTGGGCAGAAGTGATTGAGCAGGTGCCGTCGCTGGCCGGCGCGCCGCTGCAGAACATCACGCTGCAGCAGGTGCTGGAAGCGCCCGACGCGCCGTCAGACCTGCTTGACAACATCACGCTGGGGTCGCTGGCGATTCAGCAGTCGCCGCTGTCTTCACTGTCGCTGGCTGGCTTGACCCTCGGTGATGAAATCACCGTGGGGATCCTCGATGAGTGGCTGAACAACGCCGGCAGCAGCGCCTCGGTTTGTGGCGCGCTGGCCGGTGATGGGTTTACCGACTGTCAGAGCAGCGACACCGTGGTCAGTCTGCAGGTTCGGGGCGCGCCGCTGTCTTCACTGCCGCTGTCCAGCCTGCCGCTCTCGTCGTTCCCGCTGTCGTCGTTCGGCATCACGGAAGCGCCGCTGTCATCGTTCCCGCTGTCGTCACTGCCGCTGTCGTCGTTCCCGCTGTCGTCGTTCCCGCTGTCGTCGTTCCCGTTATCGTCGCTGCCGCTGTCGTCGTTCCCGTTATCGTCATTTCCCTTGTCGTCGTTCCCGCTGTCGTCGTTCGACCTGCTGGCCGCGCCGCTGTCGTCATTCCCGCTTTCGTCGTTCCCGCTGTCGTCGCTGCCGCTGTCGTCATTTGAGGTGGGCGGTGAGCCGTTCTGCGACTTCTATAACGCGCTGGCGCAGGCCGACAGCCAGCCAACCTGCACCGATTTGGGTATCGATCCTTCGACCGCCGGCCTGCTGGACCTGGTATCCGCGCTTAGGGATCTCGGCACCACGTCGCTGGCGGCAACGCCGCTGTCGTCGTTCCCGTTGTCGTCGTTCGACATTGCCAACGTGCCGCTGTCGTCGTTCCAGCTCGACTTTGCGGACGTGGCCGGTACGCCGCTGTCGTCGTTCCCGCTGTCGTCGTTCCCGCTATCGTCGTTTGACGTGGGTGGCCAGCTGTTCTGCGATTTTTACGACACCGCAGCACTCGCTGATGGACAGGCCACCTGTGGTGACCTGGGTGTTAACAACGGATCCGACTTCGGTCAGCTGATCGCGGCGCTGCTGGCGGCCGGCGAGGCGACGTTCGCCGCGACTCCGCTGTCGTCCTTCCCGCTGTCTTCGTTCCCGCTGTCGTCGCTGCCGCTGTCTTCGTTCCCGCTGTCGTCGCTGGAGATCAACGGCGCGCCGCTGTCGTCGTTCCCGATGTCGTCATTCGACATCCTCGGGTCGCCGCTGTCGTCGCTGCCGCTGTCATCATTCCCGCTGTCGTCGTTCCTGATCGGTGGCGTCGCCTGCGAAGGCTGCACCACCGTGGGAGATGCGTTTGTCGCCGGCCAGGTGATTGCGGACGCACCGCTGTCGTCGTTCTTCCCCTCGCCGCAGTTCGGCGACATTCTCTACGGCGAACTGCTCGACGCTTTCACGCTGGAGTATCTGTTTGGCATCGAGCCGGGTGACCCGGAAACCCTCGGTGAGGTGGCTAATCCAGGCAACCTGACCTTCGGCCAGCAGCTCATATCACTCGTGCTGCGTTCCGACTTCCCGTGGGAGAACCTCTCGCTGTCGGAGCTCAACCCGCAGGAATTTGCGGCGGACAACTTTATAGGCTACGCCGTCGACTTCGAGCTCAACGGGACTCTGGTCGAGCCGGTGACGGTGAACGTGACCGTGTCGGACCAGTTTTACCTGGTGCCGGGCTCTACGCAGTTCATGACCCAGAGCCAGGGTGGCGGCAGCACGATGATGTCGCCGGTGCCTGATCCGGTCATGACGCCCAATGCGGGGGAGGGCACGGTTACCATGAGTTTCGGTCCGGTGGATCCGGGCGCCTTCAGCGACAACACGCTGCAGTTTGTGGCCGTGCCGCCGCTGACGCTGGGCGACTTTCCCGCCGAGGCCAGCCTGGACCTCGGCGGCGTGCTCGCCGCCACGGCCGACGCCACCGCGGCGGCTGTCGAGGTTGTTCCTAGCTTTATCAACGAGTCGGACAACATCAATTTCCCGCCAACCCCCGATCCGGATCAGCTCATCCTCGGCCACATCAGCACGCCGGATGACAACGATTACTTCCGCATCGGCGCGCCGCCCAGCGGAAGCCGAGTCACGGTCTTCATGAGCAACCCGACCGGCGACAACGATCTGCTCCTTTACGAGCCTCTGTCGGCTATCGAGGCAAAAGGTCAGCTGGTGGAAGCCGCGTCGCTCGACTCTATTCCGTTTGAGGATGACGGCATCAACTTCGCCGGCAACCAGACGGAGGAACCGGATTCGCTGGAAGACATCAACATCGGCGTGCTGCCCCTGTCGTCGCTGTCGACCAACCGCGACAACAACGACGAGGAGGTCTCAGCGATCTCCGACGGCGACCCGTTCACCATCCAGGTATCGGGCTACAACGGCTCGGTGTCAGATGCCCCGTACACCCTTCGGATCAAGGTCACGCCGGAGGTGCCGGTGACGCAGTGTCCGTCCCGAACATGGCCGGGTACCGCCACCGGTCCGCAGACCTGGACCGCGGCCGGCAGCTGGACGCCGGCGACCAACGCCGTGTTTCTGGTGAACTGGCAGCGCCTGGCGCAGAGCGAAGAAGCGCTGAACGGCGGCGGCGCTGCCGCGGCTGACGAAGCGCTGGACGCTATCAATGCCTTGGTGAGCGCTCCGGGTATTGTCGACGGTGTCGTGGTGGACGTATCCACCGTCGCCGGCGTGAACTACACGGCCTGGGACTTGGATCCGTGCGACGTGGACGCCGCCAACAGCGTGGTCAACGCCATTACCGCCTACCTGGAACAGCAGCGCGCCACGTCGCCGCAGCTGGCCTACGTGACCATCGTGGGTTCAGACGAGGTGATTCCGTTCCAGCGAAAAGGTGACGAGACCGCGATCGCTAATGAGTCTACCTTTGCCACCACGTTTGCCGACAACGCGCTGTTTGGCTCGATGATCAACCGTAACTTCCTGTCGGACGACACCTACGGAGACATCGACCCTGTGCGGTGGTTCAAGCGATTCCTGAATGTGCCGGAGCTGGCCGTGGGCCGACTGGTTGAATCGGCAGCCGACATTCAGACCGCTGCCGAAAACTACGTGCTTTCTGGCGGCGTTCTGACGCCGACGACGGCCCTGTCAGCCGGGTATGACTTCATTGCCGATGCGTCGACCGATATCCAGCAGACGTTCGGAAGCTACGGGCTGGAGTCGACCCCGCTGATCGACTTCCCCAACGCCGCGGATCCCTGGGATCGGGTGGACTTCCTGACGGCTGCGGGGTTGACCAACAACACCGCGAGAGACGTGGTGTCCTTCAACATGCACTTTGACTACGACGAGGCGCTGCCCTCCAGCGGTGACGCGTCGGGGAACTACTCGACCAACCTGATCAACGTCGGCGACCTCACCGGCAACGACCTGACGGGCCGGGTGTGGTTTACGGTCGGCTGCCACTCAGGCATCAACGTCGCCGATATTTCGGTGCCGTCCACGCAGTCCTCACAGGACTGGTCGCAGACGCTGAACAGTCTCGGCGCGGTTTACGTCGGCCAGGCCGCTTACGGTCTGGGTGATACGGTGGCGTTGGCGCTCACCGAACGCCTGCTGGCGAACTTTGCCCGCAATCTCAACGGCAACGTCACCGCCGGCCAGGCTCACGCCTTTGCCAAGCAGGAGTACTTCAGCGATCTCGGTGTCTATGGTGAGTACGACTACAAGGCGCTGCAGGCGTCAGTCTACTTCGGCCTGCCGATGTACCAGATCCAGAATCCGACGCCGATCGACGAGCCGCTGCCGACGCTGCGACCGACGCTGAACGATCCGATCTCCGGTCTGGCGTCAGCCTCGATCAGCCTGGCTTCACCGCTCGACTACGACGTGAATTTTGTCAACACCGACAAGGGCCGGCTCTACAGCGCTGAGGGCGCAACGGTTGAGGGTGATGTGCAGTTTGTCCACTACCGGCCCCTGCAGCCGATCATCGGGGTCGACGTGACCAGCGACAATCCGGGTGAGGTGGCGCGCAGCGCCTTTATCACGGGTCTGACGACCCGGGATGAGATTGTGCCCGACATGGCCTTCGCCCGGCCGGTGATCGATGAGGGCGCGCTGGAGCCGGAAATCGAAACCGACGAAGTAGTTTTCCCGACCAGCTTCACCAACGTGGTTGGCTATCGGGTTCCGGCTGACCCCGGTCCGTTCGAAGACCGCCAGCAGCTGAACATCATCACCGGGCAGTACACCTCCAACGCCGGTGAAGACTTCGGCACGCAGCGAATCTTTGAAAGTGTCGACGTGCAGGTCTTCTACCAGCCGGCACCGGTTACGGCGCTAAAAAATGCGGCGGCCAAGAACAGCAGCGGCGACGATATCCGTCCAGAGCTCGACAACATCAACGCCAGCGTGGTCCAGGCCGGCAGCGGTTTCCAGGCGGCCTTCACCGTTGAAGCGACCGACGCCTCACCCGGTGTGGTGACGCGGGTTGCGGTCCTGTATCGGCAGTCCTTTGACGGCGTGAACTCCACGTGGGTGCTGGAAGATCTTGTGCAAAGCGGCAGCAGCGGCACCTGGACCGGCGGTGGCGCCGTCGAAAACAGCGGCCTGATTAACGGCGAGGTGGACTACCTTGTCCAGGCTCTGGACAGCGGCGGCAACGTTGCCAACAGCACGTTTAAGGGGACGTTCTACGTTGCGGAACAGACGCCGCTGCCGCCTCCTCCCGGAGGTGGCAACAACGGCACCTTCGGCATCGATCTGGAGGACACCAACGGCGTTGACGTGAATCCCGGTGAGTGGAGCCGCAGCCAGCCGGTGATCGTTAGCGTGACCAACCAGGCGCCCGGCGTGATGTATGAGTTCGCCGTCGATTCGCCGAACTTCCAGCCGCTGACGGGGGACATCGCCGTGACCGGCGAGGGTGTGCACTTTGTCACCGTGCGGGAAGTGGGGGGAGACAACGCCGTCACCTTCAACGTGTTGATCGACACCTTGTTGCCCGGCGTGGTGATCGCATCGCCTGCTGATGGGCAGTTCTTCGAGGTGGGTGGAGACGTCGCGGCCGACTACGAGTGCCTTGACTCCGGTTCGGGACCCGCAAGCTGCTTAGGTCCGGTGGCATCCGGCCAGCCGGTACCTGCAGCAACTGTTGGTACCCAGACGTTTACGGTTACATCGGCCGACTTTGCCGGCAATGCGCCAACGTCCCAGACCAACTCGTACTTTGTCGTCGAGCCTTTGGTGGTCGAAGCGTCGGAAGACACGATTCCGGTGGCGACTCCGCTGGAGATCTCCGGGGTTATTACGGATCTGGATGAGTTCACGGAAACCGTCTCGGTTGACTGGGGTGACGGCACCAGCGAAACGCTCGACCTCACGGAGGATAACGGCACGCTGACGTTTGCCGCCGAGCACGAATACGAGGAAGCCAACGCCGACATCGCCGTCGTGGTGACGGCCAGCTTTGGCACCGCGTTTGAGCAAAGCAAGACGCTGGAGATCAACGTGATCGGGCCGGTCGGTTTATGGGCACAGGACCGCTGGAGCTGGGGCATCGACTGGAGCGGTGGTTCGGGCACGGTGGAAGGCCTGATGCACAGCAACAGCGACATCCGCATCACCGGCTCGGACAAAACGATCAATGGTCCGACCCGCTATGCGGATCGCCTGATCGTGCGGGGCCGACGGCAGGAGTTTGCTGTGGAGCCCGAGCAGGTCGACCGCGCGCCCTGGCCGTTCAGCTACAAAATTGGTGACTATCGACCCGGTGGTGCGGTGGCCGAAGCGCTGGGCGATGACTTTCACGATATGACCCACGAGTGCAATCGTTGGGGCTGGTGGCGGCTCAAGCGAAACGCCGCTCCAGGGCTGTACTGGGTGCCCTGCGATGTGTTTGTCGAAGGTTCTCGGGTTGAGGCCAACGTGACCATCGTGTCCAACGACAACATTCGGATTACCGGCTCTCGGCACAAGATCACGCCGTTTGTGGACGATCTGGCGTTCTTCACCAATATTTTCAGCAGCAACGCGATCCGTTTCTCCGCGTCACGGACCGAAATCGGCGGTTACATGATCGCGCGCCGAGGCCGGGCGCGGCTGAACGGGTCAAGGCAGGACGTCGGGTGCGGGGTTGCCGCCGCGGAGCTGCTGATCAGCAGTTCCCAGCGCACGTTCGGCCAGGACTGCGCGCCGCTAGAGGACTAAGCAGGTACCGCCGGCAGCACCGAAACCTTCGGTGCTGCCGGCAATTAACCTGACCTGCTGCCGGGCGAAATGCGA
This sequence comes from Pseudomonadota bacterium, assembly GCA_038747195.1. Lineage (GTDB taxonomy): Bacteria > Pseudomonadota > Gammaproteobacteria > Xanthomonadales > SZUA-38 > JANQOZ01. The sequence continues at coordinate 17,783 of JBCDKA010000054.1, forward strand.
TAATCGAGGCTGACCAGCTGGAACCCAATATGCACTTCGAGGGCTAACGTTTGTCTTTCTTTCTGGAACTGAAGCGGCGGAACGTCATTCGCGTGGCCATTGGCTACGTGGTTGTGGGCTGGGCGTTGGTGGAAGCGTCCGATCTTCTGCTCGAAACGTTCGACGCCCCCGACTGGATCATGCGGGCTGTGGTGCTGACGCTGGCCGGCGGTCTGCCGATCGCGCTGATCGTGGCGTGGATGTTCGAGCTGACCCCGGAAGGCATCAAGCGCGAAGACGGGGCCGACACGACGGAGGAGGCGCGTTTCAAGGCTCGTGCCGACCGCAAGACCGACCTCGTGATCATGGGGGTGCTGGCGGTGGCGGTTGGCTACTTCATCCTGGAAAAGATCTGGCAATCGGATGCGGTCCGCGGTGAGCATCTCCGCGCGATAGCGGTCCTGCCTTTCGCCGATATGAGCGCACAGCGCGACCAGGAGTACTTTGCGGAGGGCCTGACGGTTGAGCTACTGAATCTGCTCTCGCGTAACACTGATCTCAGGGTCACCGGACGAACGTCGGCTTTTCAGTTCAGAAACCATGAGGGCGACTTTAAAACCATCGGCAAAACCCTTGGTGTTGGCACCATCCTGGAGGGTTCGGTCCGGGCGGTCGACAACAACGTGCGAATCAGCACCAGCCTCATCGACGCGGATCAGGGCAAGACGCTGTGGTCAGCCAAGTTTGATCGCCGGCTCACCAACATTTTCCAGGTTCAGGATGAAATAGCGCAGGCGGTGGTCGATGCGCTTGAGGGCCGCCTGCTGAACAAGCCGGAAGAGGAATCCGAGGAGCGCGCTGTCATCGCGGCGGCCTACAAGGCTTATCAGCAGGGCAACTATCTGCAGGGGCTGATTTCGGTTGAGAACCAGCAGCAGGCGATCGACTATTTCAACCAGGCCCGCGCGGCTGATCCGGACTTCGCCGAACCTTTGGTGGGCTTGGCTAATGCCAACATGATGCTGTCTCTGAACTTGGCGGCATTGGACCGGGAGCTGGGCATCGACCGGGCGACGGCGCTGATCGATGAGGCGCTGAAGCTGGAGTCGGAGCTGCCTGACGCCTACGTGGCCCGCGCGTTGATCAAGCAGGTCATTGCGCGCGACTACACCGGAGCAGAAATCGACCTGAAGCGAGCCCTGGATATTGATCCGAACCACATCACCGCGCTGCGCAGGCTCGGGACCATCTACGGCCGCTTCGGGCGCTATGACGAGGCCATGGAGTCGTTCCAGCGTATCGTCGATCGTGATCCGCTTAATCACCTGACCTACTCCAACTACAGTCTGAATGCGCTGGCCGCAGGAAAAGTTGACCTCGCTGAGGAGATGATCAGCAAGGTGCTGGAGTTTAAGCCGGACTCCGGCTTCGCCAACTACCAGCTCAGCAAGGTGATGCTGGCCCAGGACAACCTGGCCGCGGCGCGCGAGGCGAACGCACGCGAAACCTCACCCATCTGGCAAACCATTGGCAACGGCATGATCGCCTGCAAGGCGCAGGAGACGGAGGCGGCCTATGACATTGCTGAGGAGCTGATCGCGCAACGTGAGGTGTTCAACGCGTCTGAGATCTACGGGCTTTGTGGTGACACCGAAAAGGTGTTTGAGCTCCTTAACCAGGCGGCTGACGCCCGGGATCCGGCCCTGATTGAAATGAAGCTCAGCTGGCAGCTGGCCTACCTGCGGGACGACCCGCGTTGGCATGCGGTCCTCAAGAAAATTGGCCTACCCATCTGATCGGTCCATAATCTCCCCGCTAATGCGAGGTACACCGCCATGAGATTCTTACCGATCGTCACAGCCTTGCTTCTCGGCCTGCCTGTGTGGGCGCCGGACGCCGCAGCTGAGGAGGCCCTGATGCGAACCACTTCTAACCCGGCCATCATGCAGGGCTACGTCAATACGCCGAAAGGGCAGATTCACTACTGGCAGGCCGGGCAGGGTGAGACGCTGCTGCTGGTGCACCAGTCGTCGTCCTCCGGGGAGGAGTACGCCGGCCTGGTGCCTTATCTGGCTGATCGCTATCGACTGATCACCTGGGACTGGCCGGGCCACGGACACTCCGACGACCCGGATCACGAGCTAGGTGTCGACGAGTACACCGCGTCCGGGCTGGCTGTCCTTGAACATCTCAATGTGGACAAGTTTCACGTGCTCGGCCACCACGGCGGCGCGCTGGTCGCGATGAACTTCGCCTGGAAATACCCGGTGCGGGTACAGAAGGTTATTTTGTCCGGCACCAGCGGCGTGAAAGATAAAGAAGAATCTGAGGCCTTCACCGAGAGTCTGGACCTGGAAAACCGCAAGCGTGTGGACCGGGAGGGTGTCTCCCTGGGCCAAGCCTGGCAGCGTTTCCTCGGCTACATGCCGGAGTCGACTCCCGAGGAGATCCTCATCCCTTACATTGGCAATATGGCGACCCGGCTGCGACCCTATGATGCGCATTACGGGGTGCTGCGCTGGGACCGTCGCCCGGCGCTCGCCAGCCTGAAAGACCGCGATGTGCTCCTGACTCAGGGCGCGCGCGACGAATATGTCAGTCACCAGGAAACGCTGCTCAAGCTGCTGCCCAACGCCCGCCGGCAGGTGATCGAGGATGGGGGCACCTTTTTGTTTTTCGAAAAGCCCGAGGCCAGCGCCAAGCTGATCGCGGGGTTTCTTGGCGAGTAAGTCCCGCGCTCAATGAAGATCACCGCCATTCGCGTCTACCAGGTGGACCTGCCTCTGGTTGAGGGTCGCTATTCCTGGTCCGGCGGAAAATATGTCGAGGTGTTCGACAGCACAATCGTCGAGCTGATCACGGACGACGGAACAATCGGCTACGGCGAGGTCTGTCCTCTGGGACCGTTTTATCTTCCCGCCTTCGCGGACGGCGCGCGCGCCGGCATCGGCGAATTGGCGCCAACCCTGCTGGGTCAGGATCCGACGGCGGTCGCAAAAATCAATCGCCTGATGGATCAGGCCCTGCTGGGCCATCCGTACGTCAAGTCGGCTCTCGATATTGCCTGCTGGGACCTGCTTGGAAAGGTCAGCGGTTTGCCGGTTTGCCATCTGCTGGGTGGACGCTTCGGCGACAGCATCGAGCTCTACCGCGCCATCAGTCAGGGTCCTGCCGAGGAGATGGCAAACAACGTCGCCGGCTACCGCGACGAGGGTTATACACGCTTTCAGCTCAAGGTCGGCGGCCTCGTGCCTGATGACATCCGCCGCATCCACGCCGTAGCGGATGTGCTCAAGGACGGTGAGACGCTCGTGGCTGACGCCAACACCGGCTGGCGGCTCGACGACGCGCTGCGGGTGGTGGCTGCCGTCAAAGACCGGGATGTGTACATCGAGCAGCCCTGTGCCTTGTATGAGCACTGCCGAACCGTCCGGGAAAAAACGTCCCTGCCTTTTGTGCTGGACGAAAACGTGACCGGCCTCGATGCGCTGCTGCGAGCCCACGAAGACCGGGCCATGGACGTGATCAACCTGAAGATCTCCAAGGTCGGCGGCCTCACCCGGGCCCGGCAGATCCGTGATCTTTGCGTCTCGCTCAATATCCCCATGACCATCGAAGACAGCTGGGGCGGCGACATCATCACGGCGGCCATTGCGCACCTGGCGCACTCAACGCCGGAATCGCTCAGGTTCTCGGCCACCGACTTCAACAGCTACGTGACCGTCAGCAGCGCCACCGGCGCGCCGCAGCGGCAGAACGGGACCATGACAGCGTCGGAGGACCCGGGCCTTGGCATCTCACCCCGCATGGAAGTGCTGGGCAAGCCCGTCGCTGAGTACCGTTGATGGCCCGGCCTTCCATCGTTAATCGCCTCGGCCTGCCCGCGGCCGCTCTGGCGCTGGTTTTTGGCGGCGGAGCGTGCGCGCAGACCGGCGAGCAGTCCGAACCCGAGCCCGGCGCGTCGAATCTCCTGACCGTCGACCAAATCTTTCACGACAAGGCGTTTGACCTGGGTACCGTCGTGCCGAGCAAGTGGCTGGGCGACGGTGACCACTACACGACCGTGGAAAAATCGACGGCGGTGCCGGAGGGCTTTGACATCGTTCGGCACGAACCCCGATCGGGCGAGCGTGACGTCAAGGTCAGCGCTCGCCAGCTGATTCCCGAAGGGCAGGAGCGGCCGCTTGAGATCAAGGACTATGCCTGGTCTGACGACGGACAGTTTGCCCTGATCAGCACGAACACCAAGAAGTTTCGGCGTTATGAGTCGCTGGGCGACTACTGGCTGCTGAATCTGGCGACCGGCAAGCTGCGTCAGGTGGGCGCCGACGCTGAGCCTTCAACCCTGATGTATGCCCGGTTTTCACCGGACAGCCGGCATGTGGCGTACGTTCGGGAGAACAATATCTACGTGGAAAGCGTGGACGGCGGGTCGGTTCGGCCGCTGACCCGTGACGGATCCGAACTGGTGGTGAACGGAACGGGCGACTGGGTGAACGAGGAAGAATTCGGTCTGCGCCTCGGGTTTAAATGGAGCCCCGATTCCAGGCGTATCTGCTACTGGCAGTTCGATACCGAAGGCGTCGGCACTTTCTATATGATGAAGGACACCGACGACGTCTACTCTCAGCCTATCCCGCTGCAGTATCCCAAAGTCGGCAGCACAAACTCCGCGGTTCGCGTTGGCGTCGTGGAGCTTGAGTCAGCGCGCACCAAGTGGATTGAGTTGCCTGCTGATCCGCGCCAGAACTACGTCCCCCGGATGGACTGGGCCGACTCTTCGGACGAGGTTCTGCTGCAGTACGTCAATCGCCGCCAGAATCGAAATGAGGTGATGTTGGCGAGCGCGACCGACGGATCAGCCAGGGTCATACTCACAGAAACCGACGAGGCCTGGATTGATATCCACGAAGACGTTAAGTGGTTGGCTGACGGTGAGTCGTTTACGTGGCTGAGCGACCGGGACGGCTGGCGTCACCTTTACCGCGTGTCGCGCGATGGCTCAAAGGTATCGCTGCTGACGCCCGGCGAATTCGACATCATCGAGGTGGCACACATCGACACCAGTGGGCCGCACGGATAATTCTGTCACTTCAGCGAGCGTGTCAGGCGTCAGGCCAAGGCGATTCGTCGGGGTCATAGCCGTAGCTATGGCCGCGGCGGATCAACGCCGGCATGGCGCCTGACACGCTCGCCCTACGGGTCCATCGCTGGGCACGCCTGGCCGCGTTGCGAGCCTTACCAAGGGCTACGGCCATTGGCTGCGGCTCGCGCCTTGCCAGACGCGCCCAGCGATGGACTGAAGGCACAGAATTATCCGTGCGGCCCACTTGCGGGTTTGTGTACTACCTCGCCTCGCCGGACGACAACGCCGCCCGCTACCTCTTTCGCTCCCCGCTGGACGGCCCGGCGAGGGTTGAACGACTCACGCCGGA
>JBCDKA010000055.1:0-23116 GCA_038747195.1 Pseudomonadota bacterium
AGCAATTCTCCTGGAGGGACCATAGGCCCCGCCCTTAGCGCCGGTCAGTGCTACAAGTCATTGCTGCGGTTGCCTTTCTTGTGACCTTTCGAAGTTTCCGAAAGGGCCCTGAAGCAGCATCGTTCCGTCGAGAGGTATGAACGCGGTGGTGGCCACAGGTTCAAAGCGTCGCCGAAAATGCCAGCGAGACAGGGGCACCAGGTGCTGCTCGCCGCTGCTGCGCACCAGCATCAGGCGGCCGTCGCGCAGGGTGACCTCGAGGCTCGGGCGCGCCTGTGAGCCGGGAAATCGCTGCGTCACCTGCGTGTAGCGTCCGGTGAGGGATTCGAGGTGAGCCATCGGCTGCGGGACGCCCGGCGTAAAACTGGGCGTCAGACCATCGACGACAAAGTCCATGACGCGGCGCCGCATTGCCCGCAGCGTGCTGCCTTGAAAGGCGTTGATCAGCACGCAGAATCCCAGCCCGGCGTCGCGGTTATAGGCACAGTGGGTGAGGTAACCATCCGCATCCCCGCCGTGACCGTGAAAGACAAAGCCCCGGTGGACCTGGTGATAGTTGCCAAGCCCGTAGCCGAAGACCAGTCCACCCCCCGCGGCTGCCGTCGTAGCCGGGTTCTCCATGCGCCGAAGCTGTTCGGCCGTGTAGTGTCGTTTCCCGTCCAGGACCCCTTCGCCGAGCATCAGCCTCAGCCAGCGGCTCAGCTCCGCAAACGGCAGGTTGAGCGCGCCGAAGGGCCGATACAGCATGTGCCAGTACCGGATCGGCGTTTTACCGTCCCGGTCGTAGCCGCCGATCAGCTCGGGTTTCACCGCCGCCGAAAAGGTTGCCTCGTCCATTCCCAGGGGGCGCAGCACCTGGTCGGTTAGGTAAGTTTCAAAATCGCGCTTGAGGTGTTTCTCCATCGCGGCCGCCGCAACGCCGGCCCCGCTGTTGCTGTACGAGCTGTGAACGCCAGGCGGCCACTTGAGGCGACGTGACTCCGGCGCAACTTTGAGCGCCTCGGTCAGCGGCAGCGGCACGTTGTGGTCCCACTCCTCGCGCACCATGTCGGTAAGCCCGGCGCTGTGCTCGAGCAGCTGGGCGATCGTCACCGGGTGCTGTTGGGCCCAGGGGTTCTGCACCCAGCGATCAGCGTTAAGCGCCGCCAAGGTATCGGTCAGGGACAGCTTGCCCTCACCCTCGAGCCGGACAAACGCCATGCCAACAAACGCCTTGGTGATCGATCCGATCCTGACCCAAACGTCGGGATGCATCGGCTTAGGCTGATCCCAATGGGTGACACCCAGGCCTGCGGCGTGCCGGATTCCGTCCTTGTCGACGATCATCACCAGGGCGCCGGCGACGCCGGCGTCCTTGCGCAGCTGATCCAGATCGTCCTTTAGCTCAGTAAAGCTGTCTCCGAGCGCCGGCCCGGCGCCCAGCAAGGCAAAGAGGCAAGCGAAAACGACAGCGCAGCGAACCACCATCATCTAGTACAGCTGGTAGGCGTAGACCAGCAGCACCGTCAGGGTGATCCAGACCAGGATCATGAGCGGCACGCCCACCTTGACGAAATCGATGAACTTATAGCCCCCAGCGTTCATGACAAGCAGGTTGGTCTGGTAGGCCATCGGCGTGCAGAAACTTAGGTTCGCGCCGAACAGCACGCCGAGAACAAACGGCTCTACGGGTAAGCCTAGCTGGGTGGCAATCTCGATGGCGATCGGTGTGCCGATGACGGCCGCCGCGTTGTTGGAGACCACGTTGGTCATCAGACCCATCAGCAGAATCAGGCCGGCGAGCACGGCGGAGGGCGGCAGGCCGAAGGTGGCGGCGAGGAACAGGTCGGCCAAAAATGCGGCGCCGCCGGTGCGCATCAGGGCAACGCCGAGCGCGAGCGACGCCACGACAATCAGGATGACCTGGGAGGACAGCGCGTTGGTCGCGTCGCGCCAGTTGAGGCATCCGGAGATAATCATCAGGAAGACGCCGGCCAGGGCGCTGACCTCAATCGGCACCAGGCCCAGCGCCGCTGCGCCCACAACGCCGATCAGCGTCAGCAGCGCAATGGGGGCTTTGCTGGTGTGGGGCAGGGTGGTGCTGCCGTCGAGCACCAGGAAGTCGCCGCTGGTTTTGGTGTTGGTGAGCTCTTCGGGCGTGGACTGCACCAGCAGCACGTCCCCGGTCATCAGCGTCACTTCGTCGATGTCTCGGCTGCGCCTCGACTCCTGGCGCTCAGCCCGGTGCAGCGCGAGAAAACGCAGCCCGTAGCGGCTCTGCAGGCGGGCCTGGTTGAGCCGCGTTCCGACGAGGCGTGACCCCGCCGTAATCGCCACCTCAGCCAGCTGCTGGCTGCCGGCGGTGAGCGGGTGCTCGGCGTCCACCAGGGTGTTGCCCGAATAAAGCTTGCCGCCCAGCTGCCGGGCAAACTCCCGCAGCCGGCTCGGCGTGTCGGAGGTGCTGAGGCGGTCGCCGGCGCGCAGCTCAACGTCCGGCAGCGGCGTCACAAACACGCCCACCTCGCGCTGGATCTTTTCGACCTTCAGCGCCCCCTCGGTTCGCTCCACCGCCTGGGTCAGCGTCTGGCCGACCACCGGGCTGTCTTCGTCCAGCACCAGCTGGGCGGTGAACACGCGCGATGACACGTTTTCCAGCGGTGCCTGCCGCGGTGGCACCAGCCGCGGCGCGACCAGCCAGAGGTAGACAATCGCCACCAGACCGGCCAGCCCGGCGATCACAATAAAGTCGAACATGGCAAACGGCGCCACGCCCATGTCCTCGGCCACCGAGACCACCAGGAGGTTGGTGGAGGTGCCAATCGTGGTCGACATCCCGCCCAGCAGGCTCGCGAGCCCCATGGGCAGGAGCGTGGCGGTGGGGGACGCGTTGGTGCGCACGGCCACGCCGATCAGGATCGGCAGCATGAGCACCACGATGGGCGTGTTGTTGATAAAGGCGCTCAGCGTGGCGGTGATCACCAGGGTCGCGAGCAGAGATATCAGCGGGCCCCGTCGCCACAGCTTCGCCAGCCAGCGACCGACCGGCTCCAGCGCGCCGGTGCGGACCAGCCCATTGCCCACAATCATCAGCGCGCAGACCGCCACCAGCGCTTTGTGCCCGAAGCCGTGGAAAAAGTCGGTGACCTCCAGCCGGCCCTCCAGCGACTCGTAGGGGAACAGCCGAAAACCCAGCGCCAGCACCACAAGCACAAACAGGCTGGTGGTCTCCAGCGGAATGTTTTCGCGGGTGAAAAGTATGAGCGCCAATCCGGTCAACGCCAGTACCGCTATGGCGTGCGGATCGGGCATGGTGATATCCATGGAGCGGATCATAAAGGTCCGGGGCGGCGGCGGCCAGCGGTTGAGGGGGCGCCTGCGGCCAAGTATGCTCACTGACGTAGTTCGCTGCACCACACACGCTAAAGACGATGAAAAACACCCGGATGCCGCAACGAGACGAGGCGCTGCCGGGCCGCGAAGACCCGATGCGGGTGCCGCCGGCCCATCACGTCTCCGGTGCGAAGATGGCGGCTCCCTTTCCTGAGGGCACGGAGCTGGCGGTCTTTGGCATGGGCTGTTTCTGGGGGGCTGAGCGCCGTTTCTGGGAGCTGGACGGGGTCTACTCAACCCAGGTGGGCTATGCGGGTGGTTTTACGCCTAACCCGAGCTACCAGGAGGTTTGTACCGGCCTGACCGGCCACGTAGAGGTGGTTCAGGTGGTTTACTTCCCCGAGGCGATCGCGTTCGGGGACCTGCTCTCGGTGTTTTGGGAGGCTCACGACCCGACGCAGGGCATGCGTCAGGGGACCGATGTCGGAACCCAATACCGGTCCGCGATTTTTGCTGCGCTCGACGGGCACCTCCAGGTCGCGAGGGACTCTCGGGATCGCTACGCTGAGCAGCTGGCTGCCGCGGGCTTCGGCAGCATCACGACGCAGATTGAGCTTTCACCGGGCTTTTACTATGCCGAGGAATACCATCAGCAGTACCTAAGCAAGAATCCGCTAGGCTACTGCGGCCTTGAGGGCACCGGAGTCCCGGCGAGCTAACACCCCAGCGCGGCCTTGGTCGCGCGGCACATTTCTACCGTTTACACACACTGGATCGATGGAGATTCATCCATGAAAAATTGGTTTTTGCTGACCCCTTTGCTGGCGCTTGTGCTGGGAGTAGCGCCCGGCGCTGCTGACGAGGTTCCGGAACGAACGCTCAACAACGGGAACCTGATCTTGTCGGATATTCCGGAGATTCCCGCTTCGCTGGCCCAGGATCTGAACCGCTATGAAAACGTACGGTCCGGCTCGTTCCGGGCCTGGGCGCGCGACGGCAAGTCGCTCTATATCACAACGCGCTTCGGCGACACCGGCCAGCTGCACCGCGTGGCGATGCCGGGCGGCGCCCGCCAGCAGCTCACCTTTTTCTCCGAGCCGGTCTCCGGCGCACAGCGTCAGCCCGGCGGGGACCTGATCAGCTTCCTGATGGATACCGGCGGCAGCGAGTTTGACCAGCTGTATCTGTTCGACCCGGCAACCGGCAAAAGCCAGATGGTCAGCGACGGAGAGTCGCGCAACGGTTCGGTGCTGTGGGATGACAAGGGCAAGCTGATGGCTTTTCAAAGCACCCGTCGCAACGGGCGGTCGAACGATATCTGGGTGATGCCGTTTGATCAGCCGGCCAGCGCCAAGGTGGCGCTGGAAGCCCCCGACGGCGCCTGGTGGGGACCCGCGGCCTTCAGCCCTGAGGGTGAGCAGCTGCTGGTCCAGCAGTATGTATCGGCGACCAGCTCGAGCATCTACCTGGTGGATCTGGCGAGCGGTGAAAAGCAGACGGTCGCCGGAGGCAATCCCGACGTTGCCGGCCGGCATCTGGCTGCGGACTTTGATCGAGGCGGGCGTGGGATCTACTACCTGACCGACGTGGGGAGTCAGTTTGCTCGCCTGGCCTATAAAACGCTGGAGCCCGGGGCGACCGCCCGCATCATCACGGAAGACATTCCGTGGGACGTGACGGGCATGACGCTCAGCGACGACAAAACCCGCGGCGCATTTGTGGTCAACGAGGAAGGGTTTGCCAAACTCTATCTGCTCGACCCCGCAACCCAAACCTATCGGCGGGTTGAAGGGCTGCCGGTGGGCATCGTCGGCGGTCTGAGCTTCAGCCCGGACGGCAGCGCGCTGGCCATGACCCTGAACACGCCCCAGTCACCCAGCGATACCTTTGTGCTGGCGCTCAAAGACTCGCCGCTGGAACACGGTGAGGTGACCCGCTGGACCTACAGCGAGGTCGGCGGTATGGACACGGATAAGTTTTCGGTGCCTGAGCTTGTCCGCTTTCCCACGTTTGATGAGGTGGACGGTAAGAAGCGCACGGTTCCCGCATTTGTTTACAAGCCGCGGAGCCGCGGGCCCCACCCGGTAATCATCAACATTCACGGCGGTCCGGAAGGACAGTTCCGGCCCTCTTTCCGCAGCACCTACCAGCTCTGGATCGATCGCCTCGGCGCGGCGGTGATCGCGCCGAACGTTCGCGGCTCAGCGGGTTACGGCAAAGACTATCTGTCGCTGGACAACGGCTACAAGCGCGAAGACTCCGTTCGGGATATCGGCGCGCTGCTCGACTGGATTGGTACCCAGCCCGACCTGGACGCTGACCGGGTCGCGGTCATCGGCGGCAGCTACGGCGGTTACATGGTGCTGGCGAGCGCCGTGCACTATTCGGACCGCCTGCGGGCGGCCGTTGATGTGGTCGGTATCAGCAGCTTTGTCACCTTCCTGGAAAACACCCAGGCGTATCGACGGGATCTGCGGCGCCCCGAATACGGTGACGAGCGTATCCCGGAGATGCGGGAATTTCTCAACCGCATCAGCCCGCTCAACAACACCGAGAAGATTCGTGTGCCGCTGTTTGTGGTGCAGGGTGAAAACGATCCACGTGTGCCCGTGACCGAGGCGGAGCAGGTGGTGGCCGCCGTACGTCAGCAGGGTCCCAAGGTTTGGTACATGAACGCGCTGGACGAGGGTCACGGCTACGCCCGCAAGCCTAACCAGGATATCTATCGGCAGGCGGTGGTGCTGTTTTTTGAACAGCACCTGCTCTAGGGCCAGGACAAAAAAACCGGGCGCCCCGGCGGGCGCCCGGTCCGTTGACTCAACGTTTCTGGCTTAGAACCAGCGTCGGCTGACGAGCACCATCGCCAGGATCAGCAGCACGATGGCGGCCGGCCCGGGGCCGGGCACCGCGGTCGGGTTGCCAGAACCCGCACCCCCGCCGCCGCCGGTCACCGGCGCGGTAAACGTCACGGCAAGCTGAGGCACCGCCGTGGCGGTCGGGTTCTCGCGAGACTCAAACCGGTACGCGGTTCGGATGTCGTCCTCTTCGCCCAGCAAAATCCAGCCGTCGTTGACGGCGGACCCACCAACCCATGCCTGCACGTCGCTCGCCAGACCCGTAAAGTCATAAGGCCCGCCGAGGCTCAGAATGTCGGAGGTGGAGCTGGGCGTCGCAACAAAGTCACCGCCGGGGGAGAGCCACGACTGCGAGCCAAAGATGCGCTCCGTCCAGGTGGCGTCGCCCGCGGTGGCTGAGTCGCCGGTGCCGCCGGGGGAACCCGCATTTGAGGTGCCTTCCCCCCAGCTGCCGTTCACGCGGTGCAGGGTAAACGTTCGGACCGTGCTCCCCGGCGCGGCCATGGACTGCGTCAGCGTGAGCGTAGCGCTGTTGATGGTTGAACCCACCGGAATGCTGCTGAAGTCAAAGGCCAGCAGCGCGCGGCGGTTGTCACCGTTGTTGGTTTGGCCGGCGTACAGGTGAGGCCCCAGAGCGTTGCTCAGATCGAGCCCCGGTTCGGCAAACAGCGAGGTATCGCGGCTGGGCTCGAGGGTGATGGTGGTCTGGGCCCAGCCGCTGAGCGGCAGGACCAAAAACGCCGCGGCAAAAGCGGCGCGTTTCCAACTGACATGCATGACAATAGTTCCTGGGCTACAAGCGTCCTAGTGTAATGACCGGTTCATCGCTTGTCAGCGGATGGCTTAAGCATAATCCGGCGCCAACTGTGGACCCGATCACAGAATCGAGGGACCGGGACGACGGTCTGCTACCATTCGCGCCATTCCGATTCCCGATTCATCCTTCATGAGCCAAATGCCCCCGTTACCCGCGCCGCTGGTGGCGCCCGAGCGCCGCCTGGTCGAATTTACGTTCAAAGCCTTTGTGCTCGGCGCGGTGCTGTCGATGCTGCTGGCCGCGGCCAACGCCTATATCGGGCTGCTGGTGGGTCTGACCGTGTCGGCCTCCATCCCGGCGGCCGCGGCGTCGATGGGCGTGCTGCGGCTGTTCCGGCGCTCCACGGTGCTAGAGAACAACATGGTGCAGACCGCCGCGTCCGCCGGCGAGTCGCTGGTAGCCGGCATTATCTTTACGATCCCCGCGCTGGTCATTATGAACGCCTGGTCCGGCTACGAGTATGGTCCGATGGTGGCCATTGCGGTACTCGGCGGCATCTTGGGCGTTGCCTTCACGGTGCCGCTGCGCCGCGCGCTGATCGTTGAAGCTCGTCTGAAGTTCCCCGAGGGCGTGGCAACCGCCGAAGTGCTCAAAACCGGCGGCATCGAGACCGACCGCGATCACCCGGAGTACCGCGCCGATGACACGGCCCGCCGGAGCTTCAGCCTGCTCCTGAAGGCAGCCGGACTGGGCGCGGTGTTCAAGCTGCTGGAGTCCGGCGTGGGTTTGCTGGCCGGCGGCGTGGCGACAACGCGCGCGTGGCTCGGCGGCAACTATCTGTTTACCGGTGACGTGACGCTGAGCCCGGCGCTGGCGGGTGTCGGCTACATCGTTGGCCTCAACATCGCGGTCCTGGTATTTCTCGGCGGCGCCATCGGTACGCTGATCGGTGTACCGCTCAACTGGGCGTTTAATTCAGCGTCGATTCTCGCAGCGACGGGCATCGATCCGGCCATCGACTGGTCGACGCTCACGGCGAGCCAGTGGGGCGCGCTGGCCGGCCAGTCATGGCAGGACTGTCGGCGGATTGGCGTCGGCGCGATGATGATCGGCGGCGTGTGGTCGCTGATCAGCCTGCTGGGGCCGCTCGCCAGCGGCGTCAAAGCCAGTCTGGCGGCCTATCGCTCAGCCGGGGAAGGGAGCAGCGGTCTGCTGCGGACCGAGTACGACACGCCGATCAACTACGTGGCGATGGTCGCGCTGCTGGCGGTGGTGCCGCTGTTCGGGGTGTTCTACCTGGCGCTGGGCGACTATCCAGATCGCGTGCTGATCGCCAGCGTCATGTCCGTGCTGATGCTGATCTTCGGCTTTATCTTTGCGTCGGTTGCCGGCTATATGGCGGGCCTGGTCGGCAGCTCCAACAACCCGATCTCGGGCGTCACCATCGCCACCGTAATTGTCTCAGCCCTCATTCTCCTTCAGCTCATGGGCAGCGACGGCGTTGCGGCAACGCTCGGTCCCATCGCGGTGATTTATCTGGCCGGGCTGATCTGCTCTGCAGCGGCCATCGCCGGTGACAACATGCAGGACCTCAAGTGCGGCCATATTCTGGGCGCCACTCCCTGGCGCCAGCAGGTGTTTCAGGTGGTTGGCGTGATTGCCGCCGCGATGGTCATTCCCTTTGTGCTGGGCGTGCTCGATCAGGGTTATGGGATCGGTCGGCCTAGTCCGATCAACCCGGACGCGCAGCCGCTGGCGGCGCCGCAGGCCGGTCTGATGCAGGCGCTTGCCACCGGGATCTTCGGGGGTGGCATCGAGTGGAACTTCATCTTTATGGGTTTTGGTCTGGCGGTGGTGCTGATCATGCTGGACAAGATCCAGGAGAAGCGAGGGTCGTCCTTCCGTTTCCCGGTGCTCGCCGTGGCGGTGGGTGTCTACCTGCCGCTCGGGCTGTCGGTGCCCATTTTTATCGGGGGGCTGCTCGCCCACCGCGTAGCGCATAAAGCCCGGAACCTGCCGGAAGCGGAGCGTAGTGCGGGGCAGGGTAAAGGTCTGCTAATCGCCTCCGGACTCATCACCGGCGAGGCGCTCATGGGTGTGCTGGTGGCCATCGTGGCGGCGTTTGTGATGCCGCTGCCGCTGCTCAATGGTTTTGCGTTTGCCGGTGTGCTGGGGAGCGCCGCGCTCTTGCTGCTGATCATTTACCAGTATCGCGGATCGCTCATTCGCTGAGCGGCGCGCGGGCCCTCGCCCGAGGTTGTCGCCCCTTCGCTGGACTTGCATTTTTGGGTCTTTTCAGTAAACTTACTAACACGTAAGTTAATGCGAGAGGCCAGATGCCGCGCTTAAGCAACGCCCGAGAACAGATCATTCATCGCGCCCGGTCTCTGTTGACTGAGCGGGGGTTTGAGGGCTTCAGCTATCGCGACATCAGCGGTCACCTCGGTATTAAGAACGCGGCGGTGCATTATCACTTCCCCAGCAAGGCGGACCTTGGGCTGGCCCTGGTGGAAGACTTTGCCGCTGAAATGGAAGAACAGATGAGGAAAGCCCGGGCGACGCTGGCGCCGCGGGAGCAGCTCGAGGGTTACTTTGCCTACGAGACCCACTACGGCAGTTCACTGCGGCTGTGCCCGGTGAGCACGCTCACCACCAGCTGGGAGGGGCTGTCGACGGAAGTGCGCGACGCGCTGTCCCGCTTCTGGCAGGGCGTGGTGACGTTTCTCACCGAGGTGCTGGAAGAGGGCCGCGAGAGCGGCGAGTTCCGGTTTGTCGGTGATGCCGCTGACAAGGCGCAGCTTCTCGTTGCGGCCATGTCGGGCGCCCGACAGCAGTCGCGCCTGGAAGGCCAGAATCTGGTGGAGAAGATTGCCGGACAGTTTCGCCAGGAGCTTTACCGAAGTCGGTCGGATCAGCCAGCGGCGGGTGCAGACACTTAGCTAAGTGCGCCAAAACGGTAAAAATTTCGAGTTAATACTTACTTTTCAGTAGGTAACTTAGGAGGCATAGATCATGTCAGCAATGCAAAAAGTGATCGGCGGCAACACGTCCGCGCCGTCTGCCAGCGCCAACGGTCGGCGTTCGGCGCCACGCCGCTTCGGCAACTTCCTGAGCGGCAGCGTTTGCCGCGCGTTGTGTTCGATGACAACCGGCATCGCGCTCGGCGTCACCGCCCTGGCCGCCTCGGCCCTGCTGAGCGGCGGGGAGCAGCTTCGGGTGCTCGCCGCGCTGGCGGCTGGCTTTGGCGTGATCCAGCTCTGGCTGGCGGTGGACCGGTCGCAAGGCTGGGCAGCGCTGCTGCACGCGGGCGTGGGTCTGATGATGGTCGCTCTGAGCGGCGCGGCGCTCCCAGGCGCGCCCGTGCTCGTCGCCATCGCCTATTTGGTTGGAGCGGCAAGCCTGCTGGCTCACGCGGAGCGAGCGGAACCCGTGCTTTTTTCCAGCGCCTGGGCTTTGCTGACACTGGCGCTGCTCGGTCCCGGTCTCGGGGGCTGATTCGACATTGATCGACATCGGGCCGGCCAGGGATGGCCGGACCCGATATCCGTTACGCCCGAGGGAGCCAGGCTGACCTAGGCTGCCCCACCCGATGCACGACGAGTTTCGTGCTATGGTCGTCGGTGGGGTTAATTCGGATGCGATGCCAGCTCGCCCGCGGGCTGCCGCCGTAGCCTGGGACAAGAACCATGAAAGCAGGGCTGCTGACGGCGCTGCTGCTGCTGATCAGCACGGCGGCCGCCATCGACCTGGAACCGGGGGTCAACAACGTCGAGCTGTCGACATCGCTGCGCTATGTGGCGGTGGATCCCGCGCTGTCCCGAGACCAGGTGCTCGCCCTGTCGTCCGAGCTTTTCCAACCGCTTGCGCCGCTCGACAACTACGGCTTTTCCACACAGGCCTTTTGGTTTGTCGGCGAAATTCACAACCGCACCCATCCGCAGTCGGAGTGGATCCTGCTGCTGGAATACCCGCTGCTGGACCACCTGGATCTGTACGTTGAAACGGCGTCGGGCGCGGTCCAGCAATTGACGGGCGGCGATCGGGAGCCGTTTGATCGACGCTACTTTGCGCATCGCCATTTTTCTTTCCCCGTCACCGTGCCGGCCGGGGAGACGGTGAAGCTGGCGCTGCGGGTTTCCAGCGAGAGCTCCGTCCAGGTGCCGCTTCGGCTGGTGACGCCGCTGGCGCTGGCGGAGATCAACTATCTAGGCCAGCTGGGGATGGGGTTGCTTTACGGCGTGCTCCTGGCGCTGGCCGCCTACAACCTGCTGCTGTTTCTGACGCTGAAGGACACCACGTTTCTTTACTACGTGCTCTACGTGGCCAGCTTCGGTCTGCTCCAGCTTTCGCTAAACGGGCTCAGTTTTCAGTTTTTCTGGCCGGGCGATCCGCAGGTGGCCAACCTCGCGATTCTGCTCATGCTGCCGCTGGCGCAAATGGCAATGCTGCAGTTCTGCCGCAGCTTTCTCACGCTGCGAACCTCAGCGCCGCGGCTCGACCAGGTGTGTTTGCTGCTGATGGTGGTGCTGGCGCTCATTTCCATCGCGGCTTTTGTGGTGTCTTATCGTTACCTGGTGCAGGTTGCGACCGGCATGGTCTTTGTCTCAGCGGTGGCGGTGCTGGCCAGCGGCGTGCGCGCCTGGTCGCAGGGCTATCGGCCGGCGCGCTACTTCCTGCTCGCCTGGGGGCTGCTCATTGCCGGCATGCTGGCCTACGCCGGCGTATCGTTCGGCTTCATGCCGCGCACGTTTGTGACGACCTACGGGATGCAGATCGGTTCAGCCGCCGAGATGGTGCTGCTGTCGTTTGCGCTCGCCTACCGCTTCCGGCTGCTACAGGAAGAAAATCGTCGCATAGAGGCTGAGGCGCGCTCCGAGATGGAACAGCGCGTGGGCGAGCGGACGGCTGAACTGAACGACGCGCTAACTCGCCTGGAAACCGCCAATCGGGTGCTCGAGCAGTCAAGCCAGCGCGACGGGCTGACCGGTGTCTACAACCGCCGGCATCTAGATTTGTCGCTGACACGCCTGTGGGCAGAGGCCATCGATCACGGCCGGCCGCTCACGCTGATTGTGGTGGACCTGGATCAGTTTAAGCAGGTGAACGATCAGCGTGGACATATGGCGGGCGACGACTGTCTGCGCCAGGTGGCGCGAGCGATGGAAGAGCAGCTGCTGGACTATCCCGGCATCCTGGCCCGGTTCGGCGGCGAAGAGTTTTTTGTGCTGCTGCCGGATATTGCGCCTGACGAGATCTGGCCGCTGGCCGAGGGACTACGCGAGCGCATCGAAATGCTCAAGGTGGTGAGCGAGGACCAGGCGTTTGGCGTCACCGCCAGCATCGGCGTCGCCAGCCTGCGGGCGGGCGAGGGGCGCACCTACCGCGATCTGGTGCGGATCGCCGACAAGGCCATGTACGAGGCCAAGCGGCAGGGCCGCAACCGGGTGGTGGCAACCGGGGATGTGCCAATCCCGCCTAACGCGGATGAGATTTCGGACGCCTTGCCCTGAGCACGCGAAACGAGCGGTCGCCGGCCGGCTCGTCAACGACATCAAACAAAGCCGCCAGACGCTTGGGGTAATCCAGAAACCGGTTGGCCACCAGCCACAGCTCACCGTCTCTCGAAAGGCTTGCCGCGGCGTCGTTGAGCATTTGGTGGGTGGCGTTGAGATCGGTGTTTAGGCCCTGGTGAAACGGCGGGTTGCTAATCACCCATTGAAGCGGTTCATCGGGCCGCGGCAGCTGCGTTGCGCCAAGCACCGAACCCTGCAGGCCGTTCTCGGCCAGCGTCCGTCGAGTGGACCGCACGGCCAGCTCGTCGGAGTCGATCGCCGTCACCGTGGCGCCGCGGCGGGCGGCCACCGCGCTCAAAACGCCGCAGCCGCAGCCAAAATCCAGGCAGGTCCCCGGCATCTGCGACGGCAGGCTCTCAATCAGCATGGCGCTGGCGTCGTCCAGCCGGCCGTGGCTGAACACGCCGGGCAGGCTGGCAAGCTTCAGGTCAGGGCCGTCAAAGGATTGCCAGTGATGGTCAATGTCGAAGCCCGGGCCCGCTAAAGCATCGCTCGCTTCAAACAGCATGCAGTGACGGGCGGCATCAAGCTTTTGCACCGATCCAAAACGCGCGTTGAGCTGCTTGCCGGCTGACGGCGCGCCGGCTTTCTTGGCGCCGACCAGCCACAGCTTGCCGCCAGCGGCCAGCCCGGCTGCCGCCAGCTCAACCATCAGCGTCAGGCGGGCCTTCGATTTAGGCAGGTAAAGCACAACGTGCCGGGCCGGTCGGGGCACGGGCTCGGTGCTGACCGTCAGGTGGTCTGCCAGCAACGCCGCCTCGCCGTGATGAAAGGTGAGCGCCTGGCTGGCCTCAAAGGGCTGCCAGAATCCGTCTGCGGTTGGGTTGATCCACAGGGTCTCAGCAGGGTTTGTCAGGCGGCCGCGCGAACGCAGCAGCAGTTCACTTTCCGGATTCAGCTGACCGCCTCGGCAAACAGATCGTAGTCGTCGGCACCGGTGATGGTGACCTTGGCAAAGCCGCCCACCCGCAGGGCGCCGGCGTTGCTGACCTGCACCACGCCGTCGATCTCGGGCGCATCGGAGTAGCTCCGTGCCACCGCGGTATCGCCGGCCAGCTCATCGATGAGAACCGTTTCCGTTTTGCCGACACGGGCCGCCAGCTTGCGTCGGCTGATGTCCTGGGCCACGGCCATAAAGCGGTCAAAGCGTTCCTGCTTGATCGCCTCCGGCACGGCGCCGTCAAGCGCGTTGGCCCGCGCGCCTTCCACCGGGCTGTACTGGAAGCAGCCCACCCGATCGAGCTGCGCGGCCTCAAGAAAATCGAGCAGCGTTTCGAACTGCGCTTCGGTCTCGCCGGGAAAACCCACGATGAACGTGCTGCGCACGGCGATCTCCGGACAGATCTCGCGCCAGCGCTCGAGCCGCTCCAGCGTGTTGTGGGCCGCCGCCGGGCGGCGCATCGCTTTGAGCACCTCGGGGCTGCCGTGCTGCAGCGGTACGTCAAGGTAGGGCAGGATTTTCCCGTTCGCCATCAGCGGAATCACCCGGTCCACGTGGGGATAGGGGTACACGTAATGTAGCCTGACCCAAATGCCGATTTCGCCTAAAGCCCGGCACAGGTCCTCCAGGTTGGTTCGCCACGTCTGGCCGGCAAACGAGCTCTCCGCATATTTGATATCGACGCCGTAGGCGCTCGTATCCTGGGCGATGACCAGCAGTTCCCGCACGCCTGCTGCGCTCAGGCGCCTTGCCTCGGCCAGCACCTCGTTGATCGGCCGGCTCACCAGGCGGCCGCGCATGTCCGGGATAATGCAGAAGCTGCACTTGTGGTTGCAGCCTTCGGAAATTTTCAGGTACGCATAATGCCTGGGCGTCAGCTTGATGCCCTGACGGGGCACCAGCGACTCAAACGGCAGCGAATCGGGAGGCGGCAGGTGCTCGTGGACCGAGCTCACCACCGCGTCATACTGCTGTGGCCCAGAGACGCCGAGCACTTTGGGATGCACGTCCAGGATGTCGCGCTCATTGGCGCCCATGCAGCCCGTGACCAGCACCCGGCCGTTTTCTTCGAGCGCCTCGCCGATGGTGGCCAGCGACTCCGCCTTGGCGCTGTCGATAAAGCCGCAGGTGTTCACCACAACGAGGTCCGCCTGCTGATACTCCGGAACTATGTCGTAACCGTCGGTTCGAAGCTGGGTAAGGATGCGCTCGGAGTCGACCAGCGCTTTGGGGCATCCCAGGCTGACAAACCCCACGCGGACAGAATTATCATGGCTCATGCCCCATTATCGCCGATTCCCCAATCTGAATCGCATTTTCGTTAACCTATCGGGATGCTGGCTCGACGGACGTTCCTCATGATCAGGGCTTGGCGACGCTCGCAGGTTGCGACGGGGTGCCGCCGTTTGCTGGTTGTGGCGTTGATTGCGCAGGCGCTGCTGCCGGCGGCCTTCGCCGCTGACGATCCGCTGGTTGATCTGCTGGACGGCGAGCTGAAGCGTTACATGACCAGCATGGCCGCCGGCGATCCGCCCGCCTACTTCCTTTCTTATCGCGTTGCCGACATTCAGAACCAGGTGGTGAGCGCCAGCTTCGGCGCGCTGGAGAGAGACAGCCAGCAGCGCTGGCGACGCCTCTACGTGGAGGCGCGGGTGGGCGATTACGAGCTGGACAACACGCACGCCCTGCGCAGCGACGGCCAGCGCTGGGGCGTGAACTACCGCAACAACTGGCAGGCGCTGCCGCTGACCGACGATCCGGAGCCCGTTCGTCAGCTCCTCTGGCAGGCTACCGACCGCGTCTACCAGCAGGCGCTCGATCATATGGCCAAGGTCACCAGCAACCTGACCGTCAAGGTGGAGGAAGAGGATCGCTCAGCGGACTTCTCTCGCCAGGACCCGGTGGTGCTGCTTGAGCCCGAGGCGGAAGACACCTTTACCGCCTGGCTGTGGCAGGATCGGCTGCGGCGCTACTCGGCCCGGTTTGCCGGCAGCGAAGATCTACTGGTCGGACGGGTCACGCTCAGCCATACGCGCAGCACGCTGCGACTGGTTAACAGCGAGGGCACTCGGCTCCGTAAGAGCAGCGGCGTCTTTCGCGTGACCCTCCAGGTGATGGTGAAAGCGGATGACGGCATGGAGCTGCCGCTCACGCGCACCCTGCTGGCCGCCAGCGAAGACGATCTGCCCAGCGATGAGACGATGCAGGCCACCATCGATGAGCTGCTGGCGCAGGCTGACGCGCTGCGTACGGCACCGCTCGTCACCGCGTACTCAGGCCCGGTGCTGCTCGAGGGCAGGGCCAGCGCGGTGTTTTTTCACGAGCTGCTGGGCCACCGGGTGGAGGGGCATCGACTGCGCCGGGAGGAGGGGGCCCAGACCCTCAAGCGCAAGCTTGGTGAGCAGATCCTGCCCAAAGGCTTCAACGTGTACTTTGATCCGACCCGCACCGAGTTTCAGGGTGAAGCGCTGCTGGGAAGCTACGCGGTGGACGACGAGGGTGTGCCGGCGCAGCGCGTGGACGTGGTGCGCGACGGGGTGCTGGAAGGCTTTCTGATGTCGCGAATCCCCATCGAGGGGTTTCCCCGGTCCAACGGTCACGGCCGGGCGGAGGCGCTGAGAGGCCGATCGCCGGTGGCGCGCCAGTCGAATCTCTTTGTGGAGGTGGACAACCCGTTGTCAGACGATGCGCTGAAGGCTCGCTTTGTTGCCGCGATCGGTGAGTCGGGCAACGAGTTTGGGCTGATCATTCGAGATGCCGTCGGCGGTTTCACGACCGTTAACCGGCAAAACCCTAATGCGCTGAAAGTGATCCCCACGATTCTTTACAAGGTATACCCGGACGGTCGGGAGGAGCTGGCGCGCGGGGTCGACGTGATCGGTACGCCGCTGCTGACCTTGAGCCACATCCAGTTTGGTGCCGACAACCCGGAGGTGTTCCACGGCTGGTGCGGCGCGGAGTCGGGGTCGGTGCCCGTGTCGCTGGTGGCGCCCTCGGTCATGCTGGATCGGCTTGAGGTGCAGCGCAAAGCGCGCTCGCAGACGCGCCCGCCGATTCTGCCCAATCCGGCGCCGGAGGACTCACCGTGAGGCAGTGGTGGCCTCGGCTGTGCGTGCTCGCGCTGGCGCTCTCTGCCTTGACGCCGGTATCCGCGCAGACCACCAATCGCTCAGACCCAGACGCGGATCCGCTGATCCAGGCCATGGCGGATGAGCTCGAGCGCAGCATCAAGGAACTCAAGCTCGCCGACGAGTCGCCGCCTTACTATGTCGAGTACCGGCTGCAGGACAGCTATCTGCTTGCCGTCAAAGCAACGCTGGGCAGCATCGCCAGCGACAACCAGAGCCACAACCGCAGCGGCCACGTGCAGGTGCGGGTGGGCACCTACGATCTGGACTCGTCGCTGGTGTCGCGCTTTGGCATGCGCGGCTCTTCGCTTCACCGCTACTACAACCCCAACAACTTCCGGCTGCCCGTCGACGACAACTACGCGGCGCTGCGCCGGTCGTTCTGGCTGGCCACGGATCTCGCGTACAAACGCGCGCTGGAAGATTACTCGGTGAAGCTCGCTGACAAGCAGGCGATGGTGGACCGGGATGAACTGGTCGATTTCTACGCAGCACCCGTGGTGGCGATCGAGGAGCTCAGCCCCCGGCCGGCGATTGAGTTTGCTGACGCGCGATCCCTGGCGACGGAGCTATCGCAGGTGCTTACCGAGTTTCCTGAGCTCCATGAGTCGAGCGTCTGGCTGAGGGTCTACTATCGGGACATTCGCTATCTGAACGCTGAGGGCAGCCGGTTTCATCGCCAGGTGCCAGACATCACCATCGGAGCCATCGCTCGAACTCAGGCTGACGACGGCGCCGTGCTCTGGGATTTTGAGCATTTCCGGGCGCGCCAGCTTAGCGATCTGCCCGACAAAGCGCGCCTGAAAGACCAGCTGCGCGCGATGGGCAAGCGACTGACCGAAGCGCGTTCCGCGGTGCGTTTGGATCAGTATGTTGGCCCGGTGCTGTTTCAAGGGCAGGCGGCCGCGGCGCTATTTGCCGAAGTGTTTGCCAGCCAGCTCCAGTCGGTGCCGCGGATGGTTGCTTCCGAGCCGGCGATGCAGCCTTACATCGCTGATCTGCAGGCCCGCCACCAGCGCTTTGGCCGCAAGCTTGGGTCGCGTGTCCTGCCTCGTGGAGCGACGCTGGTAGACGACCCAACCCTTGACGCCTTCGAGACGCTTCCCCTCATTGGCCGGTTCCGAGTCGATGACGAGGGCGTGGCGGCCAGCCGCAAAGTGTTGGTTGAAGAGGGGCGGCTCAAGCAGATTCTGTCCTCCCGGATTCCGATGTACGGCACCAGCGCGAGTACCGGCAACAGCCGCGGCGGCTTCCCGATGCCGGGCAACCTGATATTGACCAGCAACGTGGCGGCAAACGCCAACGAACGATCGCAGCTGCTGGAGGAACTTCGCATCGATGCGGGCACCGACTACGTCATTGTGGTGGAGAAGCTCGGCGACCCGCAGGCCCAGCGCCAGCTCGAATCGATGCAGAGCATGGCCGTGTTCAATTATGGGGAACGCCTGCCCGAAGCCCTTGTGGCCTGGCGTCAGTTTCCGGACGGGCGCCGCGAGCGGGTGCGTAACCTCAATATCGAACGCTTCGCCGTGCGTGAGTTTCGGCGGCTGGAGGCGATTGGTGACGATTATTATGTCCATTCCGTGACGCCCCGCTTCCCCAGCGGCGGCTACTTTCTAGCCGGCGTGCGGGGGGCGCTGGAGCCAGCAAGCTTTGTGGTGCCGAGCCTCCTGTTTGAAGAGCTGGCGATCGCGGACGGCAAAACGATGGACCGGCGCCCGCCGGTGCTGCCTCGCCCGCCCTCTCCGTAAACGGGCGGGCATGCGCACCGATCGGCGCCTACGCGACGCCGCGTCCGTGAACTCAAACGACTCATCCCGAATTCTTTCGGCTTCCAGCGGGCGAAAAACCTCTGGGCCATCTGGCACTTGGCCGATTTTGGCAGGTCGCGAAAATGCGCCTGTAACCAAACCGGTGCTGGATGCGTCTAAGGGGACATGGCTCGAGCCTGGAAGAACACCGATCCGCTGCCAACACCGCCAGCCGGCACGCGCGCGAGCGCTCGCCGGGAGTTGCTGTTCAACAAAAACACTAAGGAGAGGCAGTGATGCAGGCGGCCAAATCCAACCCTCTACCCGAATTGAAGATCGCTGATACCTCAGCCCAGGATGTGCAGGTGGCTCCCAAGAAGCCCATTTTGCGATGGGTGGTGCTCGGTGGCGGCGCCCTGGCGCTGATCGCGCTGCTTTGGGTAGCCCTGCCGGCTGTCCAGCGCTGGGCGGGCTCCAGCGTTTCCGTACCGCTCGACCGGCTCCGGATCGCGACCGTGGGTCGGGGCAATCTGGTGCGGGACGTCTCGGTGCAGGGCCAGGTGGTGGCCGCGGTGAGCCCCACCGTGTTTGCCCCGGCAGACGGGACCATCACGCTGCTTACCGAGGCGGGTGCCAGCGTTGAGAAAGACCAAGCGCTCGCGCGGATCGACAGCCCGGAGCTCACCAACCGGCTGCAGCAGGAGCAGGCCAACCTGCAGCGCCTGGACGTGGCGTTGCGGCGCCAGCGCATCGAAAGCCGCCAGAAATCGCTGGACAACCAGCGCGTCGTGGATCTGGCCGCGGTCACGCTAGAGGCCGCCGATCGGGAGAAGCGGCGGGCGGACGAGGGTTACAAGATCAACTCGATCTCCGCCATCGACTTTGAAAAGGCGCAGGACGATCTGCGCAACGCGGAGCTGTCGCACACCCATGCCGTGGCGAATGCGGAGCTGGACGAAGAGCGGCTCGCGTTTGAGCTCCAGACTCGCGAGCTGGAGCTGGAGGGCCAGAAGCTGCTGGTGGACGATCTCGCGCGGCAGGTGGACGAGCTTTCGCTGCTGTCACCGGTCACCGGCGTGGTCGGCAACCTCCTCGTCGAACAAAAAGCGGCCGTAGCCCGTAACGTTGGCGTGCTGACTGTCGTCGACTTAACGGTATTTGAGGTGGAGGCGCAGGTGCCGGAAAGCTACGCCGACGATCTGGGTATCGGGATGGCGGCTGAAATTTTGGTGGGGAATCAAACCTGGCCGGCCGCGGTGGTTGCCGTGTCGCCGGAGATTATCCAAAACCAGGTCACGACGCGGCTTCGCTTTGCCGGCGATCGGTCGCCGTCCGTGCGCCAGAATCAGCGCCTTACCACTCGCATTCTGCTCGAGGAGCGTCCGGACGTGCTGACGCTCAGCCGGGGTCAGTTTCTCGACAGCGGCGGTGGACGCGTGGCCTACGTGCTTGGCGATGACTATGTTGCCCGGCGCCGTTCGATTGAAGTGGGGGCGCGGAGCCTCAGTGAAGTGGAAGTCCTGGCGGGCCTAAAGCCAGGCGAGCGCGTGGTGGTGTCGAGCATCGACCAGTTCCGCGGCGCTGAAAGTGTACTTGTAACTCAATAACGTTTTTCAGGGAGAAATCTCATGCTGAGCATGCAGAATGTTGCCAAGATCTACCGCACCGACACCGTCGAGACCCACGCGCTGCGTGCGTTCTCCATGGAGGTGGCCGAGGGAGAGTTTGTGGCGGTAACCGGCCCATCCGGATCAGGCAAAACCACCTTCCTCAACATCGCCGGCCTGCTGGAGACCTTTGAGAGCGGCGTCTACAAACTCGACGGCTCTGACGTATCGGGCCTCAGTGACGCTAAGCGATCTAACGTTCGCAACGAGAAAATCGGGTTTATCTTTCAGAGCTTCAACCTGATTCCGGACCTGAACGTCTTCGACAACGTGGACGTCCCGCTGCGCTACCGTGGCTTCAAGGCGGGTGAGCGCAAGCGCCGGATCGAGAGCGTGCTGGAGACCGTGGGCCTTGCTTCTCGAACCAAACACCTGCCGTCACAGCTTTCCGGCGGCCAGCAGCAGCGCGTGGCCATTGCCCGGGCGCTGGCTGGTGAACCACGATTCCTGCTGGCTGACGAGCCGACCGGTAATCTGGATACGCAGATGGCCGCGAGCGTGATGGCCCTGCTGACCGAGATCAACCAGCGCGGCACTACCATCATCATGGTGACCCATGACCCGTCGCTGGCCGAGCAGGCCACTCGCAACATCTATATCCGGGACGGGCAGGTGAGCGAAGACTCCAGCGTCGATACCCTGTCGGCACCGGAAGCGGCCGCCTAACGCCATGTTCAGCTACTACATCAAGCTTGGATGGCTGAGCATCCGCCGTAATCCGATCCTGAGCATATTGATGGTGTCCGCCATCGCGGTGGGGATCGGCGCCTGCATGACGGTGCTGACCGTCAACTATCTGATGTCGAGTAATCCGATTCCGCACAAGTCGGATCAGCTGTTTTACGTGCAGGTCGACAGCTGGGATGCCAACGGCTTTGACGAGAACACCGAGCCGGTGGACCAGCTGACCTACATCGACGCAACAAACCTGATGAAGGCCGGAAAAGCGTTTCGACAGGTGGCGAGCAACCGCAGCGGACTGGTGCTGGAGCCCAGCAACGAAGACGAACGCCCGTTCCTGGTGGATGCTCGCACCACGCACGCCGATTTCTTTCCCATGTTCGATCTGCCGTTTCTCTACGGCTCCGGCTGGGACAAGTCGGCCGACGACGCGCAGGAGCAGGTGGTGGTGCTCAGCCGCGAGATCAACGAACGCGTGTTTGGCGGCGAGGACTCGGTGGGCAAGCGGGTCACCATGGATGGCATGAACTTCCGGGTGGTGGGCGTGATCGACGAGTGGCTGCCGGTGCCGAAGTTTTATGACGTCACCAACGGCGCCTTCAATCTGCCGGAGGATGTCTACATTCCCTTCAGCGTTGGCGTAGCAAACCAGCTGTCGCGCAACGGGAACACCAACTGCTGGAAGGAGCCCGACGGTGAAGGCTTCGAGGCGTTCCTGGCCGGCGAGTGTGTGTGGATCCAGTTCTGGGCGGAGCTGCGCAACGAGCAGGAAAAGGAAGCCTACATGTCGTTCCTGAACGCCTACGCGGAGGAGCAGAAGGCGCTTGGCCGATTCCCCCGGCCGCTCAACAACCGGCTGCGCAACGTGATGGAGTGGATGGAGCACCAGGAAGTGGTGGAAGAGGACGCCCAGGTGATGCTGTGGCTGTCGATGCTGTTTCTGCTGGTGTGCCTGCTCAACACCATCGGCCTCCTGCTGGCCAAGTTTCTGGGCAAAGCGGGTGACATTGGCCTGCGCCGGGCGCTGGGCGCCACCAAAGGCACGCTGTTCACCCAGCACCTGATCGAGTCGGCCATGATCGGACTGGCCGGAGGCATTTTGGGGCTTTTCCTGACGTGGCTTGGCCTCCAAGGCGTGCAGCATTTGTTTGGCGAATTCCTCACCAACCTGGCGGAAATGGACTGGGTGATGGTTCTGACCGCCATCGGCCTGGCGATTGTGTCCGCACTGCTGGCCGGCCTCTATCCCACCTGGCGAGCGTGCAACATTGCACCGGCCAGCCAGCTCAAGTCGCAGTAAGCAAGGGAGACAGACATGGAAATTGGACCGATCTGGCGCGCACTGACGCGCAACAAAACCGGCGCCATTTTGATCGCCCTGCAGATTGCGGTGACGCTGGCAATCATCGTTAACGCGGTGGCGATTATTCAGGAGCGAAGCCGTCTGATGGCGCGGCCCAGCGGCGTGGACGAGGCCAACATTTTTTACCTCTCCAGCATCGGCTTTGGGGATGACTTCAACGAACGGGTCACCATCCAGGAGGACCTCGACGCCATTCGAAACACCCCTGGCGTGGTGAACGCGATCCAGTCGAACTCGGTACCGCTGCGAGGCGGTGGCTGGTCAATGGGTCTCCAAACCGAGCCCGGCAGCGAAAGCGAGTCGAGCGGCGTGGCCGTGTACTTCATCGACGAACACGGGCTGGATACCTATGGGCTCGAGCTGGTCGCCGGCGAGAACTTTACCGCCGGAGACGTGAACTGGCGTGAACCTCAGGGCGTGGAGTGGCCGGACAAGGTGCTGCTGACTAAGGCTATGGCCGAGACGCTCTTCCCCGATGATTTCATGGAAGCCCTGGGCAACACCGTTTATATCAACGGCAACGAGCCCATGACCGTGACCGGCATCATCAAGCAGATGCAGGCGCCCTGGAACGGCTGGAACGGCGTTGAGCGAGTCATGCTGGTGCCTCAGCACACGCTGTTTGGCTCAACCCGGTACATCGTGCGGACCGAGCCCGGCGAGCGTGACCGCCTGATGCCCGAGATCGAGGAACTGCTGGCCGAGCGCAGCCGTCAGCGGATTATCCGCGGCATGACCACCATGGAGGAGACCCGAGAGCGTAGCTACCAGGGTGACGCCGGCATGGTGGGTATTCTGATGTTTGTCGTGAGCCTCCTGACGGCCATCACGGCCCTCGGTATCGTGGGGCTGGCCAGCTTCAGCGTCAGCAGGCGCACGCGCCAGATCGGCACGCGCCGGGCGCTTGGCGCAAGCAAGCCGGCGATTCTGCGGTACTTCATGACCGAAAATTTTCTGATCAGCGCCATAGGCGTGGTGGTCGGAGCCGCGCTGGCGATCGGTCTGAACATGTGGATGGTCGAAGCCTTCAGCCTGACACCGCTCGGCTGGTACCTCGTACCTGTCGCCATGGTGCTGCTGCTGATTGTGGGG
>JBCDKA010000056.1:0-23052 GCA_038747195.1 Pseudomonadota bacterium
CGTCGGTGAGGGCTATGCGAACCCGGATCGACTCGGGATCATGGGTGGGTCTTATGGCGGCTATATGACCATGGCTGGCCTCGCCTGGTATCCCGATATGTTCGCCGCCGGGGCCAATCTGTTTGGCGTGGTGAATTTTGCCACCTTCTTCGCCGAAACCGAACCCTGGATGGCGGCGATCTCGAAGGTGGAGTATGGCGACCCCGACACGCAGGCGGAGCTGCTCGCGCGCCTGTCACCCATCAACAAGCTGGATCAGGTAAAAGCCCCCACCCTGGTGCTCCACGGCCAGAACGATACCAACGTGCCGGTCGTTGAGGCGGAACAGGTGGTCGACCAGCTCAAGGCGCGGAATGTTCCGGTGGAGTATGTGCTGTTCCCCGACGAAGGGCACGGCTTTCGGAAAACCGCCAACCGCGTCACGTCCACCGTTTCAATTGTTCGCTGGTTCGAGCGGTATCTGCTGGCAGAAAACGCACCCAAGGCGGCGCCATGAAGCTCAGCCAGATGGTCCGTACGGCTATCCTCACCGCGGACCTTGATCGGTCGCGCACGTTCTACGAGCAGGTACTTGGGATGACCGACGTTTACTGGCAGGGTCACCTCAACGATCCTACCGTCTGGCATCTCCTGGGCACGGCAGACAACGCGCAGTGTCGCGCGGTTATCCTGAAACCGCCGGGCCAGCCTGACTTTGGCATGGTGGGTTTGTTCGAGGTTTCTGGCCCTGCGCCATCAGCGCTGCCCGAAGGCTCGAACGAAATCCGCGTCGGAGAGGGCGTTTGCGTCTTCTACTGCTCCGACCTCGATTACGTTGTTGATCGGACCGAAACCTTTGGCGGGCAAATCGTTGCGGCGCCGATCAATCTCGTCCACGAAGGCCGCACTAAACAGCGGGAAATGTGCCTGCGAGACCCCGACGGTCACGCGATCAATCTCATCGAATGGGATCCGGCGGAGGTGCGGCGACCGGAGCTGACTCCGGGAGAGCTGTGAGTAGGGAATCAAACCGGTACTCTCTTGTTTGGAAGCTCAATCGCTACGTGTACCGCTGTTGCTCGTTCACACGATCAGAGACGGACACCGTAGCCGGGCCGTCTCTATGGGCGTATTCCGTTGCGCCTAGTGTCCGGGCGTCCCGATAAACCGACAGGAACTCCTCCGCTATGAACCGGCTATTCACCAATATTCTGACGAACGACGTTGCCAAAACCGCTGCATTTTATGAGGCCGTCTTCGGCATGAACCGCCACTACGACTCTGACTGGTTCGTGATCTTGGTGCACGACGCGCTGCCGGGTCAGGAGTTTGGTGTGCTGGATCGATCCTCCGAGATTGTCCCGGAAGTCGCCCGCGGCGATTTTGGCGGTGCCATGATCACCTTTGTTGTCGACGACTGCGAACAGACCTTCGTGCTGGCCCAGGGACAAGGAGCTGCGGTTGTCGAGGCGCCGCAGTTAATGCCCTACGGCCAACGCCGCGCCGTTGTGCGTGATCCGGCCGGCACCGTCATCGATATCAGCTCTCCGGCAGGAGAACCCGCAGGCTGAGCGAAGCCTGAGAGCATGGCGCTTCTTTGTTGGGCGATGTGTCGCGTCACCCGCAAAAAGCTTGCAGGAACTTTCGGCAGTCCGTGCTTTGTCCAAAGGGTGTTCTACCGACGGATGGTCTATGGCACAGTGTGATTGCACTGCTTCAAAACTGGGCCTGATCGATGCGATTGACGTTAGTTCTTGCTGTAATTCTTCTGGGCGGATGCGCCGGTTCATCCAAGCCGCCAACCTTCGACACGCCGCCGGACGTGACGCCAGATGGTCTCCAGCGGTTCGACAGCCCTGTTTTTGAGCTGGTGTACGTGAAGCCTGACCTCGACCTCTCGAGCTACAACCTGATCCAGATCCGACCGATCGGCTTGGGCTACAAGCGAGACCCGGCGAAGGGCCCGATGCTGCTGCGGCCGGCGAGAAACTTTGAGCTGAATCCGTCACAGCGCACGCAGGTCAGCCGTGCATTTGCCTGGGCATTTACGGAGGCCATGACCGGTGATCAGCGATATCGCCAGGTTATTGACCCGGAAGCGGGCGCCATGCAGGTGAAACTTGCGCTGGCCCGACTCGAGGTCAATATCCCGGAAGCCGGCGCCGATACCACCGAAACAGTCACGGTCGACAAAGCCGGAGAGATGACGCTGGTGGTTGAGGTGTCAGACTCGATCAGCGGGGAGCCGTTGGTGCGGGGGCGCGACACTTACGTGGTTTCAGGTGATGGCCAGTCCCGTGCTGACCTCAACCTCGAAATCAACGCGGTATTCACCCAGTGGGCTAATGATATCCGCAACGGTTTTGACCAGCTATCGCCGGGCAGAAACTAGCCACGGTCTTGGACCAGCTCCCGGCGCTGAAATCGGCGCTAAGGGAAATCCTGATGATAGGTACCCGACGAGTAAGCCGTCTTGTTGTACTCGGCATAACCCTCAGTCTTTCCAACGCTATCGCTTCCGCTGGCTGGATCGAAGCAACCGCAATCGTTCGGTCATTGGATCGCCATGAAGCGTTTTTTGTCGACGTTGGCGGTTACGAGGTCCGATATACAGGTGAGACCAGCCCAGCAATCCTGCGCTACTGGGGGCTAGGCGAACAGGTCACCGGTCGGGAGATGCTGCTGGCGGAGCCCGAGTCTGCCCGGGGATTTATCCGGCTCGTTGCGCTAGCTGGCGCTGGCCATCAGCGAGAGATCCGGTCGGCCGGGCAGTTTTTCGATTCCGGCGGCATCATGGGTCTGAACGTGCGGGTCAACAGCATTAGCAAGACGTTCGAGCGGGCTCAGGCTTCGGGCTGGCGCCCACTCTCGGACCCGGTCTGGTTTTCAGTGGAAGACTTCTCCGTCGGAGAAGCGATTTTCTTAGGCCCCGACGGCCTATCCATCGGGCTGATCGAGCGCAAGAAGCCGCCGCTTGGACCCGAGTGGGTGCTGACGGACGGAACGTTCTCACGTCCGAACAACGCATTTGTGATCACCGCAGATTTGCCCTCCTCAAGAGCGTTTTATCTGGGAGAGCTCAGTTGGAAGCCCTTTCTTGAGGACACCGGTCCCGCAGCGCAACCTGGGATGAACCTCTACGGGTGGCCGCACAACAGGGTCGAGGATGTCGAGCGCCACGTGGTGTGGTGGCATCCGGACGAAGGTGGAGAAGGTTCGCTGGCACAGATTCAGCTTCGCGGCGCAACGGGACGAGACTTCAGCCAAAGTACCGCGCCGCCCAACCTGGGTTGGGTCGCGTTGAGGCATTTCTCGGATGACGATTCGACCGAAACCGCTCCGGGCCCATTTTTCATCTTGGAGCCTTACGGTTGTGTCCGCTTACGTCACCGCGTCGACCCCGACGGCGTTCGCCATGAGTTTCTTCTCAGGTCGTCCGGTTGCCCGGACGTGAGGTAGACAGCTCGAGCGAAGCTTAACCAGCACGTTATGAGGGCTTGCTCGGCGCGCCGATTGTCCAGGTGTACCCAAACGGGTCTTTGAGGTGACCATAGCGATCGCCCCAGAACTGATCCGCCAGCGGCATCGTCACTTCGGCACCAGCGGCTACCGCCCGGTCCCACCACGCGTCGGCATCATCCACGGCCAGATGAAAAACGGCGCACGCGGGCTCGGGTGCTTCTGCGCCCCCGCGATATTCCGGGAAATCGTCGTGCATCATGACAAAGTCCCCGTTGATCACGAGCGCTGCGTGCAGCAGGCGAGCGCCGTTCTCCTCAGCTTGCCGGGCCAGCTCCTCGGCGCCAAACGCTAGCTTGTAGAATTCAATGGCCGCAGAGCACTGCCCGCCACGAATAGTGAGATGCGGCGTGACGCCGCTGGATGGTCTGTCTTGTACCATGACCTGTCTCCCTCATTACCCCACTTAATCATACGCCAACCCGTTTTCGATACAGCTTCAGATTGTGGGATTACCTTCCCGCCGAGCTATCGTTCTGAAGAGTCGCCAGGCCTTGCCTGTTCGCGAAGGCCTTCGACCTGCGCAAGCCAGTAGCTTTGATCCCCCGGGCTTTGGCTCAGCACCAGCTCGGCTTCGTTGAGTAGCGGTAGTGCCGCCAGGTTATCCCCAACGCCCATATACGCCTCCGCCAGCGTCAACAGCGACACCCCGAGATGGAGATGTCCTGCGGGGTAAAGCCGGCGCGCCATCTCAAGTGCTTCCAGACCCGTTTTTAGCGCCCGGCCGGGCTGATCCGCCTCTAGATACATGGCCGACAGATTGCGTGATGCCCGCCAGATGTCCGGATGGTCGCCGACAAACACCTCGCGACGCATGGCGAGCGACGCCTCTACCATTGCCAGCCCCTGATCAGTTTCGCCTGCCCCGAAATAAAGCGTCCCGACGTTGTTGAGGTGAATCGCCAGCGTTGGGTGTGGGTCAGGAAACATCGCGCGCGCATCCGCCAGCGCCTCCTCATACAGCGCTCGCGCCTCGTCACCGCGACCCTGAAGTTCGCGCGCGTAAGCGAGGTTCTCCTTCAGGCTGAGGCTCAGGGGTGGCGGGACCGCTTCACGGGCACCGATCGCGGCCCGCTGCGCCTTTTGCAGGAGTTCCGCAGCTGAATCGCCTTGCTCCTGGTTGAGACGCAGAACGGCATAGTCGTTGAGAGCGCGGACGTACACAACTGTCGCCGTATGACCACCTCGTTCCAGGCGCGACAAAGCGTCGTCGTAGAGACGGCTTGCCGGCTCAGTATCGCCGCGTTCTCCCTTTAGCCAGGCCAGTGCCGCCAGGGTTTCTGCCGCCGCGGGATGATCCTGGCCGAGATGCTCATGTCGCAAAGTCAAAGCGGACATCAGCTGGCGTTCCGCGGTATCGAGCTCATGGCGGGAAAGCGCGCTGAAGCCTAGTGCATAACGAATCTCTGCCTCCAGCACCGGCTGGTCTTCGAATCGCCCCGTCAGCTTTTTCTCCGCCGCCTGCAGAACTTCCCCGATGGTCGGTTCCCGACCGCTTTCATACGGGTCGGTCTCGGCAAGCGTATCCATGAGAAAACGATTCACCGAATCTGCAAGCTCCGCTGCCGCCTGGGCCTGGCGAGATTGGTTGAGGGCGTAAAAGGTCGTGGCAACGAGAGCTACCAGGAAAAAGGAGGTTGCCGCGACCTTGCCGCTGTGCCGGCCGACAAACTTAGTTACGCGATAGAGCGTCGAGTCACCGTACGCAAGGACGGGCTCATTCGCGAGATAACGCTGTATGTCGTCGTGAAGCTGGCTGGCACTTTGAAAGCGTCGTGCCGGGTCTTTGTGCATTGCCATCATTATGATGTTGTCCAAATCCCCTTTCAGTCTGCGACGGCGTCGATCGCGTCGGCGGGCGGGCAAGCTGCTCTCTCCGACGGTTGCGCTGGGCAGAGCCGGCTCCAGTTCGCAGATCATCTTTTCGGCGTCGGCTGCGGAAACGCCTGAGAGTTTGTAAGGCCGGATGCCGCTGACCATTTCATAAAGCAGGACGCCAAGAGAATAGATATCGCTGGCGGTAGTGACCGGTTCGCAACGAACCTGTTCGGGGCTGGCGTAGGCGGGCGTCCACGCGCCCGACTGGGTCGCAGTTGCCGAGGGATCGTCCGGGGCGAGCCGTTTGGCGATCCCGAAGTCCAGCAGTTTTGGTGTGCCGGCGGCGCCAATCATGATGTTTGCCGGCTTGATGTCGCGATGGACAATCAGATGCTGGTGAGCTTCGTGGACCGCAGAACAGATCTGGCAAAACACGTCGAGCAGCGTCTCAAGTTCCGGCCCCGTATTTTTGGTCCAGCGATCTAGTGGGTCACCGTCGAGCAGTTCCATAACCAAAAAAGGCTGGCCGCTTTCGGTTTCGCCGCCGTCTAGGACTCGGGCTATATTTGGATGGTTGAGCTGCGCGAGAATTTGCCTTTCGCGCAAAAATCGCTCGTGCAGTTCATTGGCCTGGTCGGCGGGAAGGCGCCAGAGGTCACTGCGAATCAGCTTCACCGCGACCGTCTGTTCGTAGGCGTCGTCCGCCCTGCGGGCGATGAAAACTTCCCCCATTCCGCCTTCGTCGAGGGTTTCAACAATCTCATAGGGCCCAACCCGGCCCTGCCGTTCCGCTTCCACCATGGGCTCGAGAAAACCGGTGCTCCTGGCTTCGGCCGCAAGGAGGGCTTGCACGCGCTGATGGATCGCTGAACCTGGCTTCGCCCATTGGTTCAGGTTGCGCTCGCGCATCTCAGGATCAGTCTCAAGCAGCTGCTCGAAAAGGTTCAAGGCCTGTTTTTCGTTTTTGTCCATGGTCAAAAACTCAGGCGAAGAAAGTCCAGAAAGTGGCTCATCCGGGCGGGGCAGCGGCGAGTTTGTCGTACAGCCACGAGCGGGCAACCTGCCAGTGACGCTTCACCGTTGCCGGAGAAAGAGACAGCACGGCTGCCGTCTCCTGAATCGACAAGCCGGCAAAATATCGAAGCTCAACAACGCGGGCCTTCACCGGATCGAGCTCAGACAGATGGCTCAGCGCGCTATCCAGGTCCAGCAGTTCCAATGCCTGCGCTGCTCCGCCGTGGGCTATCCCGCTGACCGTCACGCGCTGGCCACCGTCACGCTTGGCGGCGTTTCGGCCTCGCGCGTGGTCGATTAGCACCTCGCGCATCACCCGTGCCGCCATCGCCAGAAAATGGGCTCGGTCGCGCCACTCGATGCGTTCCAATCTCACAAGCTTTTCGTAGGCCTCGTGAACCAGCGCGGTTGGCTGCAGCGTATGGTCGGGCCGTTCGTCGCGAATCTTCACCGCCGCGAGGGCTCGAAGCTCGGCATAAAGCTTTGCCAGGAGCGCGTCTCCCGCAGCCGGGTCACCCTGCTGCCAGCGGTCCAGCAACTGTGTAATGGCCTCACTCAAAGCCCGTTACCTAGGTAGCGATCCGGTCTATTGAAACCGATAAAAACGCCGCTCTCAAATCACCTCCTGAGGACTCAGAGATAGTCTAGTCGGGGAATTTCCCAACTTTTTTGAGCCACTTTCGGGGCGTACATCGCCTGTTGGGTCAGAAACGCTGGAATCTGCTCATGAAAAGTCTGATTTGCTTTGCCTGCCTGCTGCTACCGCTCGTTGGTTCAACTCAGCCGCTGTTTTTTGACAGTTTTGAGTCTCGAGTCGTGATCCCAACAACCGTCCAGGCTGGAACGGTCGAGACGCCGACGGGTTTCTTGGTGACTGCGCTTCGCGTGGAAAACGGCATTGATCGATCGGCCCCGCCGGCTCCGGACGGGTCGTTTTCCATCAGAACGGGTCTTGATCCCCAGCTGGCCGCGGTGGTTGATGAACAGGACACCCTGATTCTGCTGGGCTGGTTTGCTCCGGGCTACACGGTGCTGAATACGCGCACGACCGCTCAGGCACTGCTGTACCTTCGCCTTGGCGCTCCCCTGACTGCGCCGAGGCTTTATCGACCGCTCATTGACCTAATCGCCGCTGAGACTGCTGTACTGGACGTGCTTGAACAGGTGATCACTGACGCGCTGGCGGTTAATCCTCAAGCCCTGGTCGACGAAGACTCTCCGATCGCCGCCGCTCTCGACGATGCCGCTACGACGATCATCGACAACGCGCTGATGGCGCCGCCGGCGAAAGCCGTGCTGGTATCGCCGGGCAGCCAGAGCGGCCTGGACGTGCTGCTGACGTTCCAGTCTGTGACAGCACAAAACAACCGGCGTCGGCCGGTGGTCACCTTCATCGATCGGCTGGCCTGCGTCACGGAAAGCGGATCGAGCAACGCCGGTTCAGCGGGCTGTGAGTCCTTCACGCGCGAACAGGCGCTAGCGCCTGTCGGTGGTGTCCAGACGATCCCCCAGGCGATACAAGACGCCGGACGAATTCTCGTTGGTCTCGACGACAGTCTGCCGGCGGCCTATGTCCCGACCGTCACCGATCGAACGCTGTTGCCCACACCGGAAGGCAATATCCGAACGGACTACCAGATCACCGCCATCGGTCCAGGGCAAAGCCCGGGGATATTTGACGAGCTGTCAGCGGCGCGCCAGGGCCGCGTGCGGGATATCAACCGCGAGTTTGTCGTGGGCCAGCTCGTTCTTCCGGTGTTTTTAAATATTGTGCTCCCGGCGGCCGGCCAGCAGCTCAAAGAGTTTTTTGGAACGCCAAAGGCGGCAGGAATCATTCGCGAAATTGCCCGGCTGCTGCTTGCTAACCCGGCCTTTGAGAGCGCCATCACCGATGGCGATTTTAAGCGAGCCACCGATGAGGGATTGAAAGCATTGCTGCAAAGCGGGCCCGTGAGAGAAGCGGCAATCCGCCTCGTGTTTGAAGGGATCGCCGTTCGGACCGGTCCGGGTCGCGTCAAAGAGTTTGCCGGGCGCGCGGAGGGATTCATCAAGGCACTCAAGCTTGTGGACGGTCTCCTGACCACGCTGGATGTCACGGTGGCCGGAAAAGCCTTTAGGGATTCCAACGCGGCGGATCGGTGGGAGGTCCAGGTGACTCCGGTGCCGGTAACGCTGACGGGGGCGCCAGTGACCGCGAGCTGCAGCAGCGCTGCGCGCTTTACGGTAGCGCTTGACGAGTCTCCCGGTGACGTCCAGGTTCGTTACCGTTTTTCGGTCGATCCGGATCTGGGTCAGCTGCGCGACGCGACAGACCCGCTGATCTTCGATTTTCAAGAAATTGTCACCACAAACTCAATCGTCGAGTTTGTCCCCTTCTCAACGACAGTGCAGGACGAGGTTGAGCTCCGCGTTGAGGCTGAGGCATTTGACGGCGACTCGACGTTTCTGGGGCGCGCGGCAGCGACCATCTCAATCGATAGCCTTCGCCCGAGAATCGACCCCAGAATAATTTCGGTGCTCCCAAATGATTCTGTTGATCTGACTGCAACGTTGGTGGACGGTCTGAACGATCGCAACTGTGGCGGTACCCTGGAACCTCGTTATGCCTGGGCCGGAAGCGATAGCGCCGGCGCCCTGGATGTCAGCCCTGGCCTGATCCTGGATCGAGCTACGGTGACCTATACCGCAGGCTCAAGCGAGGGCGGCGACACGATCACTGTCGACGCCTACCTCGGGTCACAATACATCGGCTCAGCAACCGCAGAAGTCCGGGTAGAAACACAGCCCAGCGTGATTCTCGGTTCTTTGGTAATTGACGTAGAGCCCGCTGTCGACAACCCGCCGAATCCGAGGTTCTGTTACAACGCCACGGTGATGGTCCCGGATACCGGCGGTACGCGCTACCGGATGACGGCTTACGGTGGCAACGATCCGTTCTTCTTCGGCGACCAGATCAACGATACCGGCCCGCCGTTCGACAGCGGCTTTGGGATCGTCTACACGCAAGCGGATCGCCGCTTTTTCCTGGCAGGCGCCTGCGGACCGACCAATCCGGATGCCGAAGCAGGATTTCAGTTTCGATTCGGCGCATTTACCTGGGAGATTCATGTTGACTACCCCGAATGACGGGCGCTCGCCCCGTTACCGGGTAAAATTCTGACGCGGCTTCAATCCCGCCGCGCAGCGAGGAACAACATATGACGGCAACCTGCATCTGCGGCGCGGTCGAGATTTCGATTGTCAGCCGCCCCGAATTCATTCACGACTGCAACTGCAGCCTGTGTCGAAAGACCGGAGCCGCCTGGGGTTACTTCACTGACGCCCAGGTTACAACCAAGGGTGAGACGGAAACTTTTGTTCGCCGCGATAAGTCGGGCGCCGCAGCCCAGGTGCATTCCTGCCTCGTCTGCGCCACCACAACTCATTTTGATCTCACCGACGCGTTCAAGGCAGACAACCGCGAAGCCGACCAGGTTGGGGTGAACATGAGGATGTTTGAACCGCACCTGCTCGAAGGTGTGGAGGTCCGGTATCCCGACGGCGCAAACTGGGCCGGCCAGGGGGCGTTCGGCTATCGTCGCGAACCGATGACCATCACCGCCACGCAGCCGCTCTGAGATTTCTCGTTCGCTCAATGTTTAGGCAAATGCTTCGTCGATGAAGCTGAATCGCTCATCGATTGGCGTGCTCTCCCATTCGAGAAAAGCCTCATCGCTAAAGATCGCGTCGGTATAGCTCGCCCCGGGTCCGCTCACGGCAATACCGTAAGTGCGAAACCGTGTGGCGACGGGTGCAAAGAACGCGTCGGCAATCGATCGTTGGCCGAACAGCCAGGGACCCTCCGACTTATGGGCGGTACAGAGCTTGTCCCACAGCGCGAGCACTCGTTTGATGTCCCGCTCAGTGCCGTCCCTCAGCCCGCTGGCCTGGCAGCGACGCTGGATGTTCATCGGCAGCTGGTCGCGCAAATCCATAAAGCCTGAATGCATCTCGCAGGTGGCGCTGCGCGCCTGCGCTCGCTTGAGCGGATCCGTCGGCCACAGCGACGGCGTGTTCTCCGCCGCCCACTCCGCGATGGCCAGGCTGTCCCAGATCACGGTGTCGCCAACATGCAGCGCCGGCACCCGGCCGTTAGGGCTCACGGCGAGCACATCTTTAATCTCGCCCCGGCCGTAACCTTCCTGGGCCAGAGAAATCACCTTTTCGTCGAAGGGAATGTCTCCCCAGCGTAGGCAAAGCCATGGCCGGAGCGACCAGCTGGAGTAGTTTTTGTTGCCGAGAAAAAGGACGGTGTTGGCGTTTGACATAGGTCGCTCCTGTTAGCGCCGCAGGACGCTCGATCTGGCTACCCTACCGGCAAGTACCCGTCGCCGACACCTACAGTTCTTCAGGCTGCCGCGGTGGTACTGGGTATCTGAAATACGCCTTTCCCCAGTTTTCGCGCATTTCGCGGGTTCGCTCTTTTCGAACGCAACGCCGATCAATTCACCCGAGCTGAAACCCTCAGGCGTGTCGTATCGCTGAACCGCCTACGTATTGGAAGAGCGGACCGCCTGAAAAGACGGTGCGCTTAGGGACGAAGGGAGGCAGCATGAAAACACGTCACGGAAAGGCAGGATTAGTGGCAGCTTTGCTGCTGAGCGTCGCGGGGCTTGAATTTGCCGAAGGTGGCGGCCTGACACCGCCGCCGGGCGTGGTCACACCTTTTGTCAGTCAACCGGAGGGCTACATCTTCTGGATTGACCCCATGCCTATTTTTTTCCCGTCGGGCGAGCTCAATCCCGACTACTATCCGGCGATCAAGGCACTGCAGGACTTGGCGTCCATCGACCGCACCGGGCCATGGTCCATCGGCAATCCTCAGGGCTATGACCACGGCTATGAGCTGCTTGGATTCCGAGAGCCGGATTTTGACGGTGGACCGCGGAACTTCTACTACTGGGATTGTGGTGACGCCTGTAACGGCGGAATTGCGCAGGCCGATCAGGTGGTAATGCCAACGGAGCTGTGGCGCGACGAGTCAGAATCCTGCACCCGCAACACGCTTGGCCACGAGCTGATGCATAAGATTCAGCGTGCCTACTATGCTGATACGGCACCCAATAATCTCGGTACCTGGGTGATTGAGGGACATGCTCGTGCGCTGCAGGACAAGATCTATGCGGAATTCGACACGCTGCCGGAAACCGACTGCCGGACAATTTATGTTGAGCAGGTGAGAAATTATCTGAGGGTGGTCAACGGCGAGTCACTCTGGAATCTCAGCTACGACGCGGCGCTCTGGTGGACCTACCTGATGGAGCAATACGGAGAGGCCACCGACGAGCCCTGGTACGGCGCCGATTTTTTGGTCACGTGGTACGACCAGGCGTTGGCGGCGGGAGAAGACTCAAACTCCTTCGATATCACCAACAGCACCATTCAGCTTTTTGATCCTTCGCAGACAATTACCTCAACCTACCGCAGCTTTGTGCTGGCCAACATCTTCAAAGATATGCGGCTGGACGGGTTCAGCGACGATTTCCTTCGTCGTTACACCTACGTCGACGAGCAGGCGCCTGGAGAAGACCGTTATGCCGAGGTGAAGTTTGCTGACACCCTGCTTATCAGCAACGCGAGCACCGAGGACACCACCACGTTTTCCGCGTCGGATTTTGGCGTGCAAAACTATCGGGTGGATATCTCAGCCTGTGGTGGCGGTCGGCCGGTGCGGATCAGCTTTGAGCCATTTTCTGAGGTGCCGGTATTCGGCACGCCAATCAATCAGAACGGGGCTTGGGGGGTCATCGTCGGCCAAAGCAACGATGAATCGCAAACGCTTTCAACCCAGCGTCCCGCCAAGTATTTCAAGAACGTCAATGAACAGTGGGCGGTGAATTTCTTCCAGCCGTTTAACAACCCCTATGAAACCGTCTACGCCACGACCAGCGGCATCGGCGGTTCGGTCATCGGCACGCTGCGGGCGCAGTGCCTGCCGTTTCCGGATAACGGGTATACACCGGACGTACCGCTGGTGAACCCCCTCGATCCGGTGACGCCGGGGACGCCGCTGGGGCTCACCTATGGAGAAGTCTGTGCGGTGCCCAGCGCGCCACTGCCGGGGCTGGACCCCGACGAGTACACGATCGATGTCGGCGACGTTCCGGCCCGCGTGCTGGCCGCCACGCCGAGTGATGATGGCCATTGCCTGCTGGTAGAGTTTCCTGAACAGCCGGCGCCCGGCGTGTTCGATCTGACGGTTGGCCTGGCGGGACAGGAGGTGACCATTCCCGGCGGCGTCGTTCACAACAACCCCAACCCGCAGGTGCTGATCGCCATCGACGCGTCCAGCTCAATGCTGGAACCGGTTGCCAATCCGAAGCTGGCAGACGTCCAGGCGCTGGTTGAAGGCTTTATCTTCGAGCGGGTGGAAGGCGCCGGCAGCGTGCCGCCCAACATCGGACTGGTGGAGTTTGCTGGGGACAATATCGAGCCGAACACCGATGCGAGAATCCTGGCACCGCTGCAGGCGGCTGACCCGGATCATCTCGAGCGACTCAGCACCGGCCTCGACACGCTGACCAGCTCCGTTGGCGGGTTTACGGCGCTGGGTGACGCGCTTCTTGCGGCCGAGAGCCTCTACGCGGCGGCCGGAGATGGCGATCAGTCTCGCCACCTCGTGCTGATTGTCGACGGGCCAGAAAACGACGCGGTGCTCTGGGACGATATCCGCGACCAGATCATCGCTTCCGGCATCAACGTCCATACGATCGCTCTGGGTCCGCTGGCCGATCAGCCGCTGCTGTTCGATATCGCTCGGGCGACCGGTGGCAGCTACCGCTACGTCCACGTGGACGAAAACCGGACGGATGTCGGAGCGCTCTCCCAGGCGCTGTCCGACATCGCCAACCTGCTCGCCGGCGCCGTTTCCATCGCCGAGGAAAACATTCCGCTGACGCCCGACGGCATCAACGAGTTTGGTTTTGACGTACCCCGTCAGGCAGTTGGCTTGCTGCTGCCCGCCGTGCAGCAGGTCCGAGAAGCCGCTCGGCGCAGCGAG
Source organism: Pseudomonadota bacterium (assembly GCA_038747195.1). Classification (GTDB taxonomy): domain Bacteria; phylum Pseudomonadota; class Gammaproteobacteria; order Xanthomonadales; family SZUA-38; genus JANQOZ01. Next base: position 13,370 of record JBCDKA010000056.1, read on the forward strand.
GCAGAGCTCGCTGAGCTCAACCTGATGGATCCGAACGGCGTCAGATACTCTTTTGACCTGCTCGACAACACGGCAAATGTCCTAAAAATCCACGCGCCGCGCGCCGGAACCCTTCCTGCCGGTCGCTGGGAGGCGACCTTAAACAGCAGCGAAACCGCTAGCGATGACCTCCAACTTTCAGTGGCGGCGCAGCTCGAGACTCCGCTGCTGTTCAGCGCGGGCATCACCCGGCCGGAGGCTGACGATCCGCTCGAGCCCGGCTTCCAGGAGGGTGACCCGGTACAGCTCAACGCCACGCTGGTAGATATCTGCGCGGCCAATCCCGACTGTGATCCGGGTCGGAAAGGCGGCGCTACGGCAAGAGTCATGGGTGGTGACGGCGAGGTTCGCCAGCTGAGTCTGGCGCAGCCCGATACGGCAGGCACGGAGGCTGACGGGGAATCGGTTCGGCGCTTCAGCTACACCCTGTTTCTGGCAGATGGATCACCGGTTCGAGCCAATGATGACGGCATGACCGGTGGTGTCGGCAGCTACACCATCGAATACGAGGTGCCGTTGGTCTACGATAAATTTACGGCGAGCGTTTTCCTGCGCGACGGCGTTGCGGTCGCTGACTCAGGTATACGGACCCGCGACAGTGACAGTGACGGCCTCCCGAATCCGTATGAGGCGAGAAAGTTCTGCCTGGAAGATGGTGTGGCGGATGGGCCGCTCGATTTGGATGACGACGGCTTAACGAGTGTGGAGGAATATGAGGCCGGGACGGATCCCTGCAATCCGGATACGGACGGGGGCGGCGAGCTGGACGGCTCAGAGATGGCGGCGGGGCGACAGCCGCTCGACCGTTCAGACGACGCGGTCGACGGCATTCGTTACGCGCGGGTAGCTCACGAGGTGACTCACGACGATCCGCAAAGCTTCGCGTCTGCCTCGGTCACCATTGAGTACGCAACCTATCCGAGCGTTGCCAACATCGTGCTGAAACGCGGGCGCCCGGGCGGGTCCGTTGAAGCAATTGCTGACCTCTCACCCGGCTCGGGCGCGCTCTACGTCGATACCAATCTGGAGGTAGGCGCTGAGTACTGTTACCAGCTCGATCCGGAGGACGCGGCGGGCAACCGTGGGGCTTCCAGTGGCTGGTTTTGTGATATCGCTCGCAACGATCCCGCCCAGCCATGGGGTGATTTGCTGATCAACCGCGGCAGGCCGCGCACCGACAATCCCACGCTGAAGCTCGAGCTTTCTCTATACAACAAGAGCCGTACCGGCAGCCAGATGCGCCTTGAAGGTGATGCGCTGGACACCGGCTGGATTGCGTTCGAGCCAACGTTTGAGTTTCAGCATCCCGGCGTGAACGAGCCAACATCCGTGTCGGTCAGCGCTCAGTTCCGCGACGCGGAGGGTCAGGTATCGAGGCATTACCTGGAGAGCATCGAGCTATGGCCGCCGCAGACGCTGGGCCGGCTCACGGGGCGGGCGCTGCTCGAAACCGTGTCGCCAACCGCCGGGGTCATGCTCCAGATCATGGATGCCAGCTGGGAGCCGCCAGCCTATACCGACGTGGACGGTCAGTTTGTGTTTACCGATCTGTCTCCCGGAGACTACAGCGTGCTGGCCAGTCTGCTGGGCTGGGAAACCACCAGCAGCACCGGCTGGACCGTTACCGCCGGCGGCGAAACGGATGTCGGCGACATTGTGCTCGACGTTATCGTTGATCCGCTGTTTGCTGATGGGTTTGAGTCGCCCTGAGCGACGCCTCGGGGCAGGCCACTGAAAAGCTGTTGTTCGGCGGCTCGAAGCGCCACAACGCTGCGGGCACAACTCTGACCCGCGTGTTCGCTTGGGTTATAGTCCCCGACGTTGCCTCATCGAGACTTCGACCTTGGACGACACCCCTACGACTCCGACCTTCGCGCCGACCAGTCGACTGAATTTTGTGATCGGGATTTCGGCGATGGTGGTGTCGTTGGCATCGCTCTACGCGACGTTTCTGCAGGCCGGCTCGGCCGAGCGCCAGGTCAAGGCGATGACCTATCCGCTCGTGCAATACAGCTCCGGGAACTACGATGTCGACAAGCAGGAGCAGGCCCTCTCCATGCGGCTGATCAACAACGGCGTTGGCCCGGCGATCATCCACAGTACCCGCTATCAGTATGGTGACGAGCCGGTGGACGGGGTTTATGGATTTATCCGAGCCTGCTGCCTAGAGGCGGCGGAGGCGTTTCGATCCCGGAATCGGTCGGACCCGTCAGCCTCCATCATTACCTCGACTGACCGCAACGTGATTTTGCCGGCGAATGAAGACATCGATATCTTCTACCTGCTTCGGCGCCCCGAGAACGAAGATCTGTGGGAACTACTGAACCGCGAGCGACGCAAGCTCGGCGTGACGGTCTGCTACTGCTCTTTGCTCGATGAGTGTTACGAGTCGCCGGGGCAGGCAGCCGTTAGAGAAGTGGAAGCCTGCCCGACTCGCGAAGGCGGCGTAACGGCCGAGTAGGGTCACGCCAGGCCCGTCAGCTGTTCCAGCGCTTCCCAAAGCTGCTCACGCCGACGCTGGGATACCTTCGTTTGTGGCAGCACCTCGGTCAGGTGCGGCGCGCGATCCAGCCAGAAACCGCCGGTGCTCTCCGCGGCTTCCGCGGCAGCCGCCAGCCAGATAATGGTGTCCGCCCCCTCTTCCGGCGACCGCAGAATGGATTGGGTCACCTTAAAAAAGGTTGGCAGCGACGTGCGTACGCCGGGCGTATCAGCCCAGCCGGGGTGCATGGCGTGCACCACCACATTCTTGCTGGCCAGCTCGCTCGCCCAGCGTTCGGTCAGGATCAGCTGACCTCGCTTCGCCCGGGCATACGCGCCGGGACCGTTATAGTCGCCCCGCTCGTTTTGCAGGTCTGAGAGGCTGATGCCGGTGGTGTACATCCCTCCCGAGGAGACGTTGACGACCCGAGCTGGATCGGCCTTGGTGGCGGATTCGATCAACCTCGGCAGGAGCAGCTGGGTGAGCAGGAAGGGCGACAGCAGATTCAGCGCGAGGCTGCGCTCGTTGCCCTCACGGGTGACGTCCCGCTCGTTAAACAGCGCGCCGGCATTGTTGATCAACGTATGAATGGGCGCAGGGTCGGCGAGGAGACGATCCGCCAGATCACGAACCTCCGCCATTTCCGACAGCTCCGCCACCTCGATCGTCGGCGCAATCGAACCCGCTTCGGACGTCAGCTCTTCGGCAACCTGCTCGAGCTTGCCGCGGTCGCGACCGACTAGTACCAGCTCGGCACCGAGGTCTGCCAACGCGAGGGTGGTCGCCAGACCCAAGCCGGAAGTAGGTCCGGTAATGACAACGCGGCGGCCGTCCAGCCGCTCGTCCAGGGGCTTCCAGCACAGTCGCCGCAACGCGTACCCCGGACGGGAGAATGACAGCATGCCGGGTAGAACCGTCCGGTCCATCACCCGGTTTAAGAAGCTAATTTTTGGTGAACGTGGTGTAGGCACGGGTGCTCTGCTTTTGGAGATTTTTTGCCGCAGGAACGGCTAAAGACAGGAACTATAGGCCATCGAGGATCGATGGCACGTGAATAGATACGGGGTCAGAGATACACCCGAGCTTGAACGCCGGCTACGACCAGACACGACACAAATACCTTTTCAGCGAGAGCAGGAGCTAGATGTACGGGCGTAGCCGATAACCAAAAAACATAGCAATTCCTGGTTGTTCGCGGATTGATCATGATGATTTTGCGAATCATTCGTCTTTGCCATATGCTTCACCAGCTGGAATTCAACAGCAGTCTTGCGAAGACGTTTGTAACGGTGGATTTTCCTTTGTTTACTTCAGACCAAGAGGTCGTTGGCTCCGCTTGCCGACAACTTGCGCGCGGCGGGCTGAGCGCATGATTTGGGCGATTCTCGCCGCGGTTCTTGTAGCGCTCGCGTGGTTTAGCTGGCGTAAGCCGCGGCTGAGCGCAACGATCGTCTGGTCGCTTGTGGCCACCATTTTGCTGACCTCAGCGCTGATGCTGGCTTTTCCCGGGCCCGTACGTGAGCGGATCCTTTGGATTGCGATGACGTCGCCCCTGATCTGGGTTGGCGCCATGTTCTGGTGCTATTGGGATGCTCGCCCGCGACGCCCTATGGCGGCCCTGCTATCGATATCGCTAATTTCCGGCATGGTCATTTGGGTGGTTCCCCCACCCGGTTGAGGTATAAACACGATGGATAGAGATCGACGCGTCCGCATCTACGACGCCCATTCATGGACCGGTATCAGCCTCGGGCTGGTGCTGTTTGTCGTCTGCTTTACCGGGTCGCTGGCCATGTTTGCTCGCGACCTGCAAACCTGGGAAGACCCGGCGCGGCGCCTGCCGCTAGTGGCCCAACCGATCCCGATTGACCCGCTTTATCAGCAGTGGGTCGAGGACGAGGCCTCATCGGAAAATGCTGAGGTCACCTTTATGGGTATGACCTACCCATCAGCGGAAGCGCCGTATTATCTCGGACAGGTCAATCTTCGCGACGAGGAGGGGGAGTTACATTTTCATCGGCAGCGGTGGGACCCCGCGACGGGCGAGGTGCTGCCGGTGCGCGAGGAAGGCCTCGGTACCTGGCTGCTCGATTTCCACCGCGACCTCATGTGGCCCGAATTTCTAGGGGGCCGTCAGATCGGCCGCGGGCTGGTCGGAATTTTTGGGATTGTCATGCTGCTCTCCATCTTGACCGGCATCATCACCCATCGAAAGATCCTGAAGGAGATGTTCACCATGCGGCTGCGTCGCTCCGTCCGCGTCAAGTGGAAGGACGGCCACAACGCGCTGGGAATCTGGACGCTGCCATTTTCGATCATGATCGCCTTTACCGGCGCCTGGCTCGGGATTATCGTCCTGATGCTGCCCGTCACCGGACTGCTGGTCGTGCAGGGTGATACGGAAAAGCTGATCGCGTTGCTTCAGGGCCCCCAGATCGAAGCCAGCGGCGAAGCTGCGCCGATGATCAGCCTAGACGAAATTGCCAAGCGTTCTCACAGCAACGGCGACGGCCGCCTGCCCAAGAGTGTGTTCATTCAGCATTACGGCGATAAATCGGCGGTATATAACATCCAGTATCAGCCCGATACGGAGCTGATGTATGCCGAGGCGGAAAAGATCAACGGCTCAACGGGAGAGTTGCTGCCGATGACCGGGCTTGACGAGAGAACGGCGGCGACGCGGACGCTCGGAGCGATCACGCCGCTGCACTACGGCCTGTTCGGTGGCGCTGCGCTGAAGTATCTGTACCTCGCGCTCGGTCTGGCGCTGAGCGTGATGGTGGTGCTGGGCAATATGGTCTGGATCGAGCGACGCTGGCACAGCCCTGAAGGCAGCCGCAGCCCGAAGTTTTATCATCGTCTCAGCCAGCTCACGGTCGGCGTCAGCATGGGCGTGGTGCTGGCATCGGTCGCGATTTTTTACGCCGACCGACTTTACAGCGGACCCGAAGAAGGGCGCATCGTTTTTGTCGGTCAGGCGTACTTCCTGGCCTGGCTTGCTTGTATCGTCTTCGCCTTTCTGCGCTCCAATAACTACCAGACCGTCCGTTTCCTGCTGCGCGCCTGCGGCGCCGGGCTCATGGTGCTGCCGGTCTTCGATGCGCTGACCGGCGGCGGGACGCCCTGGGCTGAGCTCGCGGCAGGCCATGTTGCAGCCCCGGCCATCAACGCGACACTGTTTGTGCTTGGGCTAGGTAGCGTCATGGTTGCCCAGCGGCTGCCTCGTGAACGAAAGGATTATCTGGCCAAGCGCCAGCGCAGCACGGGAGCGGAAATCGCCGGCGATTCAGGCGCCGGCGTAACGGCAACCCAGGTAGCCTGACCTTCGCAAAGACGTCGGGGTCGGCGCGGCGTGCGCGCAGATCAAGCTATGAAATAGGGCTTGTCGGCTTTAGATGCCGACCATGACCAGTACGGAGCTGAAGAGAGCAACCCCGCCAGCGATCACGCCGCTCCACAGATGTATCCGCGGCCTAAAGATGGCCGCCAGCAGGCTCACAACGCCTGTGCCCAGGATGACGGCCAGCCATGTTGGGATGGCCTTCTCAACGCTCTGGACTGCCGTCAGAGGCAGAAACGCAGCAAACAGCAAAACCCAGGAACTAAGTCGCACTGCGGTGCTGGCGCGCTCTGAATCGCGAGTCAGCGACCAGGCGCTGCGCTTCGGATGTGCGTGGAAAAAGCCAGCACACGAAACGTAGCTGAGGCTGATAGTGGCAATTACAGGAAACATAGGGACGGGTTGCTTTCAGGAACGCTGCAGAGATCGTTAAATGCGAATCATTCTTGTTATGGTCTCACAGTCTTCTCTCGCGAAACAATACTTCTTGCCCGGTCGGGTCGAACGCCGAGGGGTTTTTCCTTTTTTCTAACCTAGGCTAATGAGTCGGTCAGTGTCATCCGGTTGACAGACTGCTGCGGGCAACTTCCGTAATCTTATTTCCGACGTCACGAAGACGTGGCCTCAAAGGCCAGGTCAAGGAAGACCTCAAAAGTTACGTGTGGACCGGCAAGCTGGCGTGGGAACGGGGATTGCCACAGGCTGGGGAGCCGCTGGTTTTGCCGGTCCGCACTTTTTCTTGACCAACACGCAGCGCGCTTCAGGGTTGCTGAGCGAATTGTCCGATAACGCGCGTTGCGCCAAGCTCGCCATGCTGCCGGAGCAGCTCAACATAGGTCTCGCTGTTTTCCGGCTGCATGATCCAGTTCACATTGTGGTTGTCCATGAGCTCACGGAGCTGGGCGCGCTTTTCGTGCGTTTGGGCAATACCCGCCTCGTCGCCCGCTGCTTCATGGATCTGGCGTTCGAGTCCCAGACTCAGTTGAGCGCTGTAATAGTCTCCGCCGGGTAGCTGCATCATTCGGACGGTCTCGAGGCAGGTGGGTGCGTCCAGGGCGTCACCTCCTCCGCACATGCTGAGGAGCTCACCTTCCATAGCACTGAGGCCCAGGGCAAAGCCAAGACTCATCCCGAGGATCGAAGAGCTGCGTAGGCCTAGCGGATCAACGGCCGGCCCGATTAATCCTTTCTGGTAGCCGTGGAAGAATTCATAGGCCACGCGGCCCAGTCCGCGGTCGTATCGGCTTGCGCTGCCGGCAACCTGAAGCCACTCGCGGGCGGCGGCCGCGTCCTCTCGCAGAATAGCCAGAACCACCAGCTGGATCGGAGCGAAGGCGTTGTCGGGCTCCAGCGTGATCAGTTTCAGCGCGGATTCTTCGACGCAGGCCCAACGCTCCTCGGTGGTACATCGTTGGAGCATGATTCTTCTGGGCAGCCACGCGTCGGGATGGCGGGTGATCACGTGCTCGAGCGCCGCCATCGATTTTTGCTTTGGCGTACCCGCAAGGTGCTCCTGGGTCTCTAGGTGATAGGCGTAGAGCGTTTGCACTCCGGGATCCGAATGCTCAGCCCATCGCGAGAGCGTGGCGCTTGCGTTGGCCTGTCGTCGCAGGAATTCTTCAACGACGTCTCCTTCCGCGGCATAAACGTCGAAACTCAGGCAAGCCTTGTCGTCGTAGAGCGACACCCCCGGGGTGCAGTTTTCTGGCAACTCGAGATTGGGCTCTATGGAGGCCTCAACGGTTTCGATCAATGTCGGCCCCGTCGTCACTCGGGCATACGCCTCTCCACGAAGAATTAGCTCCCGGAGTGTCGCCAAAGGATCTGACAGCTCGAGAAACTGTTTGTAGGAAGTTTCGGGGTGCAGCTGCTGGACCTTGATCCGATGCTGGCTGAGCCTGGCGGCGCGCGAGTCTTCACCTCGATTCGTGTAGACCGACCCTTCGATGGCCAGCGAGCGCATGACCGCCAGCCTGTCGACGCCGGGTAAACGCAGCGCTCGCGCAAAGGCTAAACAGGGCGACTGCATTGTCGGTTCCGATGCGCTTTGGCAGCGGTGAGTCAAACCGCCAAGCGGATCAGGAAAATGCTGCTGAACCATGCCGGCCGACCAATAAAGCGCCCCCAGCTTCTGGCTGAGCGCCGGATCGCGGAATGGAGTGCCGTCGACCAACTGATCAGGGAGCATGGCACTTTCGACGAATCGATCGATGGTCTCACTAAGAGCGATCATGGCGGGTCGCTCCCCCACATCCAGCTCTGTGGCTTGGCGGGTCGCTTCGAGCAGCCGAGTGGCCTCCAGCAGGTCGCCTTTTTCCCAGGCAAGTTCGGCCAGCAGCAGGTAACCGACAGCGTTATTGGGGTGGTGCTCCCGCAGCAGGTCGGCCTGGTCCGCTCGGCAGGCGGCTTGCGCCGCGTACGCCGCCTGCTGGGGGTGCGCTTCGCCGCACCGATGAAACCTCAGCATTCTCGGCGCCAGCTGCTGCGGACTGCTTTGTAGAATCTCGCCAAGGAGCGGTTCGACGGGTGGCGCTTCCCGTCGAGCGGTAGCGGGCCATTTGTGGCGCAGAAGAACTCGAGTGAACTGACTCTGCCAGCGTGTATCGATCGCCAGTTTGGACCGCACCTCCGGTGCCTTAAGGGCGGCGCCGAGCGACTGCGAGGTATGGCGAACGGCAGCCCACTGTTCTTCCAGCGGTGTACAGCTTGGCTCAACGGTTGCGTCACTCGGCTGACCGCAACTGGCGGCCGCCAGGGAAAGGCCTAAGACAAGGATATTGAGCATCGGGAAAAGATACCTTTCTCCAGTCAATGCCGCCAGTGTCGTCCGTTTGACGCCTCGGGGTGCGCCAAAAATGCCAGTCATTGAAAGGTTCTGGCTGTCGCACGGGTCTTTACCGATATGAAAACTCTGCCCACACGATTGCTACCCGCCTTGCTGCTGCTGCCGCTGCTGGTTTTTGTCAGCCCGCTTGCCGCGCAAGACAACTCAGCGCCCGCCTGGACCGCCACGGACGTCAACGGTCATGAAGTGGCGTTCCCCCCAGCTTCCGGTCCGCCGACGGTGCTGCTCTTCTGGGCGACCTGGTGCCCCTACTGCAAGGGCCTGATGCCTCATTTGCAGAGCCTGGTCGATGAGTATGGCGACGAGAAAATTCGCGTCCTCGCTGTGAGCATCTTCGAGGAAGATGACGCCAACCCGGCGGCCTACCTCGCCAAGCAGGGCTTTCAGTTTCAGCTGGTGGAAAAGGGTGAGACGATCGCCAAGCAGTATGGCGTCAAAGGCACGCCCGGCCTGTTTCTGGTCGAGCAGGGTGAAGTGGTTTGGCATCTGGGTCTGGCGCGTCAGGCCGAAAGCCGCACCGAAGGCGTCAAGGGTCACGGCCTGCGCGCCGCTCGCCGCGCACCCTTCTGGGCCGCGGAGCTGCGCAAAGCGGTGGACATGTTTTAGGCTCTGGCTTGGCCGAGATTCCGGAGCCCGGTGATTTCGAAAAAGGTCAGGCCCCGGATTGGAGCCTGACCCAACGTCTCAGCGCAGCTGAACGTAGCGAACGCTCATTTTGACCCCGTTCATGGCGGTTGCGGCAAAAGCCGCTGCGAAAATTGTTTTTTCATAACTATCCCCTCGATTATTGGGCCCCTGCTGCGGCTTGATGTGTCAAAGCCTGAGCACATTTCTCAGAGATGGGCCCGGGGACTAAGGCCCTAGCCCCACCCGAGTTTTGCTCGGGGCCGAATCCATTGCGCCTAGTTGGCGATGCTGATCAAGCGATGTGGAGGCACGTGACACCAGAATCCGGCGTTCCGCCGTTTTGTGACCTC
>JBCDKA010000057.1:0-23008 GCA_038747195.1 Pseudomonadota bacterium
CGACCTGGACCCGGGTGACTACGCCATCAACGCGCCCGGGGTCTGGCATACCGCCGATATTGACGGTGAGGCGACAGCGCTGTTCATTACCTCCGGCATCGGCACGGAACACCGCCCGAGATAGCTTCTAAAGCTGCCCGGCGGCCGTTTACCGGCCTAGCGCCATACGCGAAGATAGCGCCATGAACGAAACTTTGAGCGTACCGGTCATCGACCTGACAGCCCCCGGAGGGGATCTTTACAACGCCTGCCGTGACTGGGGCTTTTTCCAGGTCATCAATCACGGTATCAGCGCGGCGCTGATCGACCGCGTCTGGGCCGAGACCCGATCCTTTTTTCTATTGCCCGAGCCCGACAAGGCGAACATCAGGCGCAGCCGCGACAACCCCTGGGGCTGGTACGACCGGGAGCTCACCAAAAACCGCCAGGACCAGAAGGAAGTCTTCGACTTTACGGTTGAAACGGCTACCGGCAGCACGCCCTTTACCGGCGCCAACCGCTGGCCGGCCGGGCGTGATGACTTCAGGCAGGCCATGCTCGATTGGTTCTCGGCCATGGAGAGGCTGTCATCACGGCTGCTGAGTTCACTGTCAACTCAGCTCGGCGTCGAATCAGGACGCCTGCAGGAGGTCCATGGGAAACCCCATACGAGCTTCACGCGCCTGAACTACTACCCGTTGACCAAGAATCCCGGCGACGATGGTCAGCCCTTGCTCGGCATCCACCCACACGCGGACGCGGGAAGCATCACGCTGCTCCTCCAGGATGACGTTCCGGGGCTTGAGGTGTATCGCGACGGCCGCTGGTTCCCCGTGCATCCACGGCGGGATGCGCTGGTGGTCAACATCGGTGACATGCTGCAGGTTTGGACCAACGATCGGTTCAAGGCGCCGCTGCATCGGGTCCTGCCCAGCCGTGATCGGGAGCGATTCAGCATTCCTTTTTTCTTCAATCCAGCGTACAACGCGCAGATAGCCCCGCTGCCGGAGCTACTGACAACCGAGCAGGCCGCCTATCAGCCGTTCACCTGGGGAGAGTTCCGCCGCCGCCGCGCTGACGGTGACTTTGCGGACTACGGCAGCGAAGTCCAGATCAACGATTATCGAATCGCCTGACCGGCCACAACCTCTACCATTGAGGCATCTCCCATGAAATTACCCCTCTCGATCGCTGCGCTGCTTCTGACGCTGGCCGCAGCCCGACCGGCGTTCGCCTACGACCTGACAACGCTGCGCGAAATCGTGGACGGATACCCCAATGACCACGGCGCGGAGATGCTGGAGGACTTTCGAGCGTTCCTCAGCCTGCCGAACGTCTCAACCCGGCAGGAGGACATGCTGGCCAACGCCGAGTGGATTCAGCGCTATATCGGGCAACGCGGATTTCAGAGCCAGGTTGTGACGGCGGGCCGGTCACCGTACGTGCTGGCGAGCCGGCACGTTAGCGATGATCTACCAACCGTGCTGATCTATGCCCACTTCGACGGTCAGCCCGTCCTGCCCTCAAACTGGGCGACTCCACCGTTTAAGCCCACGCTAAAGAGCGGCGTCGAGGTGTTGGACTGGACGGAGGCGCTGGCGGGACCCCTGTCGCGCGAGTGGCGAATTTACGCGCGATCCGCCGGTGACGACAAGGCGCCGGTCATTGCATTGATGCACGCCATCGACCTGCTGGAAGCCAACGACCTACCGCTGTCCATCAACATCAAGCTGTTTCTGGACGGCGAGGAAGAGTTCGGCAGCCCGACGCTCCGCGGCATCCTGGAGGCCCATGGCGACGAACTGGACGCGGACCTGATGCTGTTTTGTGACGGCCCCATGCACCAGAGCCGACGCCGTCAGCTGGTTTTTGGCGTCCGCGGCGACACAGCGGTCAACCTGACCACCTATGGCGCCATCCGACCGCTGCACTCAGGCCACTACGGCAACTGGGCGCCACACCCGACCGACTCGCTCATCCGACTGCTCAGCACCCTGAAAGACGACGCCGGCAACATTCTGGTCCCCGGATACCTCGACGAAATGACGCCAATCACCCAAGCCGAAAGAGAGGCCGTCGCCGCGATGCCGCGGGTCGAAGACCGACTTCAGGATGAGCTGGCGCTGGGTCGGCTTGAGGGTGAGGGCCGCCGGCTGGAGGAGCTTGTGATGATGCCCGCCATCATCATCAAAGGATTCCAGGCTGGGGGCGTTGGCAATCAGGCGCGCAACATCATTCTGTCCAGCGCCACCGCAGCGCTCGACCTGCGCCTGGCGCCCGGGCAAACTGTCGCCGGCGTGCGCCGGGCCCTCAGCGCCCACTTTGAGAGTCAGGGCTACCACCTGATCGACAGCGACCCGACGCCGAGGCAACGCCGCCAACACCCGAAGCTACTCAAAGCGGATTTTGGCGAAAAAGGATATCGGGCCTTTCGCACCCGGCTCGACAGTCCGGAGGCTGAGAAACTCATCGAGATTGTCGAGGCGTTTGACCAGCAGCGGCCGCTGCTCACGCCCACCATGGGGGGCAGCCTGCCGATCTATCTGTTCGAAGACCTGCTCGACATGCCGATCATCATCCTGCCGGTGGCCAACCACGACAACAATCAGCACGGCAGAGACGAGAACCTGCGCCTGGCCAATCTGTTTGATGCGGTGGGCGTCTATGCAGCGGTGCTAAGCGCTTACGGCGCCGCGCCCGAGTAAGGCGTTGCGAACTCTCTCAGCGCGCCACGTTGAATCGGGCATTGAGGTAACGCTCGCGTTCCAGCTCCTCAAGTACGGCGAATGCGAAGTCCTCGCGGGAGATGCCGGAGGGCGTACCGTCCGCGTCTCGGAGCAGAATATCCCCACCCCAGCGGACCTCGCCGGTGCGACCTTTGAGGCGCAAGCCGTTAGGCGGTGAAGCGACGGTCCAAGTTACGCCTCGACTCTCCCGGAATCGATCCAGGGCCAGCTGATGGCCATGAAACATCGCGTGATTTCGGTGGTCCTCCGCAACCCGGCCGAGCTCGAGCAGCGTCTTGTCATCTTCAAATTTGAGCGTGAACAAGTTGCCCACAAAGATCAGTCGAGGCCCTGCCGGACCCAGTGACGAAAGCGCTTCGACCAGGCTGTCGGCCGCGAGTGCGGCGATGTACTGAGCCGGATCCGGGTCGCTCGGCCGTCCACCGACGGAAACGATTACGGCATCGTGCTCGCTTGCGAGCTTGCCGAGCGATGAGCGGTCCAGAATGTCGCCGCTGACGATCTCGATCCGGCCCTCAAACGCGGCCAGACGCTCCGGATCGCGAGATACGCCCGTTACCTCGTAGCCACGCAGGAGCGCCTCCTCGACAATCGGCCCGCCAAGCCGTCCGCTTCCCCCGTAGATGAGCAGCCGCTCGCCGGCAGCGGTGGCAACCATCGGCAGGAGCAAAACACCAAGAACCACGGGCGCAATCAATTGCGCAAATCGATCGGTGAGCGGCATAGGGCAATTAGACAATGGTTGAAGATCCTCAGAGTCTCACGAACCAGCGGCCAAAGTCCCGGCGATGAGATCAACCGCCACGATGAAGCGGCAAATGGTGTTCACCGTCGGGGGACGGATGCTCGGCCAGCCACTGGGCGTGCTTGTCGACGCCAGCAAGATCACCGGATACCACCGCAGACTGCACCTGGGTGGCCCTGGCGAAGTGCTCCAGCATGTGGTCCGCGAGGTTCTCTTCCTGGGCTGCCGCAACCGCCACCAGACAGAAAATGAGTACGAGATAGCGCATCGACGTCTCTCCTTGACCCTCAGTTTGGTGGCACCCGGCTGGTGCGGTCCATAGGGACAATTACGAAGGTCGATGCATGCGCGTGCTTAACTGGCGAGTGCGTCGCTGACCCGCAGCCTCAGCTCGGGCAGCAGCTGCGCCTCAAACCACGGGTTTTTCTTGAGCCAGATATTGTTCCGCGGACTGGGGTGAGGCAACGGCATAAGCCGCGTGCCGTAATCCTTCCAATGTTGGACCGTGTTCGTCAGCGTGCCCCGAACATCGGGCAAGTGGGACTTGATGGCGTATTGACCCACGACCAGCGTCAGCTTGAGCGCCGTTAGATGCTGCAGCAGGGCCGGTCGCCAGGCTGGCTCACATTCCCGTCGCGGGGGCAGATCGCCGGATTTTCCAGTCCCTGGATAGCAAAAGCCCATGGGCAGCAAAGCGATCTGGGTCGGATCGTAGAAGATCTCTCGGGTGACTCCCAACCAGTCGCGCAGGCGATCGCCGCTCGGGTCGTCAAAGGGGATTCCGCTCTCGTGCACTCGGCGTCCGGGCGCCTGTCCAGCAATCAGAATCCTGGCGGCCCTGTCAATCTGGAACACCGGGTTGGGGCCTTCGGGCAGGTGATCCTCACAGAGCCGGCAGGCTCGAACAGATTTCACCAGCTCGGGCAGGGACTGATCAGCAGGGTTCATCGTGGATTCCGGTGCCGTTGGATTCCGGATAGTAGAACCAGACGGCGAGGTTCGCTTTGCCGCCGACGATGGGGCACAGCTTCGCTCAAAAGCCCTCCAGCACCACCTTGCCCCGGGTAGTGCCACTCTCGAGCTGCCGGTGGGCCTGGATCAGGTTTTCCGCATTAATGCTGCCGGCCACGTCACTCAACGTGGTCGCAACCTTCCCGCCGTCGACCAGCGCGGCAAGCTCTTGCAGCAACCGACCCTGGTGCCCCATATCCGGCGTTTCGAACACGGGCCGGGTAAACATGAACTCCCAGTGGATCGAAATCGCCTTTTGCTTCAGCAGCGCAATATCAAAGCTCGCCGGGTCATCAATCAGTCCGAAACGTCCTTGCGGTGCTATCAGGTCAGCGAGGTCCGCCAGGTGCTGGCCGGTCTGGGTGGTCGAGAACACAAATCCCGGCGCACCGAGCCCGAGTGCCGCCACCTGCGGCGCCAGCGGCTCGCGATGGTCAACAACATGGTCAGCACCACACTCCTTCGCCCAGGCCTGAGTCTCCGGCCGCGAGGCCGTAGCGATGATCGTGAGCTCGGTCAGCGCGCGCAGCAGCTGGAGCGTAATCGAGCCAACGCCGCCCGCGCCGCCCACCACCAGAATCACGTCTCCCCCCTGCGGCGGCGGATGGGACACGTTCAGCCGGTCAAAGAGCATCTCCCAGGCCGTGATAGCGGTCAGCGGCAGGGCGGCCGCTTCGGCGAAACTCAACGTTTCCGGCTTACTGCCAACGATCCGCTCGTCCACAAGGTGATACTCGCTGTTGGTGCCCGGCCGGGCGATGGATCCGGCGTAATAGACCGCGTCGCCCGGCTTGAAACCGGTCACCGACTCACCGACTGCCTCGACGACACCCGCCGCGTCGTACCCCAGCACGCGCCATTGATCTCCCTCCGCGCCCATGCGCGTGCGCACCTTGGTGTCGACGGGGTTGACCGATACGGCGTGCACTTTGACCAGCAGATCTCGCCCGGCGGCACGCGGCTGCTCAAGCGTAATATCCTCCAGGGCATTCGGCTGATCGATCGGGCCGGCGTTCCGGTATCCAACGGCTTTCATGGGCGAGTTCCAGGCAGAGTTAACGACGCTCGATTGTACTGTGAAGCGACTCGCCGTGGGTTGACGGGGCGTGGAGCTAGTCCGGCCGGCGCTGGTCAGCCCGCTGGGTGCGTTCGGGCGGGTTGGCCGGGTCGATATCATCGAAGCTGGCGGCGACGGGATGACCGGAGACCACCTGTGCGGGGTCTATGCCGTAATCGGCCGATCGCACCAGCCTCGCAGTATGCAGACCTGCGGAGGCGGCGGCGTCCAGCTCGTCTTCCACGTCCGAGAGAAACAAAGCCTGCTGCGCCGGCACCGCAATCTGCTCGACGATTTTTTGGTAAGACTCACGACCGAACTTCGGACCGGTTGTAGTATCGAAGTAGCCGCTGAACAGCGGGCGAAGGTCACCGGCGACGCTGTGACCAAAAAACAGCTTTTGGGCGTGGATAGATCCGGAGGAATAGACGTACAGCGTCAGACCCTGCGCATGCCAGCGACGCAGGCAGCGCTCGGCGTCTTCGTAGAGATGCGCCTTGAACGCGCCGCTGACGTAGCCAAATTCCCAGATCATGCCCTGCAGGTTTTTGAGCGGGGTCACCTTTCGGTCGTCAGCGATCCACCGCAGAAGCTGCGACACCACCGCGTCGATGTCGTCCGCGGACAGCTCTGCCTGCGCCGCCGCCGACGCAAGCTCACGGCGGACCGCCGGGTCGTGCCGCTGCTCACGAACAAACGCCGGCAGCTCCCGGGCCGCGTAAGGAAACAGCACGTCCTTGACGAAGCTCAAAGAGCTGGTTGTGCCCTCAACGTCCGTGATGATGGCGCTGATCATGGCGTCGACAGCGTCAGTTCTCTAACCGGCTGAAGCGGCTGGCGATGTCGCTACCGGTGAAATTGGCAACCCACCCTTCGGGATTGTTAAACAGCCGAATTGCGACGAAGCTTGGGTTGGGCCCCATGTCAAACCAATGGGGCGTGTTTGCCGGAACGCTGATCAGTTCGCCCCGCTGGCACAGCACCTCAAACACGTGATCGTTGAGGTGGAGGGTGAACAGTCCTTCGCCGTCGACAAAAAACCGCACCTCGTCCTCGCTGTGGGTGTGTTCCGCCAGAAACTTTTCGCGCATCGCGGCTTTGTCCGGGTGCTCCGGATGGATGCTGACCACGTCGACTGTGACGTACCCGTCTGCCGCCATCAATCGGTCGATGTCCGACCTGTAGGCTTCCAGAACGGCATCCTGCGGCGCACCTGCGGCGACGGGTTGTTCGGCCGCCCATTGTTCGAGGCGAATCCCCTTCGCGGCCAGCAGCTCGCGGATACGGCTGAAGTCGGTTGTTTGTTCAATCGGATGATCGGGGTTGTCATCTCGAAAGCAGGTCAGTTCGCTCATGGCTCGGCGGTTCTCAAGGTGCGCGAGAGGCGGTCATACTCAAACAAATACTCCAACGCTTCAAGATGGCGCTGGCAGTCGGCCATCGTTTGTCCCCAGGTGTAAAGACCGTGGCCTTTGATCAGGTACGCCACGCCCGTGCCGTGCCGCGCCATGTGTTCGTCCACCGCTGCCGACAGGGCCGGCATATCCTGATCGTTCGGAAATATCGGGATCGAAATTGCGCTCCGGTGCGTATCGATGCCGGTAAAAGCCTTGAGGATTTCCAGACCCTCGAAGTCGAGCGTGGCGGAGGTCCGGTTAGAGGCCACCGTTGCACCCACCGAGTGCGTGTGCAACACCGCCTGGACCTCCGGCTCGCGCCGATACAGGTGGACATGAAGCGCCGTTTCCGCGGACGGCCGGGCGGGCGCTGGGCCTCTCGGCTCGCCGTTCCCGTCCACCTGCAGTATGTCTTCAGGCTGAAGTCGGCCCTTGTGTTTGCCCGAGGCCGTAATGGCGAGGTCACCGCTTTCCAGCCGCACTGAAAAGTTGCCGCTGGTAGCCGGGACCCAGTCCTGTCGGTATAGCTCAGCGCCGACCTGAATCAAGGTCGACCTCGCACCGTCGATATTCATGCGCGGGAGTTTGGCGGACAGCACCGGGACTGTCCACCAATGGTGCGGCGCGTCGCCGCCCCGGGTCTATTACGGTGGATCGGCTTAGCGACGCTCCATCACGAACTGGCCTTGCGCGCTGCCGCAGCTGGCGAAGCCTTCGATTCGGGTGAGCCCCGCCGCACTGAAAGGAAACTCAGCGATGCAGTCCGGCCCTCCAAGCGTCAGGTCAGTCGAAGAGCAAGCCAGGTCACCGTCCACCGGTCGGGCGTCCTGGCACACGATGACAAAGTCCGGGATATTCGAATCGTCCAGACGATTGATGTCAAAAGCTCCGAAGCTCGTGGATGACAGGCTGGTCGCGGGCCCGTCGTCGATCACAACCACATCAAAAACGCCGAAGCTGCTGCTGATCGGCTCAGCGACCGCCGCGCCGGTGTCGGGGCCGACGCCGATGATCCAACGACCGGTGAGATCGGGCACACCTCCCAATCCCTGAGCGCGGCTCAGATCCAGCCGCGTGTAGCGCAGCGCGCCCTGCTCCAGGGATGGGTCCTCGAGAATGCTTCGGTATTTCACCAGCAGGCTGTTTTGCCCTTCCAGCACGGCGAGCAGCTGACCGCTGTCGATAGCCGCCGCGCGATCGCAGGGGTCGGTGACACACTGGACGGTGCCAAACTGGCTAAGCTCAGCGATGACCACATCACCCTCTACCGTCGCCGCGCCAAAAAACCACGTTCCGGTGCCGTTCGCATAATCAGCCAGGTTGGCGCTGAACAGCCCCTCCTGCTGGTCAACAAACAGTCCGGAGCTCTGGAGCGCATCGGTCACCCAGCTGCCGGACTCGACCTCAGCAGTCGGATTGACGCCGGTTCCGAAGGTGATCGTCGCCTCGTCCCGTTCCTCGCGCGTGCCGTCTGGCGCCACAAAAATGTACTCAACGGTTACCTCAGCAGCAAACTCGCCGGCGAACTCGTCGCGCGGATTGATCAGATCGATGAACGGCACAAACGCCGTGGTGCAGACCTGGCTGCCGGACTGCTCCGAGTTGGCCACCACCTCGATGCGATCAGCGCTGACCGTGGTTTCGATCTGGCCCTGGCAGCCGTTCTGCCAGCTATCCTCCAAGACCAGCAGAAACTGGCCCTCGCGGGCTACATTGGCAGGGTGGACGGTCAGCGGATCAAAGATGAGCTGCGCGTGTGATGATGCCGCAACTGCGACAAGGAGGGGCAGCGCGAGCCATCGCGGTTGTTGTTTCATGATTTTCATCCCTCGATTTTACTCGCTAAGACGCCAGGCTATGGCCAACCCCCTAAGCGGCGTCTTTTTGACCTGGGGATCACGGCAATTCTGGCAACCTCGACACATGCATTTAGATGGTCATGCCGCGTGAGACGAAACAAGGGGGAAAAGGCTTCCGCCTGCCCGCTGTGCGGGCGCTCCGGGCCGCTGACCTTCCATCATCTGATCCCCAAGAAGCTCCATCGGCGCAAACGTTTCCGCAAACGCTACAGCCGCGAGGAGCTGGCGCAGGGCGTCCACATTTGCCGGCTTTGCCACAACGGCGTGCACCGTCTGTTCGATGAGATGACGCTGGGGCAGGAAATGAACTCCCTGGAGCGGCTGCAGGCTGACGAGTCGCTGCAGCGCCACGTGCGCTGGGTGTCCAAGCAGCGGCGGCGTTCTAGCTAGTTTTCTGAGTTTGCAGTTGACCTGCTAGTTCGATGATCACGGCGACCGCGGTCTGAACATCCTCGCGGGTGCACTCAAACTGGCCGACCTGAAATCGAATCACAAAACGACCGTCGAGCGTAGTCTGCGTGAGATAAGTGCGGCCGTCGTCGTTGATCGACATCAGCAGTGCCTGCGTCATCCCCTCGGCGTCAGCGTCCTTGGGAGCAAACTGGAACGTAAATAGCGACAGATGGCAGGGAGACGTGATCCGAAATCCCTCACTGCGGCTCAGCTGCTCGGCCGCCTCCTCAGCCCAGGCAATGTGCCGGCGCATCCGCTGTCGCAAGTCTTCAAGGCCGTGCGCGCGCAGCAGGAACCACAGCTTCAACGCTCGGAAACGTCGCCCCAAAGGAATGGTCCACTCGCTGTAATTGGTGATGTCACTTTCACCGAGCGTCCTTAGATAATCCGGCTGCAATCCGAGCGTTTTGACCTGGAGCTCCGGCTGCCGCAGGAACTGGATCGTGCAGTCGAATTGGGCGCCCAACCATTTGTGCGGGTTCAGCACCAGGCTGTCCGCCGCCTCGACGCCTTCCCACAGAACGCGCAGCTCCGGGCAGATCATGGCCGACCCCGCCCACGCGGCGTCAACATGCACATAAAGGCCGAAGCGGTGAGCGATCTCGATGGTCTCACTCAGGCGGTCTGACGCGCCGAGCGACGTGCCGCCGATACAGAGCACAACGCCTGCCGGAACCAAGCCGTCTGCAAGGTCTTGTTCAATCGCCGCTCGCAGCCCCTGCGGGTCCAGCGCCCAGCTGTCGTCGGTCGCCACCTTGACCAGATTCTGCTGCCCGATCCCTGAAATCCGCACCGCCTTATCAATCGAGGAATGGTTTTGTGGCGAAGCGTAGACCCGGAGCTGACCCTGCCCGGCCAGCCCCTGCTCATTGCCCTGGAAATCAAGGGCGCGCTCCCGAATGGTCAGCAGCGCACAGACCGTCGCCGTGGTCGCCGAATCCTGGATCAGCCCGGCGAATCCTTCAGGCAGGCCCAAGGCCTGGCGCATCCAGTCGACCATCCGAGTTTCCATTTCGGTGGCAGCCGGCGATGTCTGCCAGAGCATGCACTGGGCTGCCATTACGGCACACAGCTGTTCCGCCACCATGGAAACGGGCGCCGCGTTGGCGGGGAAATAGGCGAAGAATCTTGGATGCTGCCAGTGGGTCATCGCGTCGGGCACCAGCCGCTCGAAGTCCTGGAAGATCTCCTCCATCGCCTCACCCTGCTCGGGCGGTGAAGCCGGCAGCCGTGACGCCAGGTCACCGGGTTTCACCCGCGCCCGGACCGGTCGCTGCCGCAGTGATTTCAGGTAGTCGGCGCCCCAGCGGGCGGCCCGTTCTGCCCATCGGTAATAGTCTTTGCTCTCCATAGTTTCCGAGTATAAAAGACTGCGACCCGCCGTTTGGGCTCGCGAGCATCACCCCAACACCGCCTTTTTCGGCAATGTAACAGAATGTCAGCGACCGGTCGGACCGTGACGGTGATCACCGACCCGGGCATTCCCGCCTGCTAATTTTCTCGCCTTTTCAGGCGCTTAACAATGAAACGGATCTCGCTGTTACTGGCTGCCCTATGGTTGTTGGCCGTTGGCCCGCCTGTCGAAGCCCAGCAGGCGCTGCTGAAGCACTTTGAGCTGACGGACGTGCGCTCAGCTGATGACGCCTCGTTGAAGGACCTCACTCTGCGTGCCTATGGGCGAGAGTTTTCTCTGGTGCTCTCACCCAACGAGGGGCTGCTCAGCTCCCTGTCAGGGGAGCATCGAGCCAAGATCCATCGAGCCGATCGCTTCATGAAAGGCCGCGTCGCGGGGATCCCGGGTTCATGGGTTCGGCTCAATCGCATCAGCGGGCGCCTCTCCGGCGGTATCTTTGACGGCACCGAGCTGTACCTGGTTGATAGTGCCCGCAGCTTTCCGGAAGCGATGGCCACAGGCGCCAGTCCCGACCAGACGATCGTCTATCGCTTTGCCGACCTGGAGCTGAACACCCTGATCGATCATGGCGGCCTCACTTTTCAGAAGAAATTTGAGCGACCGGTTGCCGACTATCGATCCTTCGTGCAGCACCTGCAGGGCATCGTCGCCATCAAAGGCGCCGCCATGATGGCGCTGCCTGTGACGATCGTCAGTGATGTTCAGTTCACCGATGAACACGGTTCGGACACCGCATCGGTGGTGGCCGGACGAGTCAATTTCGTCGACGGCATCTACGCCTCGCAGCTCGGTGTGGGTATCCAGCTCCTTCACCACGAGATTCTGACGAACAACGACGTTTTGATCGAAACCAACGCCGGCGACCTGCTCGGTGGACGCTTTAACAACAACACCCTAGTGCAACCCGGGTTCCGGCAGTTTATGAGGACCGGCGCCGGGAGCAATATCCCGTTTGGGGGTCTCGCGCACCTGTTTACCGGACGCAACCTGGACGGATCGACGGTGGGTGTTGCTTACCTTGGCGTACTCTGCAGCCGCAGCTTTGGTTATGGCGTCAACGAAGACCGCAGCAGCGACACGAGCAGCGCCCTGATTTTCGCCCATGAGCTGGGACACAACTTCAACTCACCCCACGACGGTGAAAGGGCCTGCGCCGATGAGTCGTTCCGGGGCATCATGAACTCTCGGCTCAATGGATCTCAGCAGTTCAGCAACTGCAGCATCGACGAGATGGCCCAGGAGCTGGCGCAAGCCGGCTGTCTGGTTGAGGTCCAGGACGCGTCGCTTCTGTTTACAGACAGCTTCGAAGTGGACTGATCCACCCTCAAACTGAGGCCCTGGCGGTGCGCCGATCTGGTATCTTCAGCGGCCCAGTGTTTTCTGCGTCGGAGCCTCACTATCGACCCGCAACCCAACGCCGGCAGCCAACCGGAAGACGGGACCGCCAAAGCGGCTTTCGTCTTCCTTGTGATCTCGGCTTTTATCAACTCCACCGGGATCGGGCTGACAACACCGGTGATGCCCGCCCTGCTGATGGAGCTGTCTGGCGGCGATCTGGCGGGCGCGTCACGCTGGGGTGGACTGGCGCTGGTGGTTTACGCGCTCATGCAGTTCATCTTTGCCCCGATCGTCGGCGCCCTTTCCGACCGTTATGGACGGCGACCGGTGCTGCTGATCTCGCTGGCCGCATTTGCCGTCGACATGCTGATCCTCGGGGTGGTCGGCACCCTCTGGGGCTTTATTTTGCTGCGGGCCTTTGCCGGCATTTTTGCGTCAACCTTCTCAACGATCAACGCGTACGTGTCGGACGTTACGCCGGCTGACCAGCGCGGCACACGCTTCGCGATGCTCGGCGCAGCTTTTGGCGCAGGCTTCATCTTTGGCCCCGCTATCGGTGGCCTGCTCGGAAATATCGACGTACGTCTGCCGTTCTATGCGGGCGCGGCAATCGCCATGGGCAACGTCCTGTTTGGTTATTTTGTTGTGCGCGAGTCGTTGCCGCAGAGCCGACGACGCCCCTTCGAGTGGGGCCGGGCAAATACGATAGGCACTCTGCTGCGGTTGTTTCGCACCCCCGGCGTTGGGCGGTTGCTGCCGGTGTTCTTTCTGGCGACCCTGTCGACCTGGGTTTATCCAACGGTCTGGTCTTACGTCGCGATCGAGAAGTTTGCCTGGTCCGAAGCCTACGTGGGTTATTCGATCGCCTATTACGGGGTGATCGCCTTTATTGCCCAGGCGCTGGTGGTGCAGGTGCTGCTGCCGCGAATCGGCGTGAAGACGGCCGTCATCGTCGCCCTGGCGGTGGAAGCCGTTGCGCTGACCGGGATCGGCATCGCCTCCGCAGGCTGGTTTGTGTACGCCATGGTCACGCTGGCGCTGGTGTCGATTATGCAGGACCCGGCCCTTCGTCAGGACATGTCGGCCCGGGTTGCCGAGGATGCCCAGGGTGAGCTGCAGGGAGGTCTTTCAGCGCTGGTCAGCGTCGCCATGATCCTCTCACCCATTGTTTACATGGGCCTGTTCACGGTGAATGCCGACGACAGCGGCGTTTACTTTCCAGGGACACCATTTGTGGCGGCCGCGGTCTTTTCGCTGATCGCCATGATCGCGTACGTGTTGGCGTCGCGGCACTACAAGAGCGAAGCGAGCGCCGAGACTTAAGCGGACCTCGGGGGACGCAGCATCAAGACCGGCGTATTTTTCTTGTACGCCTCGTAGTCTTCCTGCCCGCCCCAGCGTTTGTCGGCTTTGTCCTCGAGCAGCGGGACACCGCTAACCTTGGTCAGCAGCAGCGTGACAAACACAGGCGAAATCAGCGTGACAAACTGCCACCCTTGGAGCACCGGCAGTGCGAGGACCGCCATACCGATCCAGAGCACTATCTCGCCAAAATAGTTGGGATGGCGAGACCACGCCCACAGCCCCACATTGATGAACCGTCCTTTATTGGCAGGATCTTTTTTGAACGTCGACTTCTGCTGGTCGGAGACTATTTCAATCAGCATCCCGATCGCCCAGATGGCCAGGCCAACGTAGCCGATCGGTCCGAGGGGTTCTCGCTGCCCCCCGGTGATGATCGCTAGCGCCGTGGCCGCGGTGAGCAGCACCCACAAACCCTGAAGCGTCCAGGCCATAAAGAAGCGCATGGGCCGGTCCCGCACGCCATCAAATCGACTGTCGCTGCCGTCGCCCGAAATTCGTATGAACAGAAATGTCGAAAGGCGTAGCGCCCAGATGAGCACCATGCCGGCCGCCAGCGTTGCGCGAAGATCGAGCGACGCCGCGAGGAGCACGGCAACCACCGTGACGGTGATGTAGGTCAGTCCACCCGTAAGGTCGTAGTAGTGCTCGGTCTTACCGAGCGAAGAGGGGACAAATACCAGCCAGTTCACGGCAAAGGCCAGCGCGCCGCAGATGGCAAAAACCGGCCAGCCGTTCCACTGATCTCCGCCGACGCTGCCCGCAAAGGCGACGGCCGCGCCGATGGCGACCGCTATGGCGCTGGCGATTACTGATTGGGAATTGCTGCGTTCAGCCATGACGACTCCTGCTTGTTCTTATAAATGCCGCGCGGCGAAAAATACCGAACCGATAGTCAACTCCGCGTCACGGCGGCAGCCTACCGACCTTTGAGTTCGACCATGTTGCCTTCCGGGTCTCGCAGATAAATCGAGGGTCCGACACCGGTTGCGCCGTAGCGCGGCGCCGCCTGATCGAAATCCACCTGATGCTGCTCCAGATGGCGCACGATGGTCGCTTCATCCCAGGGATCAACTTGAAGACAGAGGTGGTCCAGATTGGGCGCCCCATGATCCGGTGGTGCGCCCGATTTTTGTCCAAGCGGGCCGCTGGCATCCACTAGATCAATCAGCGACAGCCCGGCCCGCAGCTGCGCCAAGCCCAGGTCACCCGGGCCGCGTTCGAGGTTGCAACCAAAAACGTCCTGATAAAAGCTCACCATCTTTTCGAGATCCACCACGCGCAGCACCACGTGGTCGATCTGGGTGAGATTGATCGGATTTGCCGCTTTCATCATGCTCCCGTTTGCTGCGCGAGACCTCCAGTACTTTCGACCGCTTAGGCCGCGAGCCGCGGTCCAATGCCGCCGACTCGCGCCAGCCTGGGCACGTGGCAATACCCGTTGCTTAACCGGTCCCGCTTGGACGCTACTGCCGCGAAAATATCGCAGAGTCATCGTCACTTTGACGGGCCCGGCGGCAGGTTGCAAACCGCCGTAGGCGCTAGCTAAGATCGAGTAGCGGCCTTTGCTGCACGACTTTCCTCCAAAACCAGGTGAGACATATCCATGAAAAAGTTTCTCCGCTTCACCCTGACCCTGGGCGCTTCGCTGGGCGCCTCAATGTGCGTTGTGGCCGTTGCCATGGCCGAACACAGCCCCCAACACAAGCGTCACGAGCTGATGGAAGCCGTTGGCGACGCGGCGAGGCCGCTGGGCGGCATGCTGCGGGGCAAAATGACCTTTGATGCGGGCGTTGTCATGCAGTCGCTGACCACCTGGCGCGAATCAGCCGAAGCTTTCGGCGACCTGTTTCCCGCAGGCAGCGAGACCGGTGAGGGGACGGAAGCCGCCCCGGAAATCTGGACCGACCGGGCGGGTTTTGACGCTTCGCTTGCCAAGTTTCTTGAGGACACCAACACCGCGATCGCCGCCTCGCCGCAGACACTCGACGCCGCCCGCCCGCTGATCGGCGCAGCCTTCAAGAACTGCAAAGGCTGCCACGACAAATATCGCATCGAAGACGAGTAACGTCAGGCGCCTCGCACGATGCTGCGACTTATTCTGCTGGCGGCTGTTGTACTGGCAGTCGCCGGCTGGTTCCTATCGGCTCCTTCGAAACTCTCCAACGATGATCTTCCTGCGCACCAGGCAGACCCGGTAGCTGGGGAGCGGATTTTCTGGGCCGGGGGGTGCGGGTCGTGCCACGCCACACCGATTGACGGCGATCGTGCCCAGGGCGAAGACCGTCTTGCGCTGGGTGGCGGCGAAGAGTTCCATACCCCCTACGGTGTTTTTCGCGCACCCAATATATCCAGCGACAAAACGGACGGCATTGGGGGCTGGACAGCGTTGGAGTTTGTCAACGCCATGCAGCGGGGCGTCTCGCCGGAAGGCAAACACTATTACCCGGTCTTTCCATTTGCGTCCTACGCTCGCATGGAGATTTCTGACGTGCTGGACCTCAGGGCCTTTCTGGACACGCTGCCGGCGGTTCCGGGTCAAGCGGCTGACCATGAGCTGAAGTTTCCCTGGAGCGTTCGCCGCGGGCTTGGGCTCTGGAAGCTTCGCTACCTGAGCAGCGAACCGGTCATTGCCGTGGCAGCGGATGACGCCGCCGTCCAGCGGGGCCGCGAGCTCGTGGAAGGGGCTGGACATTGTGGTGAGTGCCATACGCCCCGGGACCTGCTGGGCGGCCTTCAGCAGGAGCACTGGCTCGCCGGGGCGCCGGACCCTGAGGGCAAGGGCCGCGTTCCCAACATCACGCCAGCCAGCGAAACCCTCAGTGATTGGTCGATCGACGACCTGGCGTACTATTTTGAATCCGGTTTCACGCCAGACTTTGACACCGCCGGCGGCACCATGGTCGCGGTCCAGGAAAACCTCGCCCAGCTCGAACCCGCAGATCGCGAGGCGATCGCCGCTTATCTAAAGGCGATTCCCGCCAGGACGGCGCCCGACGACTGAAGCTCCAGCAGGCAAGCGGCTAACCCCGTGTCTGATCGGGTAGTTTGTCGCCCCGCCTCGGGGGGGGGGACCTGACAACGAGTTAGGCCACGCTCAGTCCCGGTCATAATTTTGTAACAATCGAATTCCACACTCCGCCGGGCCGATATGCTCGGCGAGTTTCCCCCTGTTTCGGCCGAGAGTTCGCGCCTAAGCGGGCGACCGGGAGCGACAGGGCCCTCAACTGCTGCCACAATCGGCAGCTTGACCCCCCAAAGCTGCTCACCCGCTCGGCTGTGCCTTCAACTGACAGGGCGCAACTCATACGCGGGCGCGCGGTTCTCGAGAGCGGCCAGCACGTCAGAAAGGAGTTTTGATGGATCAATATGTGGTGTTTCTGAGCCTGGCGGCAGTCTTCGGGCTGTTCATGGCGTGGGGCATCGGCGCCAACGACGTCGCAAACGCCATGGGGACCTCGGTCGGCGCCAAAGCGCTGACCTTTCGTCAGGCGATTATCGTTGCGGCCATCTTCGAGTTTGCGGGCGCCGTGCTGGCGGGCGGGGAAGTCACCTCCACCATCCGCAAAGGCATAGTCGATACCGCATCCATCGCCGACTCGCCAGAACTGCTGGTTTACGGGATGCTCTCGGCTCTGCTGGCGGCCGCCATCTGGCTGCTGATCGCCAGCCACTACGGCTGGCCGGTCTCGACCACCCACTCTATTGTCGGTGCGGTCGTCGGCTTCAGCGCGGTGGGTATCGGCGTAGGCGCGGTGGCCTGGGGCAAAGTCGGGACCATTGTGATGAGCTGGGTCGCGTCCCCGCTAACCGCCGGGGTTATCGCTTTTGCGCTGTTCAAGAGCGTTCAATATCTCATCTTGTCGCAGGAAGACACCCTTGCCCGGGCGCGACGCTTCGTGCCGGCCTATATCTTCCTCGCCGCGTTCATGATCACGCTGGTCACGCTGTTTAAGGGGTTGAAACATATCGGGCTTGAGCTCTCCACCGGACAAAGCTACCTGCTTGCGGTCATCCTCGGCGCGGTCATCGCGCTGATCGGTGCTGTTTACGTCCGTCGCATCAAGCCCGCAGCGGGCGCCGATTCAGAAAACCAGACGGTGGAAAACGTTTTTGGCGTGCTGATGATCTGCACCGCGTGCGCCATGGCTTTTGCCCACGGCTCCAACGATGTTGCCAACGCGGTGGGCCCGGTGGCGGCGGTGGTCAGCGTGGCCCAATCCGGCGTCATCGAGCAGGAGTCCAGTCTGCCCCTGTGGGTGCTGATGGTCGGTGGCGTTGGCATTGTGCTTGGACTTTCGACCTACGGCTGGCGGGTCATCCGGACGATTGGCAGCCGGATCACTCACCTGACACCGAGCCGCGGTTTTGCCGCGGAGCTGGCCGCCTCCACCACCATTGTGGTCGCCTCCGGCACCGGCATGCCGGTGTCGACAACCCACACGCTCGTTGGAGCTGTCCTGGGTGTCGGTCTGGCTCGGAGCGCTTCATCCATCGATTTTGGCATCGTGCGAAACATCTTTTTGTCCTGGGTGATCACCATCCCCGCCGGCGCGGTGCTATGTATCGCGTTTTTCTTCCTCTTTCGGGCGATTTTTGGTTAGCGTCCCGCCACGCTAGTGTCCTGTTTGAAAAGTTCGTTGTATTTCAGCGCGTGTCCACAAGGCCCTGGAGTTAGGCGCGAGCCGCCGGCCAGGGTGGTTCCCTGGCCAAGGGTCGCAACGCCGCTCCAGGCCTTGTGGTGCGCGCCCGAAGGGTGCCCCCTTGGGCGCCAATAACCGCGTTGCACCGCTTGCCAAGGGCTACGGCCATTGGCGGCGCGATGCGCCTTGTTCTTGGCGCCCAAGGGGGCTCTGAAACGCAACGAACTTTTCAAACAGGACACTAGGTCGGCACCTGAAACAGGTGCCCAACCCCGGCCGTGATGGCCATCGCGAGCGCGCCCCAGAACGTGACGCGGACGGCCCCCACCCACAGATTCGCGCCGCCGGCGCGCGCGGCCACAGCGCCAAGCAGTGCGAGAAACCCGAGCGAAGCAAATCCGACCGCAGCCAGCTGAGACTGCCCGGGGACCAGCCACGCTACCGCGAGCGGCAGTGCAGCACCGGCGGTGAAAGTCACGGCCGACGACAGCGCAGCCTGAGTGGGGTTGGCCGACACGTTGACCGAGATACCGATTTCGTCCCGAGCGTGGGCCCCCAGCGCGTCATGAGCCATCAGCTGTTCAGCTACCTGGATCGAAAGCTCAGGGTCCAGGCCCCGAGCCTGATAGATTTCCGCCAGCTCGTCGCGCTCTTCAGCGTAGTTTTTCTCCAGCGCGTCGCGCTCCAGCGCAAGATCCGCCGCCTCGGTGTCAGCCTGCGAGCTGACGGAGACGTATTCGCCAGCCGCCATCGACATCGCGCCGGCAACCAGGCCCGCCAATCCAGCAAACAACACGCTTTCCGGACTGGTGCTTGCGGCCGCAAAGCCGACGATCAGGCTGGCGGTTGAGACGATGCCATCGTTGGCGCCTAGCACGGCCGCGCGAAGCCATCCCACGCGGTGAATCCGGTGGTGTTCGCTGTGGGTCATCGAGCGCGGGACCGCAGGGGCAGGCGGCGACTGAGTTTCATGGGCTCGAGTCGGTCAGGTGGCAGGCGATGCAGCGGCGCACGGGCCCGCTGTCCTGGCCCGCCGCCACTTCTCTCTCGTGACAGCCGCGGCAAAAGTCGTGGAACTGTGGTTCCAGCAGCTCGCTGATCGACGCGTCGGACACGTGGCAATGCATACACGGCTCACCGCCAGTGTCGTCCACAAAGTTGTGATGGCAGTCCATACACCGCGTATCCGTATGGTCGCTGTGAGCAAAGGTCATGGGCAGGATCGCCTCAGGGCTTCCATAGTAGTTGTCTTTTTCCGGATGAGCGCTGGCAAATGGCGTTCCGTAAACCAGCAGCCACGCGACGGTCAGGCTGAGCAGCACCAGCAGCATTTTCACGCGCCGAAGTTCCTGATCGTGGCAAAAGCCAACGCCGCCAGAAAACTCATGCTCAGCAGCGTCGCGGGGGTAGACCGCCTCAATGGCGGCAGCTTGCGCCACAGACCGCCGCCCAACAGCACCAGCGCAACCAGGCTCGAGAGTCCCGCAAGCTGCCAACCGTTTCTGAGGTAATAACCGCTGAACACGACGTGGTGGGCACTGAGCAAAACAACGGCCGCGGCCAGCATGCGGTGCCAGTGGCGAAACACGCCGTAGTTGCGGTGAAACCGGGCTCGGGTCGGCATGCTGGCAAGCATCGTCAACACGAACAGCAGCAGCACGGCACCAAGCCCTGTCCACATATATCCAGGAGCACCCGGCTTGATGTATTCCACCGCGGCCGGGTCCGCGAACAGGAACCACAGCGCGTGGACCAGAATAACGGCCAGCACGGAGTAGCTGAGGCGCTGATGTGCGCGAATATCGCGCCGGGCTATTCCGGGTATCGACAGGTAGAGGAGCCCCGCAAGGGCGGCAAAACCCAGGGCGTTATCAGCATCCCAGGCCCAGCCGGCGCCGACGGTCGGCATGGCGAAAAAGGTCAACCCTAAAACGGCAACAAGAAAGACCGCTAGCAGCTGCACAATGACCCTTGGATCTGAAAGACCTGAAACGCTGAGTGTACCGCAGCGCCGACAAGGAAAACTGCTGGCGACCGGCCGCGAATCGCCCTAGGCTAGACAGTCTGGACTGGCAATCGGGCACTCCCTTATGAGCAACTTCACTCGACGCGGCGTGTTGACCGCCGCAATCAGCGGCGCCGCAACCGCCGCCCTGACCGGCAACGCGTGGTCTCGAACGCCACCGCCGCAGTCGCTGATCCGCCTCAGCTCAAACGAAAATCCCTACGGGCCAAGTCCGGCCGCACTGAAAGCGGCTCGTGAGACCGCCGCCCGCGGCGCCTATTATTCCTGGGATCTACGGACGGCTTTTCGCGACGCCATCGCTGACGGTGAAGGCGTCAGCCGAGATAACGTCGTCATCAGCACCGGATCGAACGAGGCGCTGTGCGCCGCCACGGCCGCGTGGGGGAAAGAGGGACGTATTCTTGCGCCCTCGCTGACCTATTCATCACATCTGATGTATGCGAGACGTGCCGGGCTCTCCGTCCAGACCCTACCCCTGCGGTCGGACCTGGCCATCGACCTGGCGGCCATGGCCGCCGCGGTGACCGACGACACCTCGCTGGTCTACGTTTGCAACCCCAACAACCCGACCGGCCTGCCGCTGGACGGCGCGGAGCTGCGCGACTTCTGTCGCGAGGTGGGCAAGCGCGCAACGGTTCTTGTGGATGAAGCCTATAACGAACTTGCCGAGGACCCGGCCTCCGCCACGGTGATGGACCTGGTCAAAGCGGACGAAAACGTGATCGTTACCCGGACCTTCTCCAAGGTCTACGGCATGGCCGGCATGCGGATGGGCTACGCCATGGGACGGAGCGACCTGATGGAGAAGCTGCGCTCACACGTGATGTCGTGGCCGAGCTCCATCGCCTTGGCCGCTGGCATCGCGAGCTATGGTGATGAGGAGTTTGTTGCGTTCTCCCGCCAGCAAATCGACAGCGGCCGCAAGATCGTCAACGACTGCTTGCGGCAGCATGGGGTGGAGCCACTCCCGTCCAGCACAAACTTTGTGTATGCCGACATCGGCCGCAGCGCCGCCGAGTTTGGCAATCAGATGCGGAACTCCGGAGTGATGATCGGTCGAGTCTTCGCCGGCTATCCCAATCATATACGCGTCAGCATGGGGCGCCTTGAGGATCTCCGCGCCTTCAGTCGAATCTTTGGTGAGGTCTATACGGCTTGATGGACCCGATCAGGTAACCCGCTAGTCGGGCGGGTTTGCCGCCGCGGCAAAGTGATCGGTCGCTTGGATCAACGCCGCCGCGTTGCCGGTTTCGAAGGCTGAATGACCCGCGTCCGGCACCATCACCAGTTTGGACTCGGGCCACGCGGCGTGCAGCTCCCACGCGCTGGCCGGCGGGCACACCACGTCGTAGCGCCCCTGAACAATAACGCCGGGAATATGCCTGATCAGGTCGATGTTGCTCAGCAGTTGGTCTGGAGCCATAAAGCCCTGGTTGAGAAAGTAATGGCACTCGATTCGCGCCATCGACAAGGCTCGAGCCGGCTCCCCAAACTCCGTGCGAGCCGCTTCGTTCGGGTGCAAAAAACTGGTCGAACCTTCCCAGATGGACCACGCGCGAGCCGCTTCCATTCGTACCGACTCATCCTCGTGCGTCAGTCGACGATGGTAGGCCTCCAGGAGGTTGCCCCGCTCAGCTTCCGGAATCGGAGCCAGGTAGTGCTGCCACGCGTCCGGAAAGATCTCGCTGGCCCCGTACTGGTAAAACCAATGAAGCTCTTTCGGGCGAAGCATAAAGACACCGCGCAGCACCAGCTCGGAAACGCGATCGGGGTGCGCCTGAGCGTAGGCGAGCGCGAGCGTGCTGCCCCAGGACCCACCAAAAACCTGCCAGCGAGAAACCGAAAGCGTCTCGCGAAGGCGCTCGATATCGCCGATCAGGTGCTGCGTGGTGTTGCTCTCCAGGCTCGCGTGAGGGCGGCTGAGACCCGCGCCACGTTGATCGAAGATCACGATCCGATAGTGGTCCGGATCAAAAAACTGCCTCAGCTTCGGCCCGCTGCCGCCCCCCGGCCCGCCGTGCAGCACCACCACCGGCGCCCCGTCAGCGTTGCCCGACTGTTCGTAATAAAGCTGGTGACCATCACCCACATCCAGGTATCCGGTTTCAAAAGGCTCGATGGGTGGGTAAAGGGGATCGGAATCGCTCATGCGCAAATTATAAGAGACTTAAACGGCTGCCCGCGTGGCCCGCAAGGATATCGCTGCCAGGGTTCAGTTCGGATTGAAGGGCGAGTTTGAGTCTATTGGGCTAGCCACCGCCGTTCAGGGCAGCGTCCACCTCTCGCCAGCGGTGCAGCACGCGCCGCCGCGGAGCGCCTGCGACCTCATCTTTGGTTCGGCAAACCCGCTTGGTCATCCGGGTACCCGTTTTGCGCCGCTTTTCGCAGCGAATATTTGCAGCGGCTTCGGCCTTATCTGCTCCGGGTTCAAAATAGGCCTTGACTCCCTCAGACGCTTCGAGCGGCAGCTGATTAGGGTCAGACGGAACCGTCTGGCAGCCCGCTAGAACGAATCCCAGGAACACCATCAACCCTACTCGGTTCATTTCGCAACTCCAAAGATCGGGACTAAAGTCTAACACTACACGTTGCCGAACAGGCCTGCCAATTCCGCTGCTCGCCATTGACTGCAGGGACGCGATGCAGGATGCCGGGAAAAGAGCGCATGGCTCGGCGACTCACGTGATTCGGAGCGCGGTGATCAGCGGTAAGTCTCTCGGAGATACCGCTTTATTGCGCGCGATTCGAACATCAGCGTCTCGGAGTTCGGGTCATACAGACAGGGAATAGAAATTTGGCCGGCGCGTTCCAGCAGGTCTCGTCGATTCGGCAGCGCCGCGGAAGGAGGCACGTTAAGCGCCTTTCGCACCGGCGGCGGCACCCAGTCTCGCATCGAGCTGCGGCCGCAGCTTCGGAGCACGTACGGAATTTCCATCTCACAAAGCCGTTCGCGTACCGGTCGCGCGAAAGGGCTGGA